>JBJTQN010000168.1:0-3451 GCA_046075665.1 Armatimonadota bacterium | reverse complement strand
AAGCCCCAAAGGCAGTCCTCAAAGGCTGTCTTTCGGTCCTTTTGCGCCCGAATATATGAGAGCATCTTACTCTGCTCACTGGCTGTTGGATAACGGCTAAGTGTGGAAAGATAGAGCTCTTCTACGATCTGTGAATCCTGCCTGAACTCGGGGAGCTTTTTCGCTTGCTCCATTAGTTGCATGACTTTGCCATTCCACTCGGTGACCTTGTAATGGACAAAGCCACTGTTGATGAGATGGAGAGCTTGCGAAAGGTTGGGCGCATCCGAGCGTTCGCAGGTACATGCGACCTCCCGCTTAGGTCTTCCAAATGTCTCTAGAAAGTAATTTTGGATACGACTATCACGAATCATCGTCGCCCGATATTCAGCGGGGTATGGGTAAAAGCGCTCCGGGCGTCCGGTAGCGACGCCGATGGCATCTATCATCGCTTCAGCCGGCAAGCGGCGCGGATAGGCCCGGGCATAATAACGCGTATCACTCCGGTTTCCAGGGAGGATGACGCTGCTGCGTTGATACGTCTCAGATGTCAGTATTAATCTCTCGACGGCGCGGACATCAAAGCCAGATTTTATGAACGTGTCGCTTAGCACGGCGAGCAGCTCAGGATTACTAGGCGGATTGGATACGCGAAAGTCATCCGTGGAATCAACAATGCCAACACCAAAGTACTCAGCCCAAATGCGGTTCACGGCGACATCAGCAAAAAGCCGATTGGATGGACTGGTAAGCCAATCTGCGAGTGCTGCCCTGCGGTCCTGATCATCCGGGACAACCATTTCACTGCCACCAAGGGGGCGCAATGACATCGGCTTACCGGTCTTCGGATGTCCGACTTCCCCGCTCTGCCTAACCATCACGGAGACTTCCCCAAACTCAGGTCCGTATTTGTGTTGGAATCGTGCGAAGAAGGCGGCAAAGCTGTAGTAGTCTGATTGCTTCCAGCGCTCAAACGGGTGGTTATGGCATTTCGCGCAGCCGATACGGGTTCCGAGGAATGCCTGGGCGGTCGTTTCAGCGAGATCTGGTGGCGTATTCGCGACGCGGTAGTAATTTGCGGGCCCCGTCCGATAGGTAGACCCTTTGCTTGTCAGGAGTTCCCTCACAACTTTGTCGTATGGGACGTTATTCGCTGACTGCTCTTCCAGCCAGCGTGAATAAGTATCTGCGCCTTCCTCGCTAAGGAACTGTCCATTCACGCGCAGGAGATCCGCCATGCGAAGCGCACGATACTGCGCATGTTCACGCCGCCCAAGGAGCTGTCCGATCAGTTTTGTCCGTTTGTCGGGTGCGGTATCGGCAAGAAAAGCACGCGTTTCTGTAATCGTCGGAAGCAATGCAAGGGTGTCAAGGTAAACCCTGCGGAGAAACTCATCATCGGCTGCCCGGGGGCTTGCAACCAGACCAAGTGCCGTGAGTTTTCGGGTTACAGCGACATCAACAGGGTTACGGGATGCATTCGATACCCCGGTTTGTTGTTTCGGGAGTGTTGCATACGGAACTGTCACCTGAACTGTAGTGACTTCACCGCCAAACGCTACGAGAACCGTGCCTTCACCTGGGCCATTGGTACTGACATTGCCATCGGAATCAACCGATGCAACGGCTTCGTTCATCGGTTGAAAGCGCGACAAGGATGTGACATCACGGGTGTAGCCATCCGCATATGTAGCGACAACCGTGAGTGGAATCTCGATGCCCTTGGCTTGGGGACCGAGCTGCTTTGGCGTGACATCGATGCTTTTGATCTCCGCAACCTGACTACCAGCTGCCGGAGCGCCGAGTTTAAGCCAGTGTTCGATGGTCTTGTAGGCATCCGATGTCGGTTGGATCACGGCTCCACCACCGTGTTTTAGCTGTCCCGTGGCTTTTTTCAGAAGCAGCGTGTCAGCGGAACCGCTGCCTGCAATCCGCTTTCCACTCGCATCTTTGGTAATCTGCTCGTAGTCATACAGTGCATCCCAAGCGCGAAGGGAGAGCTTAAAACCGCCTTTCCCGCCTTGCTGACCGTGACATGCGCCCTGATTACAGCCGACTTTGGTGAGGACAGGAAGGACATCACGGGTGAAATGCGCCGGTACCTTTGTGAGGCCAACCACGCTGACGGCAGCCAAATCCTGTAATCCTGCCTTGGCAGGCGCCGCCAGCGCGAGAATGGTCGCGAGCGTTAAGAATAATCCAGTGCGTAACGCAGCGCTGCGTTTCATGTGTGCTCCGGTAATCAGAAGGTCTGAGGTTGCATAAAGGCTATCGCCCACCAAGAGACCCTGCAATGACAATAGCCCTCCTTGCTTGAAGCAAAGAGGGCTATTCATTGGTTGATTCAGATGAAACTAGCCTTGCGCTTCGTCATCCTCTTCCTCAGTCATCTCTAGCAAGATGTCACCAGAGAATGCGAGGTGTGCTTCGGCGGTAACGACATGCATATTGTCGACTGTGTACTCACCCTCTTCAAAAATCGGGAGGACTTTGTAGGAGAGCACTTCGCCATCGCCCGGGACTAATCCAGCGGCATGACACTCATCCACGAGGTCTGTCAAGAACCAGTCATCAAAGGCGTCCGTTTGCAGTAGTTGTTGGAATTCGGCATCACTTGCTGCAATCCGGTCGAGGTCACCCGTGCCCGTATTGAGCCAGTAGATGATGCCTTCGTCATCTTCGAGGAAGAAGTCTCCAAGCCGCGACATCATGACGATTGAGATGTCATCTTCAAAAATCCACGACCAGTGGTTGATCAGCGCATCAACGATTTCATCCGTAGGCTCGAGGATGTAGCGGTCGAGAGTGACATCGTCCGACTCTGGGGTTTGTTCGTTCATAGTCTATTGTAATGGAATAGCCGGCAAATACGATAGGTCCCAGCCATCATTACTTGATTGAGACGGGTTTGTTCACGACAAATTCAGCGGGCGGATAACACGTGTTTGCATTGCAGCCCTGCGCATAGAACTTTGCGCCAAAGACTTCTTTGCCAATCTTCGCGGCTGGCTTGACTGTGAACGGGATTGTGATGGTGACGCTTCCCTCATGGACTTTTGCGCCCTTGACTTCTATCGGTACAGGCCAGACAGGCTTGCCAAAAACTACACCCTGCACCTTGAGTGGAGTCACTTTAGTTGCGGTTAGGAATGGGTCTCCGGGGTTTGGGTCATAGATGTGGAATGTGTCCTCGACGCCGAGGGTGATGGCTAGTTTTCCAGCTGCGCCGCGGCGCAGCGCGGATGGTTCAACCGTGATCTTCTGGGATGTAATGAACTTTGGAAGTTTGAACCGTGCAAGCTCTTTATCAGACTGTCTGTGCTGTGCGGTAGCGGTGGAGCAAAGCACCAGAACCCCACACCCTATCAACCATGTCTTGACCACGATGTTCATTGCCTAGTATTCCTCGAATCAGAAAACCAGCCCACAGAATACTCTGCGGGCTGGCAGTTTTCTAACCGTAGTGGCAGTT
>JBJTQN010000167.1:0-33224 GCA_046075665.1 Armatimonadota bacterium | reverse complement strand
GCTTATTCCTGGTCCGGGCCGGGTGGCGCAATCGTATGCAACCGCACGCTTTACACGGGCACTGGGAGCGCTGTATTCCGGTGGTGTCTTGTTGCCGACTGCTGTTGATATCGCAGCCCGGGCGTGTGGAAACAGGGCTATTGGGTTGCGGATGGTGGAGTCCGTCCCGGTCCTGATGCAAGGTGGTGGGCTGAGTGCGATGCTTGAGAGCACAGGCTTGCTTTCGCCAATCGCCGTCCAAATGGCCAGAACGGGCGAACAAACCGGCTCCCTCGACATCATGATGGACAAGGTTGCGGACTATCTTGAATCCGATGCCGATATGAAGGCCAGTCAGTATGCAGTGTACGCGGGTGTTGGGATGCTTCTTCTGGCTGCAGTCGTCGTTGGAATCATCGTGATCCAGTTCTACTCCGGTTACTTCACGAACCTGAACAACGTAGGCAACTAAAAGATACGCATGGCAACCCGGACGCACTACCAGACCTTTGAAATCGCGCCGACGGCGTCCTCAGATGACATCAAGCGGCGCTACCGTGAGCTCGCGCGGAAGTACCATCCAGATGTTAATCCCGGCGATCCGGGGGCGGCGCGTAAGTTTGCGGCCATAGCGGATGCCTACAGAATCCTTGGGGATGCCGATGCGCGGGCAACGTACGATGCTGAGCTGTTGATGCAGGCGCGAGCCGCACGGCCAACTCAATCCCAGTCACAGACACAACGTGGACAAGCTGGCGGAACAACTCCGAACCGTAGTGGTGGTACGGGGGCAAAGCCGCAGCCACAAAATGTTCAGGCAGCCCACATCGAATCCGAAAAGTACGCAGAGCTGGCAAGGAAATGCTATTTCCAAGGTCGATTTATTGAGGCAAAAGAACACGCCATCCGGTCGCTCTCGTACAACCATCGGAATGCAATGGCGCAGGAAATCATGGGCGATGTGTATATGCAGCAGGGGCGCCTCGATGATGCGGCAAAGCACTACACATTCTGTTTGCAGTTTGACCAGTTCAATGGCTCAGCGCGGATGAAACTTGAGCGCCTACATCGGACCGCCAGCCGTTCGGCACACGTGCAGCCTCATCGTGGTGGTGGCAATCATAACAGCGCATTCCTCTCACGGAAACAACAAAAACTGCAAGCACTGATAAAGCTGGTCGGCTACTCAGCGGCTATCCTAATGATTGGATTCTGGTACATCAGCGAACCAAGGTACCCAAGCGCTGGGATTGACTTTGTAAAGACATGGAGCATCCAGTTCATGCTGATGGCGGTGGCCATCGGCGGTTGGTTGGGTTTGATTCAGTCCGTGACCGGCGAAGTTCGTCGCTTCGAGGATGAATTCTTAATTGGTGGCGGACATGCTGCAGCCGGTGGATTCCCGGCTGGCCCCGCACTCCTTGTTCTTGGCGTTGTGTTTTATCCCCTAGGGATGCTCTCCCATATTGGCATCACGTTGGTGCAGGATGGTTTTCATCGCTCGGTCGGGATGCTGTACGGTACAGTGACGGCAGCAGGTCTGATGCTAGCTGTATTCGGCGGCGCTGGCTTTGGTGAGACACTGGCCTTCGGAGGGAATATCCTCTTCCTCGGGCACGTTTTCGGTAGATTGCTGGGCGACTTCTTCCGCGGTGATTAGTCAATCGCGTAAGCGGTTGCCATCACGTACGGAGGATGGAAAATTGGAATTGGAGCACGATAAGTGGGTCCCGATGGACGCTTCTGTCTCACGACGGACACTGGTTTCCGGACTGATCGGCGCCGGGTTTGCAGTCGCAGTTTCCCCTGTGGAAGGATGCTACGTGCAGACAAGCCCGGATGGCCTAGATGCCGGCATGATGACATTCAAGTGCGCAGATAACGTGGAAATGAATGTCTACGTTGCACATCCAAGTGGGGCCAAAAAGGCTCCCGTCATCGTCATCATCCAAGAAATTTTTGGACTGCATGAGCACATCCAGGATGTCTGCCGACGGTATGCCAAGCTTGGTTTTTACGCGGTGGCGCCAAATCTGTATCAACGCCAAGGGGATGCAACAAAAGCTCCGATGAGCTCCATCATGGCGGATATCGTCTCCAAAGTGCCTGATGCACAGGTAATGGGGGACATCGATTCCTTGATGGATTGGGTTAGCAAGCAAAAGCAAGCGGATGCTAAGAAAGCTGGCATCACCGGTTTCTGCTGGGGAGGACGTGTTGTCTGGCTTGCGTGTGCACATGGAACTCGGTTTAAGGCAGGGGCTGCGTGGTACGGCCGCCTTGATGGCAACCGAACGGCTCTCACACCAACGCAACCATTAGACATCGCGACAAAGCTCAAAGCCCCAGTCCTTGGACTTTATGGGGCCAAAGATGGGGGAATACCGCTTACGCAAATCGATGCGATGAAAGCTGTCCTCCCAAAGACAGGTATCTCAGGAGAGTTTGTCGTCTATCCCGAAGCTGGCCACGGTTTCCATGCCGATTACCGACCAAGCTACCGCGCGGATGATGCAGCAGATGGCGTGATGCGCCTGTTAGCACACTTTGCAAAGAATGGAGTGAAACCATGATGTTTGGAACTGTTGCTATTGCAGCATTGATTGGATTTACAGGTTTTCAGGGGACCCCGACGGTCCAGGCATCCCCAGCTACCAAACAGGCATCGCCAGCGGTGCAAGCCCCCACCGAGGCACCAAAGGATGCAAACATCCTGATCAAAGATGCGCTAGCTGACGCCAAAAAGTCTAAGCGTGTGGTGTTTGTGCGCTTTACGGCGACATGGTGTGGCTGGTGCCGTCTTATGGAAAAGACGCTTGATGAGCCAGCGGTCCGTGAGCGCTTTGATAAGCAATTTGTGGTTGTTACATTGGATGTTCTTGAGCAGGGCCCAAAGAAGCCATTTGAGAACCCCAATGGTGAAAAGTGGCTTAATGACCTCGGTGGAGCGGGCGGTGGTATCCCATTCTTTGCCACTCTGGATGCCAAAGGCAAGAAGCTGATCGATTCCAATCTTATGCCTACCGGCCAAAACAAAAACCTTGGCTGCCCGGCTACGGATGAGGAGATCAAGCTCTTCGGCGATTACTTGGATAAATCCGGATCTAAGCTTTCCGCGGATGACAAAGCGTTTATCCTGGGACGATTCAAGGCGAATGCCCCAAAGCGCTAGCTGTGAATTGCTGACAGAGCGGCTTCGGATTACACCCTTTCGGGAATCTGACACGCCGCTCTTTCACGCATATCGAAACGAGCCTGAAACGGCACGCTACCAATCCTGGAGCGTGCCGTATTCACATAAGGCTGCCGCGGATTTCATTTTGTGGGCCGCGGATGCAACCCTTGCAGAATTTTCCGGCAGCTGTCAGTTTGCGATACATATCCGCGAAACCGATGCGCTCATCGGTGACATCGCAGTCCTCGGAGACCTGTCAAACGGACGCCAGGTGATGCTTGGTTACACACTCGCCCAACGCTTCCAAGGCAATGGCTACGCTTACGAAGCGTGTACGGCGATGCTTGATCATGCATTTGGCAAGTGGGAAATGCATCGAATTGCAGCCGACACCGACCCTCGAAATCTGGCATCAAAGCGACTCCTCGAGCGGCTTGGCTTCCGATTAGAAGGACACATGATTGAGTGTTACCAAGACACGGACGGCAGCTGGTTGGACAGTCATATCTACGCGCTGTTAGCGCGCGAGTGGCTGAAGTAGTTAGGGCCCCGGACTTACATCTGGCTGGATCGCGCGCTTTGCGTGTTCAAAGTCCTCGGTCGTTAGGCACTCAGCTCCGCCTTCATCCGTGATGCGTACAAGAGCCTCAAGTCCTGCATCATTAACGAGGGCACGCAAATCGGCACCGCTATAGCCATCGGTTTCTGTCGCCAACTGCTCAATATCGACATCCGGGGACAGACTGACGCCGCGGGTGTGCAACGCCAGGATGCTAAGTCTAGATTCCAAATCAGGAGCGGGGATTTCAATCTTGAGGGAGAGGCGACCACCGCGGATGACGGCATCGTCCAACAGCTCGGGACGGTTAGTTGCGCCGACGACAAAGACGCCTTGGTTTCCTGATAGGCCATCAATTTCGTGTAAGAACTGGTTGACAATTTTGTCACTGGGCTGGCTGACGCCGCCGGAGCGGTTTGGAACCAGCGCATCGATTTCATCCAGAAAGACGATACTAGGCGACGCTGCCCTTGCCTGAGCGAAGCGGTTCGAGACGGCTTTTTCTCCCTCTCCAATCCATTTAGAAAATACATCCGCCGGGCTTGCTGCAAAGAACGAACAGCTTGCTTGGCTTGCCAGAATTTTGGAGATGGTCGTTTTACCGGTACCGGGAGGGCCATACAGGAGGAGACCGCTGGGCGGCTCAACGCCCAGACGCCGGGCTTGTTCCGGCGCTTCGATGACTTTTTGCACCTGCCGAAGGGTTCGTTTGGTGCGTTCCGGGAGAATGATGTCATCCCAGGAGAGGAGAGAGCCATCCTGTTGGCGTGGGATAAGGGGGACGTTTGGCTGTGGACGGCGTGGTGTTTGACGGGATGTCGCTTGCTGGAGGCGCTCTTGAGGCTGGCGGCTTGTGCTTGGTGATGGTGCAGCTGCTTGCGAAACGCTCGCATCACTCCTCTCCAATAGCGTTGCGGCCAGACGGCGATATTCAGCATTTTCTGGTTCAAGGGCGGCGGCTGTGCGCGCTGCGCCGAGAGCCTGTTCTTGATCTCCAAGATAGCGCAGTGCTTGTGCGCGCCCATGATGAGCGGGGGCATATTCACTATCAATGGCCAGTGCCGCATCGAATGCGCTAAGGGCCTTTTGCATTTCGGTGCGATATTGCTCTATCCATCCCGTATTGCGGGTAGCACGACTTGCGGCCACGGTGGCAAGGCTTAGTACGGTCATCGCGATATCAACGCCTGCGCTGCGGGGTTCATTCTGTAAATGCATCCCGGCAGGCAGCTGCTTCTCGCCTTTATGCAGGTGGAGAAGGCCGCGTGCGTGCAGAAGGTCTCGTTCGCTCAGTGATGCCATTATCGGTAGTGTATCGGTTGAGGAGTCCCCGGCGTTCCCGATTGTTATGGAACTTTTTATTGAAAATCCAACCGTTGACATGATAATTTATGCATGAAGTTACGGGTAAATTTCGAACTATCGACACGGTTTGGTAGCGTTGACGAGGCTAGTAGCCGCAACGTGTGCTTTCAGAGAGCTGCCGGTTGGTGCGAGGCAGTAGGCACGTGTGTGTGAATCTCCCCTCTGAGCTGCGGGTTGAACATCGCATCGCGATCAGTAGATCTGCCGGGCTGCGCCCGAAATAGCGCAACGAGTGGCCGCAACCCTCTGCTTAGGCAGTCGGCAATGTGGCAATTCGGGTGGTACCGCGGGAGTGCGCAGGCAAGTAACAGCCCAGCCTCTCGTCCCGAGTGAGCATGGGACGGGGGCTTTTTTGTTTCCGGACCCACAAATGGGTACGTTGAGAGGTGGCTGTGATGGCAAAAATTAAGAGCACTGGCGCGAAAGCCCTATTGGAGAGTCTCCGCCGCGAAGGCGTAGAAATCATCTTCGGATATCCTGGCGGTGCGGTTATTCCGCTTTACGATGAAATCTACCACTGTGATTTTCTGCAGCACGTCCTTGTTCGGCATGAACAGGGCGGTGGTCATATGGCGGAAGGCTACTCCCACGCGATGGGCAAAGTAGGTGTCTGTATCGGAACTTCCGGGCCGGGTGCGACCAACCTGGTGACCGCGATCTGTGATGCGATGATGGATTCCATCCCGATGGTCGCCATCACGGGACAGGTCCGCACCGAAGTTATTGGTAAAGATGCCTTCCAAGAAGCTGACATCACGGGTATCACAATGCCAATCACCAAGCATAACTGGCTGGTGAAAGATGTCAACGACCTCCCGCGTGTGATGCACGAAGCGTTTCATATCGCGCGTTCCGGCCGTCCTGGCCCAGTCCTGGTGGATGTCCCGGTTGATGTATTCCGCGCAGTGGTCGAATACGATCCGGATGAAGTCCAGAATATCTCGATTTCAAGCTTTAAGTCCGACTTTAAGGTCCACAAAGTTCAGGTAAAACGTGCCGCCGAGCTGATCGCTCAGGCAAAACAACCCGTACTTTACGTTGGTGGCGGTGCCAAGGCCGCGGGAGCTGAGCACTTGGTTCAGGCACTCGCGCACAAGACAGGTTTCCCTGTAACAACAACCCTCCATGGCCTCGGTGCGTTTCCTGAGAACGATCCCCTCTCCCTTGGGATGCTCGGGATGCACGGAACAGCCTACGCAAACCTCGCGGTAGAGCATTGCGATCTGTTGGTTGCCATTGGTGCCCGCTTCGATGACCGTGTAACCGGAAAGGTCAGCGCCTTTGCTCAGAACGCCAAGGTCATCCACTTTGATATCGACCCAGGTGAAATCAACAAGGTTCGCCGCGCGGATGTCAGCATTGTCGGCAACTGCGCTGAGGCATTGGAAGCGCTACTTCCGCTTGTGGATGAAACTCAGGACATCAGTGAGTGGTGGGCACAGCTCGATGCATGGCGCTCTGACATGCCGCTTGAATTCAACGATGGCGCGCAGGATGGCACCCTCCACGCTGAATGGGTTATCCGTGAGATTGCACGCCTTACAGATCGCAATGTCGTTGTCACCACCGATGTTGGCCAGCACCAAATGTGGGCGGCACAGCACTTTGGGATGCGCTCGCCCCGTCAGTTCATCACCAGCGGTGGACTTGGGACCATGGGTTTTGGACTTCCTGCAGCGATTGGCGCAAGCTTTGGCGTTGGTCCTGACAAAGATGTCTGGTGCATCTCAGGGGATGGCTCCTTCCAAATGTGTATTCAGGAGCTCATCGTCGCAACCATTTATAAGCTCCCTGTGAAGATTGCCATCCTGAACAACACCTTCCTCGGGATGGTTCGTCAATGGCAGGAAATGTTCTGGCAGAAGCACTATTCGAGTGTCGACATGGAGCGCGCGCCGGACTTTGTCATGGTCGCAGAGGCATATGGCATGGTCGGACTTCGCTGCGAAAACGTCGAGGATGTTGAAGCTACCATCCGTAAGGCGATGGAAACCGAAGGCCCGGTTCTCATGGACTTCCGTGTGGTCAAGGAGACAAACGTTTACCCGATGATTCCATCCGGGCAGACGGTTGGTGACATGATTGTCCGCAAGCCGCCGCAGATTGAAGAGCCGGAAAGCACGTGCCATTACCAGCCTCGCGATACACGGATGCCGGTTGTTGACGAAGTGGTGGATGTCGCCCGCTAATGGCTGAAGCCGCCCGTGGAGTCTATGTCCTGCCAACTCCGGGAGGTACCAATGCTGTGCTCATCCATGATGATGTAAACGCTTGGTGGCTTCTGGATCCTGGCTGCGCGATGGATGTCATGGTGGTTCATGAGGCGGTTACCGACCTGATCGGCGATGACAGCGTAAGCGGCATTTTGCTGTCACATGGTCATGGCCACGTGGCGGGTGGCGCGAATGATCTGTCCAGTGAATGGGCTTGCCCTGTGTACTGTTCGGCTGCGGAAGCACCGATGGTCCATGGGAACATCCCGTTCCCGCCAGTGGATACGACCTGTCATGGCATCGCAAGCCTGATGGCAAAGTTCAAGCAGGAACCAGCTTCAGTCGCAATGCCTAATGCAATTTGCATTGACAACGGACGATGCCCGGTTTCAGGTTGGGAACTACTCGCACTGCCGGGGCATACGCCGGGAAGCATTGGGTTGTTCCGCGCAGCGGATGGCGTATTGCTCGCCGGGGATGCGTTGTCAACGATTGATTGGGACCAAGTCATCCCGATGTGGCAGAAGACGAAGCAACTTCGGATGCCACCGAATCTGGACACATTGGACTGGGTGGCTGTACGTCGTTCGCTTCGGTTGATTGCATCGGTTAAACCGCAACGCGTCATCCCGGCGCATGGCGAGCCGTTGCTGACATGTGAGCGAGGTGTTGCTGAGGAAGCCTGGCACCTTGCTGAAGTAGGAATTGTTGCCCGAAAGGGTCGGTATGTTGCGGATCCCGCCGTGCTGCGTGCAGATAACACATGGCAGCTCTATGATCCCATCCCGGACCCAATGGGCAAAGTTGGAAAGTTAGCGGTGCTCGCAGGCATCGCCGTTTATGTGTTTTTGATCATCCGCCTTTGGTAGGCGGTAAGGAGTAAGAGATATGGCTAATGCAATCGCAGCCGAAACGCATACAATCACCGTGCTTGTCGACAACCGCCCCGGTGTACTTGCCCGCGTTTCTGGATTGTTTGCACGCCGCGGCTACAACATCGAGTCGCTGACCGTGAGCATCACGGATAACCCAAACCTCTCCCGGATGACGATTGTGGTCGCTGGGGATGCCGATACGCTGGAGCAGATCACAAAGCAGCTGCACAAGTTGATTGATGTCCATAAGGTGTTTGATTACCTCGACACTCCGATGCTCGAGCGTGAGCTCGTACTCCTCAAGGTGCAGGCTGAGCCTGAGCGCCGAGCAGAGATTTTGCAGCTGGTTGAGATTTTCAGAGGGAAAGTTGTTGATATTGCTGACCGCGCGATGGTGATTGAGGTCACGGGCGGCGGCGGGAAGATTGATTCGTTTGAACAGCAAATGGAGCCATTTGGTATTCGTGAGCTGGTGCGTACGGGTCGTATTGCGATGATGCGCGGTTCGAGGACCGTCTGAGCCATCCATGAAGGAGATGATCACCCGTCCGCAGGCAAACATGCTGATTCTAGGGATTTGTGTCCTAGGAGTAGTGTTGACGCTGCTTGGCTGGAAGGCATTTCGCTCGCGCGAACTGACCGGCTATGGGGTGATTCTGGCGTTGTTTGAGCCACTATGGCTGGTTTATAACGCTATCGAGGATGCATTTGGTCTTGATTCCATCAAGGCATTGCTAATCAACGCAGCTTTATTTATCGCGCTCGGATTTGTGGGTCGCATTGCATGGATAAAGTGCGTTGGGAAGTCATTCATGGATGATGAACCCGACGAAGATGACTGTGTAAACAGTGAAGTGGATGCTCTGGAGGACAGCGATGCAGCGGCAGTTTGATGAGACTGCGCATCGCGTTGAAGCGCGCCTGCGTGACCTTCGTCAGCTGGTTGCGGGGCTTCCCATACTGATGGATGCTCACGAGGAAATGTTATCGGCGTTGGTTGCCCAGCTGGATGCGGTTGAAGATGCATCCACAGAGCTGCGTAACCAGCTGCTTGCCGCAGGCGGCGAGTGGCAACCATCCAACCGCACCGCTTTCCGGCTGCAAGCGGATGATTTACGGGCAGCTCTTGTTGCATCCGACTACCTGGCGGTGGACGAGAATTAGCTTTTGCCGGGCACTCCGGCGGAATTTTGGTAAGGAGTTAGGAACATGGCAGTTAAGGTTTATTACGATGCGGATGCATCCTATGATGCATTTCGTGGCAAGACATTGGCAGTGGTTGGATATGGTTCACAGGGCCATGCCCATGCACAAAACCTCCGTGACTCAGGGCAGAACGTCATCATCGGCCTCCGCCCTGGCAAGAGCTGGGACAAGGCTGTAGCTGATGGCTTTGAAGTCGTAACAGTCACCGAGGCTGCTCAGCGCGCGGATGTCATCATGATTCTTGTCAACGATGAGTTTCAGGCAGCTCTGTACGCTGCTGAGATCGCTCCTGGCCTGACAGCTGGCAAAGCACTGGCATTTGGCCACGGCTTCAACATCCACTTCGGACAAATTGTTCCACCAAAGGATGTCGATGTCTTTATGTGTGCACCAAAAGGCCCTGGGCACTTG
The DNA here is from genome assembly GCA_046075665.1 of Armatimonadota bacterium. Classification (GTDB taxonomy): domain Bacteria; phylum Armatimonadota; class Armatimonadia; order Armatimonadales; family Armatimonadaceae; genus CAIRTT01. The sequence continues at coordinate 23,441 of JBJTQN010000167.1, read as the reverse complement.
GTTCGCCGCGTTTACGCAGATGCCAAGGGAGTTCCCTGTCTGGTAGCGGTCCACCAGAACGCTACGGGCGAAGCCCTCAAGGTCGCGCTGGCATGGGCAAAGGGCGTCGGCGGAACCCGTGCAGGAGTTCTAGAGACAACCTTCCAGGAAGAGACCGAGACTGACCTCTTTGGCGAGCAGGCTGTCCTCTGCGGCGGTGCAACGGCACTGGTAAAGGCTGGATTTGAGACACTGGTTGAAGCCGGTTACCAACCAGAAATCGCCTACTTTGAGTGTCTGCATGAGCTCAAGCTCATCGTTGATCTGATGTACGAGGCTGGTATCGCTGGTATGCGCTACTCGATTTCCGATACGGCACAGTTTGGCGATATGACGCGTGGACCACGTGTCGTTAATGAAGATACCAAGAAGGAAATGAAGAAGATTCTGGATGAGATTCAGACCGGAACCTTTGCCAAGGAATGGATTCTCGAGAACCGTGCTGGCCGCCCAACGTTTAATGCATTGACAAAGCGCGATGACAACCACCTCCTCGAGCAGGTTGGCAAAGAGCTTCGCTCGATGATGAGCTGGGTGAATCAACGCCAAAATGCTCCTGTCGCAGCACCCGTTGCACAGAAGGCACAAATCGAGCTGTGAGTGAACCAACCGATGGGCAGCAGAACAAGCCCGTAGCAGAGCCTGCCCGCCGGTTACCATCACCCGGGTTGAATCCAGATCAGTCATGCTTCGGCTGTCTGATCTGGATTGGAATCCTGATTGTGACTTTCGGAGCATGGGGCACGGTTTATTACTTTATGAATCCGGAGTTTCATCCGGAAAAGAATAATCCGGTCATCAAGAACATGGGGCGCTAAGCGCCCCTTTTTTGATTTGTTAGGTGACACTGTCAAAGCCCAATGCTTGGAAGAATCCTGAAGGACCTACAAGATGCGCACGCTGGATAGTGTAGTTTTCAATCTTCCGGGGATTCTCAATTGATTGGGGGATATTCGTTGTGAAATCCACCCAACAAAAGTTTCCAAAAGTGTAGTAATAGCCGGTTTTTTTCGATTAGTAATTCGAAATGAACACGGAACGGTTTGATAGGACGCTTAAGCAGCTTGTCGATGTTGACCCGCAGCGCTGGGCAACCTTGGCGGGTCTGCCAAGCGTTGTGTCCGGGATGGTAATGAATCCTGAACTCGCTGCAACGCACCGGCAAGTGGATGCATTATTGTCGATTCGCCTACCATTTAGTCAGTGTGCGCTGCATCTAGAATTTCAAGCTGGCAAGGATGGCCGGCGCGTCCCACGTCGCCTTCTTGAGTACAGCGTTGACATCACACGGAAGCATAACCTTCCCGTTCATACCTGTTTATTTCTGTTGACGCCGCGAGCTGACAGTCCTGCCATCACCGGAGAATATCGCCGCCGAGTTTCGGGATTAGAGAATTACATTAGCTACTCCTATGCCGTCATCAGACTCTGGATGGTTCCGTTGGATGAGCTCCTGATACCGGGGTCAAGTGTGGCAGCGGTAGGTGTGTTGGCTGACTTTGGAGAGCGTTCGTTACGGGATGTTGGGATTGCAATTACTCAGTGCATTCTTACTATTCAAAATGAAACGACACGGCTTGAAATTTTAGGTCATGCATACAAACTGGCTGGAATGCGGTTTAATCCTGAGAAGGCGGAATCTATCTTTGAAAGGCAAATGACAATGCTTGAACAATCATCGACAGTGCAACATCTCCTCCGCCGCGGGCGTATAGAAGGTCGCGAAGTTGGCCGCGAAGAGGGCCGCGAAGAAGGACGCGAAGAAGGGCTTGCCCTCGGGCTTCTGGCCGGTGCACGTAAGAACTTCATCGAAACAGCGACGCTCTTCTTCGGACCAATCCCCGAACTTTCCGCCCTGCGCATCAACACGGCTCAGGAGGCAGACATATCGCAGTGGACGTCACGGCTCCGAACCGCCAAGAGCTGGGATGAGCTGCTGATCGAAGAGGCCTGAAACGATGATCGAAACTGTACTGTCTTGGATTGACATCGTAGCAGAGCGCCGCATTGTGGATGCCATGAATGAAGGGGTTTTCGACAACCTCCCGGGGAAGGGGAAGCCTCTCAATCTCGATGATGACCTCTCGGTGCCCGCACACCTTCGGATACAGGCGAAAATTCTCAAAAACGCCGGCGGCGTCCCTGAATGGATTCAAGTTGAGAAAGAGTGGCTCCGAGAACGCGAGTACATCGATGTGATGATTCAGCAGGGCCTTCGGTCTCTTGCACTTTGTGCGACACAGGATGCGGCGCTACGCCGGATGATCAAGCTCTATGAACAAACGCAGGAACAGCTTAGGCTCCTTAGCACCCTTCTACTCAAATACAATGAATGCACACCGCAAATGACCCGAAAGGCGTTTCGGCCGCTCAAGGCAAATGCAATCCTTGCTGATCTGGAACGGGACATGCTGATGGCAACATCCCACTTCGCCGGCATTCGCGAGCTCTGGGATAAAGCAAAGTCATAACGCATCACACACCACATCACCTCGGTAGAATGAACCCATGATAGATCTCTCCTCGGATACTGCAACACGGCCATCGGATGCGATGCGCGATGCAATCCACAAAGCTCCAGTCGGTGATGATCAACGCGGTGAGGACCCGACGGTTAATGCACTTCAGGAACTCGGATGTGAGCTCCTTGGGAAGGAGGCTGCGCTTTTCCTACCCAGTGCAACGCAGGCAAACCAAATCGCGATTCGAATTCAAACCCGCCCTGGGGATGAAGTAATTTGCGCGGAGAACTGTCACATCCAGAAGTATGAAAGCGGAGGACCAGCGGTACTCAGCGGCGTCCTTCTCCGTCCACTTCAGGCACCGCGGGGCATTTTCACCGCGGCGCAGCTGCTCTCGGCACTCAATCCAACTATCCCGCATGCTCCGCCTAGCCGTATGGTCTGCATCGAAAACACACACAACTACGCCGGCGGCATTGTATGGGATGAGGGATCGGTTCGTGCTGTCACTGAAACTGCGCATGCACACAGTCTGGCCACGCATCTCGATGGCGCACGACTCGTAAATGCAGCTGTTGGCCGGGGCTGTGACCTTGCAGAAATCGCGGCCCCGTTCCAAACGGTAACGCTATGTCTCTCCAAAGGGCTTGGTGCTCCCGCGGGCGCACTCCTCCTTGGGCCTGCGGCACTCATCAATGAAGCGCGCCGCTGGAAACACGTCTTCGGGGGGGCGATGCGACAGGCTGGAATCCTTGCCGCCGGTGGGCTTTATGCACTGCAACATCATCTTGCGGATATCGAAATCGACCACGCCAACGCGCAAGCGCTCGCTGAGGTCCTTCAGGACATCCCGGGAATTCGCCTGGATCCGTGGCCGGAAACCAACATTGTCTACTTCGATATCTCTGCCACTGGCCTAACAGGTGTGGAAGCGATGGCACGCCTCGAGCAACATAGTGTACGGGCCAGCGGCATGGGAGCGAGTCGGCTCCGGTTTGTGACACATCGGGATGTCAGCACAAACGACATCCACAAAGCTGCCTCAGCAATCCGGGCCGCCTTTGCAAACTAACTATCTGTCACAGACGTTACTTCAGAGCAGCAATTACATCTTTGCCAATCAGGAACCAAACTCCTGAAATGGCAGCAAACGTAAGCGCCAGCGCCTCGAATCTGGCTTGGTGGATCTTCTGCGCGATACGCCTTCCGACAATTCCTCCGGCAATCGCCGCGGGGAATAGCATTGCACTTTGTCCTGCGGAGTGCAGCGTAATCGTCCCACCATAGATCCCAAAGGGCACCTTCACCCAGTTGAGACAAAAGAAGTACCACGCACTTGTGCCAAGAAATGTGAGCTTGGGGAGACGCATCGCGATCAGATAGAGGTTCATCACTGGACCGGCTGCGTTCGCCACCATGGTTGTAAAACCAGCAACTAGACCAACAAATCCCGCCGCCCAAGAAGGTAGCGGTTTTTCGGCGATACCCGTAGCTGTCATCCGGCGACGGCGGACCGACAAAGCTACCATCGGTAGAATACTAGCCCCAATCAGCTGCTTAACCGCTTGGTCATTAAGGCGCGAGAGCGCAAACGTACCAATAACAATCCCGGCAAGTGCCCAAGGTGCAAGCTGCAAAATCTTCTTCCAGTCAGCCTCGCGGCGATAGGTAAGTACCGCAAGGACATCGGCGCAAATAAGAACCAACAATACAATCCCCACTGATTCCCGCGCAGGGAGAAAAAAGGCAAAGATTGGAACCGCCAGAATTCCAAGCCCTGGGATTCCCGTCTTGGCCATACCCGCAATAAAGGCCCCGGCAAATGCCAGGGCCCAGTGCCACCACGGAGATGTCAGCGTCATTACGGGGTCAGTATACGCTGGTTCAAGAGGAAGAAAATCACCGCTGCTAGGCCAATGCGGTAGAGGACAAAGCCTGCGGTGGATGCCTTGCTCAAATAGCGGAGCAACCACGCGATACATGCGTATCCGACAAGCCCGGCAATCACAGTGGCTACCGCAACCTCTGGCATCGACCAGTCAATATTGGCATCCGCCCCGTAAACGTGCTCCTTCTTGCCAAAGAGATCTTTAAGTTCAACAAGTCCGCTAAGCAGAATCGCCGGCAAGGACAACAGGAACGAGAAGCGCACCGCAGCCGACCTGTCAAGCCCAGTAAAGAAGGCACCTGTGAGTGTTGACCCTGAGCGGGATGCACCTGGAATCAGAGCGACCGCTTGGAAGAGCCCGACAATGATGCCATCTTTGATTTGGATATCTTTTCCATCGCGGCGTGGATTTGTCATCCGCTCTGCAAGACCCATCAAAAGTCCCATCACGATGAGCATCGTTGCGTTGATATAGAGGTTATGTAGGTCCTTTTCGATGAACTTTTTGAGCAACAGCCCAATGACACCGATAGGTATGGTTCCGATGATAACTGAATAAAACAAGCGGGCGTGTGACGACATTTTGTCACCGCCTTTGGACAGCGACTTGAACATGCCACCAATCGTTTCGATGATGTCCTGGCGGAAGTACACCATGACTGCAACCATCGTTCCGAGCTGCGTGACAGCCGTGAACTGCGCTCCGGGTTTATGCCACCCGATGAGCTTGGGCACGATGTCAAGGTGTGCCGAGGATGAAATCGGGAGGAACTCAGTCAGTCCCTGCACGACTCCCAGTGTTACCGCTTCAATCCAGTGACCCACGATGTCAGCCCTCCAGTAACCTCTACGCCTGTGGTGTGTTTGCTTTGACCGCGCGGCTCATGTGGTCTGCCTTACGTTGTCTCGCCTGCAATGGATACACGTAGTAGTGCATCAGGAGCAAACGACCCAACGCGGCGACCGGCGCAGCTAGAAACATTCCCATCAGACCGAAAAACTCTCCGCCGACCAACAACGCAATGATCACAATCACAGCATGCAAGTGCAGGCGGTCCCCGAGAATCATCGGGGTGATGATTTTACTTTCGGCAAGATGCATCAGTGTAAAGAGGCCCAAAATGATAATTAGGCTGCCATAGTTGCCATTTGATGAGCACTGAACGAAAACGAGGATACCCAGTGGGATGCCACCCAGCAGTGGACCAATGACTGGAACAACGCGTGTAACTGCCGCAATCAGGGCCAGCGTCAACGCATATTTGATCTGGAAGACGCCTAGAAGGACGCCAATCACAACGCCTGCGATTGCAGCGAGGACGAACTGTGCAATAAGGAAGGAGCGCATAATGAGCGCACCCTCCATCATCACCGCATGAGCAAGCCTTTGTTGACGTACAGGTAAAAAACGAAGGAACTCACGCTTAAGGTCACGACCATCGACGATGAAGTAATAAGCCATCACTGGGACAAGAATCAGCTCAACAATATGCGCAGCGGCAGAAAGTGTTTTGGATACCAGACCCGTAAGGTAGGTTGTGATGGACTTGCCAATCTCAGGCGATTGCTCAGCCCCGCCGGTTTTGGATCCTCCACCGCCTTGCGGAGCAAGCTTCTGCACCCAGTCTGGGAGCCCTTCCCAAGTTGTCTTGAGCTGTTCGGTCTGCTTTGTGATCTGAGCCTGAATATTCGGCCAGTCATTGATCAGGTTTTTGAATTCCACCTGAAACGGTTGCAGGAAGACAACGATGATACCGATGAGCGCCGCAAGGATTGCGGATAGCACGATGCCTGTCGCGATCGCCCGGCGTGTGTGGCGCGGAATCTTCATCAGCGGCTTAAGGCGCATCATGGGGTCTACAAATGCCCCCGCCGCACTCGCAAGGATGCCTGCTGCAATCACGGTCGTTACAACGGTTTGCAGTCTCCAGAGGAGATAGAGGATGCCGCCAAGCAGAAGAATGCGAAGGCTTCGTGCTTTAACAAAAGCCCACATGTGGACAAAGAATGCGTGGATGCCAGCGCGGACGATGTGTTCCCAATCGTCGCGGGTCAGCTGCCGGGTGTCATTTTCCATCGTTGGTATCAAATGCCTCTAGTATCCACTTGCGGATTTGCACCGCTGAATCGCCCTGGCCATACGGACTAACCGCGTGGCTCATTCGCTCGTAAACGGAGCTGTCTGAGAGCAGCGCATTTACGGCAGCTGCAATCTTTGATTTGTCGGTTCCAACAAGCACTGCATTACCTGCATGTACTCCTTCAGGCCGCTCGGTCGTTTCCCTGAGAATCACAACCGGCTTACCCAGGCCAGGCGCCTCCTCCTGAGCCCCGCCGCTATCCGTCAGGACGAACGTCGAACGACGCATCAGGTGGATGAACGGGAAGTACTCCTGTGGCTCGGTCAGCAAAATGCGTGGATGCCCGCCTAGTATTGGGATAACCGTCTCGCGAACCACCGGGTTTTTGTGCATCGGGAAGATAACCCGGACGTCATCATGTGCAGTGACCATCTCAAGAATCGCCTCGCAGATGTGCTGCATCGGCTCTCCCCAGTTCTCACGGCGATGAGCAGTCACCAAAACCACACGGCCCGGAGTGTCCACAAATGCCTGAACCGCGGCATCTTCAAAGGCATAATCCTGCGCCACCACCAGATGCAAAGCATCCACAACGGTATTACCTGTCACGCGGATGGTGTCCTCTGCAATGCCTTCGGCTCGGAGGTTTGCGGCGCTGAGCTCCGTTGGTGCACAGTGGAAATCCGTCAGGTGACCCGTCAACCGGCGATTCATCTCTTCCGGGAAAGGATTCCACTTATTGTCAGTTCTTAGTCCAGCTTCTACGTGCAGAAACTTTGCTTTTGCATAAAAAGCCGCAAGACTTGCCACAAACGTCGTTGTCGTATCGCCTTGGGCAATCACCAGATCAGGCTGTTCGGTTTCGAGTACGGGTACCAGAGCTCCGAGGGCCCGTGTGGTTAAGTCGGTGAGGGTCTGGCGATCCGTCATCAGCTTTAAGTCGTAGTCAGGGGTCACATCGAAAACACGTAGCACCTGCTCGAGCATCTCTTTATGTTGTCCGGTGGAGATTCGAATGACGCGAATCTGGTCCGGATGCCGCTCGAGTTCCTTTACAACCGGTGCCATTTTTACAGCATCCGGACGGGTCCCAAACACACAGGCAACCGAAACACGCTTCATAATGCGACTCCTAAAACCGGGCAAGCAGCATACTGTGTCCGCGCGATGGCATAGTGGAAGTAAATCCGCTCACGCCCCTTCACAATTCTGAGCTCCGAATTAATGCGGTGCATTCCAAGCTTTTCCATCACACGCTGACTTCCGACATTATCGGCATCCGCGTATGCATCCACAACTAATATTCCCGGATTCTGAAACGCAGCGTCAAGGAGCATCCCACCCGCCTCCGTCGCATATCCGTGACCCCAGGATGAACGTCGAAACACGTATCCAAGCTCACAGTTACCGGGATGCCCTGACTGAATGCCCATCAAATCGATTGCGCCAATCATTTCACCGGTTGCGCGCTCTGTAACCGCATAGCCAAATGATGTCCCTTTACGCCGACGATCCTGCTGCTGTTGAAGAAACATCCGTACCACCATCGCATCGACGGTCGGATGCCAGGGCAGATACATTGTGACATCCGGGTCTGATGAGTATGCAAGCACGGCCGTGATATCCGCAGGCGTGATTGGACGCAGAATCAGGCGCTCCCCGGTAAGTGTGTCTGGGAGAACCTTTCGCTTCATCGGCCCCAGCGCCATGCCAGGAGGAGGGCAATCGCACAGGTGCATGCGGTCAGGCCATAAATCGTCCAGACGGCCTGACGTACCGAAAGACCCTGCTTTCGCAAGCGGTGATGGATATGACTCTGGTCGGCCTCGCGGAGAGGAGCTTTTGTGACGACACGCTTGATGACTACATAGAACGCATCCAGAATCGGCACACCGAGCACGAGAATCGGCACGATCACGGAAATAGTGGCCGGAACCTTAAACGCCCCAACCACCGCGAGGGATGCCAGCAGAAATCCGAGAAACTGAGCACCAACCGTGCCCATGAAAATACTTGCCGGGTTGTAGTTATGGCGTAGAAACCCGATGCAGCTTCCTGCCACGGCAGCGGCAAGCAAGCCGACAACCGGGTCACTGGCGCGCATACTCACTGCCATCAGGCCCATAGTTGTCGCACAGATTGCACAGATTCCCGCAGCAAGGCCATCCAGGCCATCCAAAAAGTCAAATGTCTTCGCTGCCAGAAAAATCCACGCCATCGTTCCGATGATTGAAACCGGCAGTGGTAGCTGAATCCAGCCGCCATCGAGTGGGTTGGTGACTCCCGTGATGCGGGCTCCGAAGAGTGCAGCGATAAGACCGCCCGTGAGAAGGGACAGCATCTGTTGCCAAGGCTTTAGGTCGCCCTTGTCATCAAACAGCCCTACCGTTGCGACAAGCAGTCCTCCAATGAGGATTCCCAGGATTGGATGGGAGTGATTGGGGCTTAGCCCGTGCTCGAATGCCGGAACCCAGAGAAGGCGAACCAAGGCAAATGCCGCAAGAAATCCAACGATGATGGCCACGCCACCCCAGAGTGGAGTCGGTTCTGTATGGACATCCCGCTTACGTGCTTCTCGCACCACTCCCGCAGCGATTGCCATCCGGCGGACAGGGGGAGTGACCAGTGCGGTGACCGTTCCGGCGACAGCCGCAGCCACGGCCATTTGTTGTAGCAGCACCGCATTCATTGCAGGATGAGTTTATCCCAACCAGCGTCCGAACGGCGAGGAGGTTCAGGCAGTCCACACACCAGAACACCGCCATCGCGAAGGACATCCGATGCCCAGCCCTCTGGGGCATCCCCGAAGAACACCACTCGCACAATCCCTGCACCCACAATCATCCTTGCACAGACATGACAGGGGCGGCACGTGCAGTAAAGTGTCGCACCTTGTGTGCTCACCCCGTGCAGGGCAGCCTGTGTGATGGCATTTTGCTCTGCGTGCAATGTCCGGATGCAACGGCCATCCTCAAGCAGGCAGCCGACATCCGTGCAGTGGGGCTGCCCTGGCGGCGAACCGTTGTAACCGGAGCATAAAATCCGCCTCTCGCGCACGATAAGCGCTCCAACATGCCGTCGCAGACAAGTCGAACGCGTCGCTACCTCACGGGCGATGCTAAGAAAATACTCATCCCAGCTTGGGCGCTGGCCTTGCTCGCCTGTCAACTTACTCCCAAATCGGGAAGCCGGCGCAGAAATCCTTGACCTCAGCCGCGATGCCATGAAGTACAGCGGTATCTGAACGAACATTGATCGCCCGGTCAATAAAGCCCGCGATGACATCCATGTCTGCTTCCGTCATCCCGCGGGTTGTCACTGCAGGCGTTCCGATACGGATACCACTCGTGATGAGCGGAGACTTGTCATCGAATGGCACGCCGTTTTTATTCAACGTGATTCCCGCTTCATCACAGGCAAACTGAGCATCCTTGCCCGTGACTCCCTTGTTCCGGAGGTCAATCAACATTAAGTGATTGTCCGTTCCGCCAGAGCAAATCGTAAACCCGCGGGCCTGAAGCGATGTCGAAAGCGCACGCGCATTCACAATAATCTGCTTTGCGTAATCCGTGAATTCAGGCTTCAGGTTCTCACCAAAGCCGACAGCCTTCGCGGCAACAACGTGCATTAATGCGCCGCCCTGAACACCTGGAATAACCATCCGGTTTAAGAGCTCGCTCATCCGCAGTGTGCGTCCGCTCTTCGCTGCAACCTGGCCAAAGGGATGGTCAAAATCCGTGCCCATAATGATCAGACCACCACGTGGACCACGCATCGTATTATGGGTCGTCGTTGCAACAACATGGGCATAGGGCACTGGACTCGGTAGCTGACCAGTTGCGATGAGACCTGCCGGGTGCGCGATATCTGCGAACAGGAACGCACCGACTTCATCGGCAATTTCGCGAAACTTCGCATAGTCAATCGCTCGGGAGTACGCGCTAGCACCCACCGTAATCATTTTCGGCTTAACCTGATGCGCGGTCTCACGAACCTTGTCGTAATCCAACAGACCTGTCTCGCGGTCCACTCCGTATGCGGCAAAGTTGTAGAGCTGACCACTGAAGTTCACCGGAGAACCATGAGTAAGGTGGCCACCGTGGGAGAGGTCCATTCCGAGGACGGTGTCGCCGGGCTTCAGGAACGTGAAATAAATCGCCATGTTCGCACTTGTGCCCGAGTGCGGCTGGACGTTTGCATATTCGGCGCCAAAGACTTGCTTTGCACGGTCACGGGCGATGTCTTCGATGACATCAACCCACTCACACCCGCCATAGTAGCGGTTGCCAGGATAGCCTTCAGCATACTTGTTTGTCAGCGAGCTTCCCTGAGCCTCACGGACTGCACGCGAGACAATATTCTCACTTGCGATTAGCTCCAGCTTGTCCGCCTGGCGGACATCCTCGCCGCGGATTGCTGCAAATACATCAGGGTCAGTTTCAGAAAGGTGGGCTTCAAACGCAGACAAAGGATGGCCTCTTTTCAACATGCATCTAGCACGAACAATTACCTGAGATTCTACCGCGGTCGCCTGACAGGTGTACGGGGCATCAGCGGTGGCGATATCAGATTCGATGCTAATATCACGCAATGGAGATAAACCTTTCAAATGTTGTAATCCGGAGTGTATTACCGGATGATTCCGATGCGCTCCGCGACATCTACAATCACTACGTCGCAACAAGCACAGCGACGTGTGACTTGTTTCCCCGCACCGCGGATGACCAGGCGCTTTGGATTGAAAAACATTCAGGTAATCCGTACCCCGGCTGGGTTTTGACGGTCGGGAATTCTGTCGTCGCGTACGCAAGCCTCTCCCCATTTAACCCAAAGCCTGCTTACCGCCATACGGCGGAGAACTCGCTCTATGTCCATCCAGACCACACTGGAAATGGCTACGGTGAACGTCTCCTGATTCACACGCTCGAACAAGCGCCCGCCTACGGCATCACGAATGTCGTGGCGCTCATCACAGAAGGAAATGATGTTTCCATTCGTTTGCACGACAAACACGGCTTTGTCCCCTGCGGGCGCATCGAAAATGTCGCCCGCAAGCTTGGGAAGACGCTTGCTCTGATCCTGATGCAAAAGCAGCTTTTGTAAACCTAACCATCCGGAAAGACCGCAGTTTCAGCAGGTAGAATGCGCTATGCGCAACCTTCTCAAATCCACATTTTCCGTTGCTGCCGTCGTGAGCATTTCCGCTGCCGCGATGGCACAGCAGGCCATCACCTTCGCACGCTACCCAGCCCTGTCCCCGGATGGCAACCGCCTCGTCTTCTCCTACCAAGGCGACCTGTGGGCCACGGATGTCGATTCAAAGCAACCATCCCGGCGCCTCACCGTTCATGCAGCCTATGATGCACGCCCGTTCATTAGCCCGGATGGTAAGCACATCCTCTTCACTAGCAACCGCCTTGGACGCAACGATGCCTACATCATGCCAATAGATGGCGGTACGCCAACCCGGCTGACATCGTTTAGCGGAGGCTCCGTTGGTATCGGTTGGGCACCGGATGGCAAGTCTATCCTCGTAACCCAAATCCGTGAACACGTCGGCTCCGGTCCCGGAGTTTACCGCGTACCCGTCACCACCAAGCCCGGTCGCCCCGTCCCCGTCATCGCTGTCCAGCGCACCGCCGGCGCAACCATCTCGCCGGACAACAAGACCATCGCCTTCGTCCGCGGCTCAAATGACTGGCCACGCCTTGGGTATCACGGCACCGCATCGGCTGACATTTACATCCACACCATTGGCTCCAAAGATGTCACCCAACTCACCGATTTTGATGGCCAGGACCTGTGGCCACAGTTTACAGATGGTGGCCGTGAGCTGATTTATGCATCCGAAAAAGATGGCACATACAACCTCTGGCGGATGCCCGTTACTCGCGGTGGCAGCGCAAAGCAGCTGACATCCTTCAAAGGGGATGGTGTTCGCTTTCCAAATGTTGCCGCTGGTGGCTCACGGATCGCATTCGAAGTCGGTGACCAAATCGCCGTCCTCGACCTCGGCAAGACTGGCGCAACACCACGGATGCAATCGCTGACCGCGCCTGTTGACTCACGGACAAATCCATTGGATGTTCGCAGCATTACAGGCGGCGCAACCGAAGTTAGCCCATCCGACGATGGCGACCAGGTGGCATTCGTTGCGCAAGGTGATGTCTTTGTAACCGCAGGAACCGGTGGGAAGGCACAGCGCGTCTCCGATGCCCCTGAGCGCGAAGCCGACCTTGCATGGAGCCCGGATGGCAAAACGCTTGCGTACATCACCCGCAAGGATGGCCAACCAGACATTTACGTCGTGACAAGCACCGACAAGGATGAGCCAAAGCTCTCCAAGGCAACCACGCGGAAGACCGAGCGCCTGACAAATACCGCTGCGACAGAGAGCACGCCACGCTTCTCACCGGATGGCAAAAAACTGGCGTACGTCAGCGGACGTCAGACGCTGGTTGTGTCCGATGCGGATGGCTCGAATCCGAAGAATGTTGTCACCGGCCTCGAGATTATCGATATTAGCTGGTCTCCCGACAGCCGCTGGCTTGCCTACACCCACGAGGATGAAGAGTACAACGGCGAAGTGATGGTTGTGAAGGCGGAAGCTGGCGCAAAGCCAATTAATGTCACCAAACATCCGCGCAACGATGGAAGTGCATCCTGGAGCCCGGATGGCACCAAGCTCTTCTTTATCTCCGAGCGTGGACAGTCCCGCGACAACATCGCGCAGTGGGTCTACCTCCGCAAAGAGGATGATGAGCGCACAGCGGATGGCTGGCAGAAGCTGAAAGCCGGCGCGCGTCCGTCGGGTGGTCCTGTAGCGCCTGGCACAGCACCTGCAGCGACCCCTGCTCCTGCGGCAGCTGCTCCTGCTGCGAAGTTGGTTGAGGTGGATGCCGACGGCATCCACACCCGTGTCCGTGTCCTGCTCGCGGCAAAGTCATCGGTGCGCGGTGTAATTGCGGGTGGAAGTGATACGCGCACCACGGTTGCTGCAGTGACCGGGGATGAAGGTGCGGATATCCAGCTGATCGATATCGTGGATGGCGCGCCGCCGGCCCCGCCGCGCAAAGTCGCAGCGCCAGGAGTTCGCGGCGGTGGATGGACATCCGGTGGCAAGTCGCTAGTCATTCTCGCGGGTGCCGGAAACATCGGTGTCATCTCCGCCGGAACCGACCAGGTTCGTCCGGTTTCGTTCCGAGGCAAGGCAACATGGGACCGCGCGGCGCTACAGCTCGCTATCTATGATGAAGCGTGGCAGGCCCTCAACGATGGCTTCTACGATCCCGAATTCCACGGTGCAGATTGGAAGGCACTGCATGCCAAGTACCGCCCGATGGCGGCATCCGCTGCGGATGCAATGGACTTTGGAGATGTCATCCGTCTCCTCATGGGACATCTTAACGCGAGCCACATCGGCTATACGCCATCCATGGGTGGTGGAGCCGGTGGACGTTCGGAAGGTGGAGAGGCGGGCCCGACCGGATTCCTTGGTATCGTTTGGGATGAAGCCTATACAGGTCCCGGGATGAAAGTTGCCCGCGTTATCGCTGGCAGCCCGGCAAGTAAGGCCGGTCAGAAGGTTGCCGCGGGTGATGTCATCACGGCCATTAATGGAACCGAAATCGACAAGACCAGCGACATCGACACACTGCTCGAAGACACGGTTGGTGAAAAGGTAACGCTTGCTGTCCGCGGCGCGGATGGTAACTCCACTCCAAGGACGGTCGTTGCTGGCTCTTATGCAAGCGTTTCTGCGCTTCTTTACGATGAGATGATCGAGAACCGTAAAAACCGTGTCCATGAACTATCTGGTGGCAAGCTTGCTTACCTCCATATCAAGGGAATGGATGGCGTAAGTCAGGACAAATTTGAGCAAGGGCTTTACGCTGAAGGCTACGGGAAGCAGGCTCTCCTAATCGATGTCCGCGATAATGGTGGCGGATCAACGGCAGACTACCTCCTGACGATGCTCCATCAGCCTCGACATGCCTACACCATTGGGCGAAATGGAAAGCCGGGTTACCCAATTGACCGCCTTCCGTTCTATCCATGGCTAAAGCCTGCGGCCTTGTTGACCAACCAAAATGCCTACTCGAATGCAGAGATTTTCTCGCATGCATTCAAGCAGCTGGGACGCGGACCAGTCATCGGTACGCCAACCTTCGGAGCTGTCATCAGTACAGGTGCCGCACCGCTCCTCGATGGCTCGATGGTACGGATGCCTTTACGCGGCTGGTACCGTATCACGGATGGCATCAACGAAGAGCACACCGGCGCAGAGGTGGATGTCCGTGTGGACCTCACGGTTCAGGATGAAATCCGCGGACTGGATCCGCAGCTCGAAGCGGGTGTAAAGGCGCTGCTCGAAGGACCGAAAGCTAAGCCGGTTCCACCAGCGAAGCGCCCCCGCTACGAGCGCAAGGGCAAGTAAGGAATCCATTGGAATGGTGATAAAGGAGCTGCTTCGTGACCCTGGGTTTCGAAATGGCTTCTCCGTCACTCCACCAAACGATCCACACGGGATGCCTCCGGCCTTAATGTGCTGGCCAGGGGCATCCACCCCGGAGTGGATGCTGCGGCAGTGGAATTCGACATCCGATGTGTCATGGTCGTGGATGCAGGAATATGGACCAAGCGGTTTCCGCTGGGACACAGAAGGCAAGTCCATCCGCTGGACGGCGGGGCAATCGCCTACGCTCGAGCTGCACATGGATGGCATCGCCGAGTATGGCGGCAAGCTCCGCGCACCTGATGCTCCTTGGGCACATCTCCTTGTTGAACAGGAATTGATACAGCCGACCTCGCTGTCCGCACTGAGAGAGCTTCGATTTGGCTGTGAAACGAACATCGAACCCTTTCGTTCCAATGGTGATGTTCGCCTAGAAAATTGGCACACGGCACAGTGGCAGGCCTTTGTTACGGTCCAAAATCGTGAGCCAGGCCACCCGGGCTACGGTGACTTCCTTTGGTTTGGAATTCCGTTTGTTGACACCCGCTACGCAATGCCAAAGCGGCACGTGGCAGGCGATACCGCCGGCAGTGGCAAGTTCATTTACACTCCCGGTGGCCGGGACTACGTTACGACCTTCGATTCTTATCCTTATGGCGAATGGGTTGTGCTACGGCACGACATCCTTCCGATGATTGATGCCGGCCTCGCCGCCGCATGGAAGGCAGGATTTCTACCGAAAAGTCGGGATCGCCGTCTCTTCGCCATCAGCAGTATCAATATCGGCTGGGAGCTGACAGGCCCGTTGGTTGTCGGTTCCAGCCTGCGCAATCTCAGCCTTCAGGCGGTGCTGCGTGCCTGATCGAAAGCATGGACTGTCAAAAGGCGTGCGGAATCCCAACGACCTGCCGGTAAAGCGATGTCCGGTCTGCGGGCGTGACTTCACTTGGCGAAAGAAATGGGAGCGCGACTGGGAAAGCGTTGTCTATTGTTCAGATAAATGCAGGTCAGGTAACCCGAAACCACGGTGAAAGTTTTCACTATTCCGGGCTAGAAAAGAGCTTCTCCCGCTGAAGTTGCATCAATAGGCGCAGCAAGTGCTCGGCCATTGGCTCATCCACCAGCTTTGTTGGCGGGGCATTCAGGACGAGGTCTGCCAATGCATCGAGTTCCTCACTGGAAAGCGACAGCGTCACCTTGGCAGCAATATCCGTTGCTGTACACGAAGCCACTGTGACCGCCGGTTTATTCTCCGGTTGCCCCATGGATGGCTTGATTTCTGGTGATAACTCGAACATTGCTAACTCTAGGATGCCAATCTACGGCAAATAGTTCTACTATTTGACATCACTGTGAAGTTCTTCACTTTGATTAGTAGTATCGGCAACCACATAGAGCATCATTAGTGAAATCTGCCTCACTTCATCAACCCAATGGTGACCTTTCCACGGCACCTTAGGATCATGACTTCGGATGGCCGGTCCATCTTGAGGCGCTCAAAGCTGCCTCCCTGTACCTCGATGCGGGTGACCCACGGGCCGGTGATGACCACATTTGAATTATCTACCCATGGACGAAGCTCCCATTTGTCACCACGGAGACCACTAACATCCCCTGCAATGTGAATAGTTCCCATACCCGGTTTCAGGCAGTGACGGGTGTAAAGCGGTCGGTCCATTGACCTTGATGCAGGCATCACCAATGTCGCAGACGTGATTGCAGGGTCTGCCCGTAGTTGAGACTCCAGTACAAAGCTGTCAGGAAGAAGACCCTGACGCTCACGGGTGGTTTTTGAAATGACCGCACCCGATACCGCTGGCCAAGACTGTTGATAGCCACTGGAAATAATGCCATCCGCAAGCTGCTTCCAGCGCGGATCCCGGTCGTGGAACCACAAGTCAAGCAATGCATCCGCGTAGACCAGCCCGCACCATTGCACCGGAAGACCAATCCAGTTTGGCGCCACCCAGTTGGATGCCCCAAGTACGGCAATCGTCGCGTACATCCCGATTCGCCCCGTGTCCGTCGGGCGGTCAAGATACACGAATGGGACCCCGGACCACGCCCAATACCTGGCTTCATCAAAGAATTCGCGGTCTCCCGTCAGCTCATAACCAAGGACATTAGCACGTAACATATGGGCACTTGCGAGGATGTCTGGCGTGTGCAGGGGGATTTCCCATGTTTGCGCACCGCGGGGGACCGTATTGCTGTATACAGCATTGGCTTTTTTCAGCAGCGAAACTGCTGTTCTGATCAACACAGCATCCCCGGTCTCACTTGCCGCATTCAGCGCATGCTGGAGCACGCTTCCCGTGATGCCATTTGCGTGGGCATCTCGACTCGTTCTGGCAAAGTCGACTTTCCCTTTGCGGTACGGAACCCGACCATTCTTGTCGATTTCGGAAAGGGCATCCTGACCTGTCTGGCGCGCGCGGTCCACATAGGTTTTTACATCGCCGTAAACCAAAGCGGGTGCCATCGTGCGGACATGCCCAACGCCACCGGATGCCCCGGCATTCAGCTGTTTGGCAGCACGATCAGCGACATCGATAGCTCGACTGGCAAGCCCCGGATCCCGCTTTGTCATCACTGTACTGATCCACGAAAGCGCAAGTGTCGCATCTGCCGCTACCTGAAACGGAAATTCCCCTGGATACGCATGGCGGAACCCGGCAGGGGATTGCGCTGCGGAGTCCAGCAACCCTGCCGCCGCTAGACGGGCATGTTCGTAAATCGTAACCCGCTCTGGAACCGCGGGAAGTGGGTGCTCCGATATCCATCGCTCCACCGCCGCCAGCACCGTCTCGCTCCGTGTGCCAGCTCGTATCTGAAGCGTCGTTGAGATCACGACTCCCGCGGCTAGCTGATACCCACGCTCTGGGACAAGGCTTTCCGGGTCGTGAGAGCCTCCCGGAAACAGGACGCCCATGGTTGGAACCCCCGTTCCAAAGTGGCGGTCAGGAACATCAAAAAACGGGATGATACGGTCAAAGCGGGCATACGACAGCGACAGCCATTGCCTATCCGGCTGCTGAATCGCCATCAACGGAATCGTTGGCTGATGGCGGAGCGGTACCTGACGATTGTGCTCATCCGTTTCGATATCAGCGGTGCTAGAGCTGGTATCACGGGCATCTAAATACTCAAGCCCCGGGAAAATGGCCTGATGAAAGAGCGCCCCAGACATATGCAGAAGGAGCGCTGGGAAGTGCACAAGGATCCGAGGTTTGTCGACTTGCAGGGAAATGGAAATGTCAAAGCCGCCGCTTTGCTTCGCCGGCACAACGCGGCGGGAAATCTGCCACGTCGCTCCGCGCTCATCCAGAAACGTTGACCGACTGGTAATCGATGTCTCCGACGCCTCGACCATTGCTGCAACATCGGATAAATCCGACCAAACCACCGCACTCTGCGGCGTTTCCTGCCAGCCAAGTCTTGGATGCGTGGTCGCAAAAGCAACTCGCTTCTCTCGTGCATCGATGCGTAGATTCGCAAGGCGTGCGCCAACATGCAGGGAAAACGCACCGCTCTTTATGCTTGCTTGGTAGGTGCCATCATCCGATGATCGGATAACAGGAGGCTGGCCGAGCACGGCGCGGGGGGCGATGGAAACTTCCTGTATCACCGTTCGCGTCCCGGCATCCCCCGGAGGATCGATCCGCAGCTGGACACGCTTTCCACGGATTCCGGGGAGAGCTGCTTGAACATCAATCCATTCGTCTGGCCGAACCGGTAAGCGCAACACTTGACGCTCCGTTGGCCCACGTCCATTTCCAGGTTCCCACCAGTAAATCTGAAGCATCCCGGGGATGTTGCTGCGCAGGCGAACAATCAGCCAGTGTGGGTTTTCCGATGGCAGCTGGACAACCGGGCCGGTCGCAAATGGATCCGGACCGCTAGGGAGAAACTCGATGCCATCACGGGTGTCGCGCACTGCCTCTAAGTCATGAAGCCCACGCCACTCGAGAGCGGCGCCGCGCTTCTTAAAGTCCATCAGGATCGTTCGCTGCATCGGTTGTCTCCTATGAGATTCTACGTGATGCACATTGCGTCTGTGACGTGTCGGTGATGTATTCGAGCACAGGGGAGAATCGTTTTGTGACAGGGTATGCTTGGCATATGACTTGGATTAAGACCATTTCGCCACGCGATGATGCAACGGTTATGGCGGCCGCGATGGAAGCGCGCAAGGCATTTCCAGCAAGTTACTCGGATGGCTCTGCCAATGGAGATGTTCCTCCAGCGATTCTGGCCGACTCGATTGTGCTTAGTCACTCAATCTTTCCGGACATCATGCAGCACATGTTTGTGGGGATTGGAAAGATGATGTCGGATGACCTTCCCCTAACTCGCCGTGAACACGAGCTGATCGCAACGGTGACGAGCGCGACAAACAGCTGCTTTTACTGAAGTGTGTCTCACGCAGAGTTTCTGCGTGTCGAAACCATTGATAGCGGGTTTGCAGATGCTATTCGACGTGACTGGCGTACTGCGCCTGGTCTGTCACCACGTGAACTGGCGATTCTTACGTATATCGAGAAAGTGACCAAGACGCCTAGCCGGATCGTTCCGGAAGATCTGGAACCACTCAGAGTGCAGGGATTGGATGACCGCGGCATCCTTCAGGCGCTCATGATTTGTGCTGCGTTCAACTACCTAAACCGTATCGCCGATGGCATCGGTGTCGGCAAGGGAACGGTCGCCAATCCTTACATGCCGTAATCAAATTGATTCCGTAAACAGCCAGCACTTTCCAACTACGGCTCTCCGGTGTACATTTCGCTGTGGTTAGAAAGTCGCTGGCTTCGCTACGTATCCGGTCTATTGTCTTCCTGCTGCACCAATGGCTTGGTGTCGTGGTAGGGGGATACTTTGTTCTGATGGCCGCAACAGGAATACTGCTTCTCTACGCGGATCCTTTGGACCGGATCATCAGCGGGCACCTCTATGCTGTCTCTGAATCCACACCAGCGTCTGTTGACCTTACGCGCCTTGTCAATGCCGTCGAGACACAGCTTCCCGCTTACCCAATCGAAGACATTCGGCTTCCGAGAGATGCAAGGGATAGCGTTCTCATCCTTAGTCCGGGTAGCGAAGGCCGCGGCACAACGGAAATTTATGTCGACCCCCGGAGTTACACAGTGCTGGGAACACGCCTCGAGGCAGATGCGTGGAATGTCTGGGTGTACGGTCTCCATGTGGAGCTCAAGCTTGCATCCTTGGGGAAGAACATCAATGGCATTCTCGCAATGAGTGTTGCCGCCCTGCTTGGAACGGCTCTGCCGTTATGGTGGCCAAAGAACCGTCATCAGGTTACGCAGCGTCTGTTGGTAAAACGCGGCACCAGCCGTATGCGATGGCTGTTCGATGTCCACAACGTAGCTGGCATTTACGCGTACGGGGTGTTGATTACCGTTGTGGTGACCGGTGTCTACTTTGTTTATCAGGAATCGGTTGAGCCGGCGCTACTACGAATGATGCAGAGGCCGGTCAAAGAGGAGCCGGATGTTATAACTGATGTAAAGACACAGCTGTCATGGTCAACCTTGCTTGCAAGTGGCGAGGCTGTTTATCCGAATGGCAAGACAACCTGGGTCAATCTACCGCTGAGCGCGGATAAGCCCTTTCGCCTGACGCGCATCCCGGAGCACGGCGACTGGTTAGGGCGCGAGGTGAACATTTCGCTAAATCCTGGGACTGGAGAGAGCCTATCCGTCAAGTCCTACACGGATGACACAGCAGGTCAAGCGGTTCTGCGGGCGATGTATCCAATCCACACCGGGGCATGGGCTGGGGATATGTCGCGCCTTGTTTATGCCGTCGTCTCACTTGCGCCTGGCATTTTGTTGGTAACGGGCATCGCCAAGTGGCGACTCAGGAACAAGCAAAAGTCTGCGCATAAAGCAAAGAACTAAGCGGTTGTCGTCGTCGAGAGCAGAGATGTCGTACTCGTTACTCCTCTGGACGCATTACGCTTCTACGTAGATTCGCAATGGAATCCAATAGTTCCAAGACACTTCGAGCGGGTAGCATTCTGGTTACCACGACCGTTCGCCAGCGGCTGTTTGGGTAGACATGGTGTGGATGGAGATGAGGCATCAGTTCGCTTGGGACATCCACATTGCTTGGCAGGATAAAGTCAAGGATGCCATTGGCGTGGATGTGACAGAGCTCCCGTTCTTGAAGGACGGCCTCGCGCCCGCCGTACCTGTGAGCCGTTTCTGATACTCCATCGATGTCGAGGATCTGACTCCAGAGGCGTTCCTGCACGATGAAGCGCCGCGGGGTGAAGAGAAGCGCAAACAGCATTAACAAGCCATCAAATAACTGAGGTGCCCACGGCATCACGCGGGGCACCCAGGAAAAGTGGCGCGCCAGAAACCCTAGCAAAACCATTGCTGCTGTGCGGTTACTTCTTACGAACCTTTGGCTTTGCGGCAGGCTTTGGTGAACTAGCCGCTTTTGCTGCAGGCTTGTTCGTTGACTCTGTCGGTTCAAGCTGTGGTTTCGCGGTTGGAGCGGAGTTTAGATCAGGCTTTGTTGAGGTCGGTTTTGCCTCCGCTGGCTTTACCGTTGTGACCGGCTTTACGCCTGCAGGTGTTGGTTGCCCCTGCTCAGCGATGCGTCTCTGCAGAAACCCGATGGCATCGGCAGTGCTAACACCCATGAGATTCAGGACAAAGCCATTGCGCTCTATGATTTCTGCTTTGGGCTCCATATCGGTCGGGTCTTCATCGTAGGCCGCCATCACATCCGATGCGAGCTGATCCGATATCCACGCCGCCAAACGCTCTTCAACCGGGCGCAGGAGGTGCGGGTCATTGACATCGGCGCCCGTACCCTGCCGCTGGAAGAAATCCGCAGGCTGGATAAAGGACAAAGTGTCTTTGATTACCGGTTTTTTGCGGTTTTTCGGCTTTTTCCAAGAGGGCATATTGCTCATGTCGGACTTTAGCGGGTCAAAGTCCTCTGGCATCTCATAATTGAAATTCCAGACTTCTCCGGTCCAGCCCTGCCAGACGGTGCCCTGATAGCTTAATTGTTGGGACTGAATGACTGGAACCGGCAGCTGTGAGCGCTTGAGGATCAAGTCGATGCGATTGAGGACTGTGTCTCGGCGACCCTTGAGGTCTTTTGTCCAGGCGCGGCTCAGATTGTAGATGTTGAACGAGCGTCGGTCTATCAGACTCTCACCCATCATCATGTCAAAGCCCATGTCCTCGATGTCCGCCGGGTCTATTTGTTGCTGGCGGGCAAAGCGTGTTCTCGCGCCAAGCGTACCGCCGCCCGACCATGTGCCATTTTCTCCATACAGTGTGTTTTCAGCACCGTAGCCCGGGGCGGAGAGGTCATGCAGGGCAACCCAAGCGACGCCGGGGATGGTTGCCAAGAGCTCGAGGCGCGTGACGACTGCGGATGGGTCCACTGCCTCCGGAACGATGTAATCCGCACGGCGGATTGTGTCTATGACAAAGTTCATCCCGGGCACGGTCTCACTCAGCTCGCGGGCGAACTTTGAGTTCGCCCAAGCACGACTGGTTTCTCCTGTAAGCGCAATGTCTCTTGGTGCACCTGGAATAGCTGCCTCGCCGTGCAGTGGACTGACGACAGGGACCAACTTTAGGCCAGCTTTTACAAGGGCATCAGCGAATACGCGCAGCTTTGAGATATCTCCGTAAACAGGCGCATCTGCAAAAATGTGCGTTATCCCACGGGATTTAGCCGTGTCTATCAACGCATTCATTTGCTGCACACCGGCGGGGTCACGAAGGTCCGCCGGCAGCTGGATGTACACCCCCCGCGTGGTGTCACGCTCTTGCCATTTCAGTGGCTCGACGGGGATATCTTTATTGGCATCCGGGCGGAGGTCACTTGCCGAAATGCTTGCGACTTCAAAGAATGCGCCTGTTGCCGGCACAAACATCTCACCTACAACACTCATGACCCCTTGGGCGGCATCGGGGGCAAACTTCGTCCCTTGAACTTCCTTTGGCATCTCTGCCCACTGCTCACGGGCCTGTTTTTGATAGGGCTCTGGAAGGGATGTCAGCGGCAGTTTGAAGTCATCCTTACCGGATTCCGCTGCCTGCCACAGGGTTTCTGGGAGGTTTCCACCCCAGCCACGTTTGATGCTGGGAAGTGGGTTTTTAGCGGACAGCTTTGCCCTCGCGATACGCCCTTCGGTTGCGGCCACCTTCTGTTTTCCCGCCATCGGAGCCATTTTGCGCATCAAGTCACCCATTTGACCCGCCATCCGATAACTTGCCGGTACGAGATCATCCGTAAGAATATAGATCCGGTCATCTCCATCCCCGAGCTTGCGCACCGTCCCGTGGATTGCACGTGTGATGGCCAACAGAACATCACCGGCTTTGGCGGAGTCGCCGCGTGTCAGGATGCTAAGTCCAGCAAAGCGCTTGTCACACACAATCTGAACCCGCGCTGCCTTCGCAATGCGCTCAACAAGCTCACCAAGATTCTTGATGTTTGTAAGCGAAATGGGCACCTGTAGT
>JBJTQN010000166.1:0-2749 GCA_046075665.1 Armatimonadota bacterium | reverse complement strand
AGTGTTGTAGTTGCTCTGGTTGCTTCAGGATTGTCAATCGTGAGATACAAGTCAGTGAGTCCGACTTCGATGGAAAAGACAGGGCCGGTGTTCGCCTTCTTTGCATCAGCCTTGCGATTCGATGACTTATATGCACTTGCGATTGTTCGTCCCTTGACTGCGATGGCTTCGTGGTCGAGCCTTTCTGTAGAACGAAATGGCGCCCGGGGATTTCTCCGTTTGGGCCAGTCCAGTGTTGAAGTCGTTGGGAAAACAGTGCGACGGTGGCAAAGCGGTGTTGTTGGTGACTATATACTCAGTATGGCAGTCGCCCTCATTGTACTCATATCCGTGGTGTTGATAAACGGAACCCGAGGAGGCAACTGATATGAATCAACTTGTTTTGGTGATTATTGCGTTGCCAATACTTGCTGCTGCCCTCATTACTCTTCTGCGAGAGCAATCGGCAAAGCCGATTGCCATCTTGGGAACTGCGATTTCGTGCCTTGCTGCTATCTTTGGGCTCACGACAGGTGGCACGGTGGACAAGGGGTTTCACCATGTCTTGAACGCTCCGTGGCTACCAAAGCTTGGGCTCGCGTTCAGCTTTGGACTCGACGGAATGTCATCTTTGCTCGTACTTCTGACAACATTCTTGACGGTTATTGCAGTTACGGTTGCGCCAGCTCCAACAACGGCGATACGTGCCTATTATTTCTCGATTCTGGTTGCTGGTGCACTCACTAATGTCGCGTTTGCGTCGGTAAACATACTCTTGTTCTATATTGCTTTTGAAGCAGCACTGATACCGGTGTTGATTGCGATTGGAATGTTTGGTGGTGCTGATCGAAGTAAAGCCGCCATTCAGTTTTTTGTGTTTACCGTGATCGGTTCACTGCTGCTTCTCAGCGCAATTATCGGGATGCGTCTCCAGACTGGTACCTTTGACTATCTGACACTGAAAGATGCTGTGCAATCAGGGAGTGTAGATGCATCTCTGCTACGCTGGTTCGCAATCGCATCGTTCATTGCGTTTGCGACGAAAGCTGCAGTGGTCCCATTCCATGCCTGGCTTGGTCGTGCGTACGTAAACACACCGACGGGAATGTTGCTCCTTCTGTCTGGTGCGATGGCAAAGCTTGGTATCTATGGTCTGATTCGCTTTACGCTTCCCCTTGGTGGAGAGTTCGCGCAAAGTTTGGTCCCCCTAATTGTCACACTCGGCGCTTTGTCTGTGATATACGGTGCGGCAGTCGCTGCGGCACAGTCCGACATCAAGGCTGTGATTGCATTCTCATCCATCAGTCATATGGGCTACATAGTAATAGGAGCCGTCGTTGGGGATGAGTCGGCGCGAAGCGGTAGTGTGTTGCAGATGCTAAATCATGGAATCACGACCGGTGCATTATTTATCTGTTGTGATTTCATTGCCCGGTTCCGAGGAAGTAGGCAAGTATCATCTCTGGGAGGAATTTGGGCTGATTCACCACTGTTCAGCCGATTGTTGCTCCTCTTTACGTTCTCGTCTGTTGCATTACCGCTTACAAACGGATTCGTAGGAGAATTCCTTATATTGCTGGGTGCATTCCCATCGTTTCCAGTGCAGACAGCGATCGCTGCCACAGGAGCAGTTGGCTCGGCGGTATACATGCTTTGGATGATTCAGCGGAGTGTATACGGTGCGCCAAAGCTCGAAGCTCCAAAAGCCATTACGTTGGGTGTGTCAGAGCGTAGTGTCCTTCTGGCACTGGCTTTGATGATCATCGTTATTGGAGTTGCCCCATCGCCGTTGTTGGCGATTGCATCTGATAATGGGCACCAGGCAAGTGCTGCACTGCAGCCGGAGGTCAAGTAAGTGAATTTTGGTGACATTCATGCAGCCGGCGCTCCAATTCTGATGGCAGTGGGTGGGTCGATGGTGCTGCTCACCGACCTTGCTTCAAAGCGATCATCAATGCGTAAGTTAGGAACGCTCCTAGCTGTGTTCTTCTGCATTGCAGCGATGATTTGCAGCTACACGCTTGCAGGACAATTACGAACTGCATTCGCAAATGGAATTGCAATTGAAGGACTTGTAGTCACAATGCAAATCCTTCTGAGCGCGATCGCTGCCGTAACAGTCGTTGCATCATCTGACTTGTTGACCGTGTTTCACTTACCAAAAGGTGAGTACCGGTCTCTCGTAATGTTGGCATCCGCCGGTGCGATGGTTTTGGTCCAGAGTCTCGATTTGGTCAATGCGTTCGTTGGCATTGAAATCATGTCTGTTGCGTTCTATGTCCTTGCAGGTTACAGACGGTCCCAAGCTGCATCTGAAGAAGCTGGTGCTAAGTACTTCCTGATGGGGGCGTTCGTAAGTGCAATTTTGCTGTTCGGTATAGCACTTATCTATGGCAGTGTTGGAATAGCAATGAAGTCGAGTGGTATGGAAGTTCCGCAAGGCTTCTCGTATACGAATGTAGTATCAATTTCAAAAGCCATTCATCAAATCCCCGACTTTGGATCGAATCCTTTGTTTCTTTTGGGAGCAGTGATGCTGATCGGTGCGCTGATGTTCAAGGCTGGTGTTGCGCCTTTCCATATGGTCGCTCCGGATGTCTACCAAGGTGCCCCAGCGCCGATCGTTGGCTTCCTCGCTAGCACGAGTAAGGTCGCAGCATTTACGATATTGATGCGATTTTTCACTGTGTTATCAGGTGCGGAAACCGGTACGGCGATTCAAGTTGTCATCATTGGAGCAGCGCTACTTTCAATTTTGATTGGAAATGCG
>JBJTQN010000165.1:0-5780 GCA_046075665.1 Armatimonadota bacterium | reverse complement strand
CTGGGACCGAGGGCTCTCGGACGTATGTGCACGGTCCCAGCATCGATAACAACCGCTTTGTCTTCCGGGCGCAACCATTAAGTGCCGGAACAAAATCCAGTCACAAGCTACGCATCGTTACGGGGAGTGCCTCTCAATTCTCCGATGTCGCATCTAAAGTACTTCGTACCGCCATCGGAAATCGGGTCGCATCCCCTGCAAGCCCAAGTCTCGTACAAATCGAGCAGCAGCAGCTGGATGTTCTGGCCCGCTATCTTGCTCCAGTGAATGGCGTTCCCACGCTACCGTTCAGTGTCCGTATCCCGGATGGCTTTGCGATTGACACCAGCTGTCAGTTTGGCTTCATCGGGCAGGCGACACAGGCGGCGGCTCTCCTCCTTTCTCGCAAGGACAAAGTCATTCCGGATGCCAATACTCACGCCGTACAGCTCATCGAATTCTTCATTGGAAGCTGTCTCTCCCCTCAGGGCATCCCACGGACCTGGTTTGACATCACGGGACCAGGAACCGTTCGCTGGCGTTCGTATGAGAGTTACCTTCGGGTGATTGTGGATGGTCTTAGCGGCATCCTGCAGGCAGACAGCGCTGCGCGTAAGAGTGGCATCACACATTCAGAGTGGCGCCCGTTTGTCACGAAAGTCGTAGATAAGTTACTGGGGTATCAGGCATCGGATGGTGGATTTCCGCGGGCGTGGAACCACGATGGCAGTGTGTTCAATGCATCCACAACGAATACCGCACATATCATTCCGCTGTTGGTCGACTTATTTGTCATCACGAAGGAGCGGCGCTACCGGGATGCCGCATTGCTTGCCGGTCAACATCTCCTGGTGAACCAAGTTGCGGCATACAATTTTGTGGGCGGGACGCCAGACAACCCGGATGTCATCGATAAGGAAGCGGGTGTGAAGGCGCTCTCTGCGTTGCTCGCGCTGTTTGACCTGACGGGAGATCGTGCGTACTTACGGCACGCCGGGACGGCGGCAGACTTTGTTTGTTCGTGGACGTATTATCACGACATTGCGGTACCGGATGGCTCCCATGACCAGGCATTTCCCAAGGGCCGCGGCACGCGTGGGACGAGCATTATCGCGACCGGCCACAGTGGAGCGGATACATTTTCCAGCATCGTGTGGTTTGACCTCCTGCGCTTGTACGTGTTGACGGGGGATGTTTACTGGCACCGCCAGGCCATTTTCCATGCGTATGCCAGCAAACAGCTAATCGACCACGATGGCAGCCTTGGATATGCCATGCGGGGGCTGCAAAATGAGGCATTTTCGGTTGCACCGCTCCGTGGCCGGGGAGTGCGTCTGTGGCTTCCATTTCTTGCGACGACGCATCTGGAGCCGATTGTGAGGGCATCGGATGTTTACAATCTTTCCGCCCCCGAGCAGATAGGCTCACGGGCCGCATTGCTCCTCCTCGACCAGCGCTACAGCCGCACGCGTGGGCTTGTCCCTTAGCGTCCGCGTCCGGGTTTTGGCTGTGGCTTGGCATCCTTTGGTGGCGGTGGCACGGGATGCATTTTTGCCATTCCGGATGGTCCATCTTTGATGAAGCCACTGACGGCTTCGGCGTGAAGATGGAGCAGTTTAATGGCGTAAGCGTCCTTTGACATCTCTATGACTCGGATTCCGGTTGGTGTTGTCTTCAGCTCAACCGTGATTTTGTCAGCATTGTCAAATAGCGCGCGGAAAAGTGGATCTCCCCTGCGAATCCACATCCCTTTTTCGAGACGCCCCTTCATCGCCATCACGTGACCCTGCAGCATCGCTGCAACTTTCGGATCGCTGGATTCAGTGATGGACTCAAAGCCATCCGGTCGCTTTCGCACCGTCCGCTTAATGGATTTGACGTTGTCAAACAGCGAGTGGATTGTCTCCATATCAACCATATGGTCTTTGTCGCCCATATGGCCCATGCCACCACCCATCATCCCCTGACCACGACCCTGTCCTGGGCCACGCCCCATCCCCATGCCTTGACGCCGTTCCGGCTCCTGAATGAATCGCATTTCCCGCACCTCGCTTCTGGTGTTACTACAACATCAGAGGACGTACGAAACAATAGGGATTCAGACAGATTTGATGTCCTTGCATACCTGCCCTTACATCCTAGGCAGGCGCACACGGTACATCACATTAATGCCCACCGGGCTCCGCCCGTAGGAACCCTGAAGGCCCTGAGGGATGCTATGTAAATCAAGGGATGCACCGACAGAATGCTCAGCATCCGGGCCAGTGCGGACAACGCGAAACCCGCCGATGGTGACCTTAGCGACTGCATGAAGACCGGGCGTGGCACCCGGAAGGTTCTCCTTTTCGACACGTTCAAACCGCGTAAAGAAGCTTTCCACTCCTCTGACATACGCTGCTTCGGCGAGCAGGGCATCTGAAAATCTCTCTCCCGCATGGCCGCTATTCCTGCCAAATGCGAGCATCCCGGATAAAGAACCACCCGCCTTGAGATCCCAGTTCTGCGCAACAGATGCCGTGAAACGCGTCGCATTGTGATCCGGGTCCAAGACTTCAGGGGACTTCAAAAAGCCATAGCTCACTTGTGCACTCATCCGCGGGCTCGGGTTCAATGTCAGCCGCGTACTGTAGGAATCCAATCGAATCGGGTCGATACGCATCCGGTTTTCATCCGGTTCACGACCCGTAAAGGCGGAGCCTTCGAGACGAAGTTTATCCTTATGTGTCGCCCCGAGGGTCAGGACTCCGCTGGTGATATGGGTTCCATCTAGCCAGTGATGAGAAAGGGGAGCAACTGGGTTTTCCCACCCGCTAGGGCGATGTTGAAACGCTGCAGGTCCAAGCGCCGGCTCACCCACGGGAGCCACATAAAGCATCGCTCGGCTTTCCCGGCCCAGCAGGGCGGAACCCGTAAATGCCAGCTCCATCAGGCCATCATGGGGATGCTGGCGATCAATCAGCCCAACACCACCGCTGGTTTCTCCTGTTTGGAACAGATTCTGATATCCTCGCCCGCCGTTCATCCAAGCATCCGCAGAAACCATGAGGCGAAAGCCCTGCGTGCTCCCGGATGGTCCACTCTTCCGCGCCATCCACATTAATTGGCTCATGCCAGCAAGCTGCTCGGATCCCCGAGGCCCGGATGAGGCCATACCTGCCGCGACTAGCTGTCCCATTGCCATCGTTTCCCAGCCGCGCACCGGCTGGAACATCCGACCGTAAAGCAAGCTCGTATCGGGAAGCCAGCTCGTTCCGCTACCCTCGCGCGCCATCGTCCACGGACCAGTCACTCCGGACATTTGGGACATCTTTTGCTCAAAAATCATATTGGGAGAAATGCCATCGTAGCGGGATTTACCCGCCTTGATCCCCGCAATACACTCTTTGCAGACGCCTTGCTTTTCAAACAATGACTGGCCACAGCCGCACGATTTTTCGATTGTGCACTCCGTACAGCCACCGCCAATACAGCAGGCATAGCGGCCCTCGCTGGCCAGGATGCGCTTTGCCTCGAGCACCGCTGCATCGAAGGCCTTTATGTCGCCTTTTGCCTTGGCCTGTTGTGCTGCTTTGATGAACGGATCTGCCTTGGATGGCCCGAGCTTTGCGTTACCCGGTGGGTGGGGCATTGCCACCGCAGCTCCCATCAGCAATGCCACAGTGACAACGCTCATCCACCATTTGTGGTTGCGATGGCTCACTTAGCACCTCCAACGGAGATCACAAATGGGATGGTTACGACTTTGCCGCCACGTTGGAACTGTCCCCACGCCTTATAGATGCCAGCCTTTGGAAAGCGTGAATTGAAGGTCACGATGCCACGCTTCGACTGTATGATTCCAGCCTCATCTTCGGCAGGATGGCTGTGGACAACGGTCTGGCCATCCGCGTGAATAATCATTAAATGCCCATACGCGCCGAGGTACGGCTCTAGGTCGGTGATCGCATCCCCGGTGGATGTGACCGTCAGCTGGAATGTAACTGGAAGTGATTTACCAATCGGGATGTTTGATGTGCCTTTAAGGTTTACCTTGATGCCATCCGCTATGTTGGTTGTCCCGCTTGGTACGAGTGGAATCGCTGCGGGAGTCGTACCTGCGACTTTCACAGAGCCCATGAGGATTTGCGAGCCGGCACCTCGCGGAGCGACGTCCGCAAATGTGTAGTATTGCCCACCCGCAGGGAAGATCTGGTTGTGTGTAAACGTACCATCCGGTTGCTGCTTAGGGTGCTCATGAGCAAACCAGCTGAGGTCTTTACTGACGATTAGCAGGTGGAAGATTTTGGTGTGCGCGATATCGAAGTCTTTGACAATGGCCTTGGACTTTGTTTCCCGAATCGTGAACTGAAGCACCGCTGCATCGCCTGCCTTAGCAGCCGACTTCGTTTTGACATCGACGATGTAGGGTTTTGGTACTGCCTTACGGGTCCCCGGCGCCGCCTCGTCACGAACATCGACCAGAAAATCGGTTCGGACGACTTCCTGGATGCCCGGGATTTGCAGCGAGAGCGCTATTTTGTACTCGCCGCCATGTGGGAAAAAGCACTCGATTCCGTAGTCACCCGGGATTCCTTCGGTGTGGATTTTGGGTCTCTGCTCGGGCATACCGGCCATCTCCGGCATCGTGATGACAGCTTTGCTCACAACCCTCGGGATTCCCGTAGCGCCGAAGACGGGATCAACTTTCGAAGTATCTGTCACGCGGAATTCGATATCGATGGCTTCCCCTGCGAAGACACCGCCATCCGGGACACGGAGGGTGATGCTGATATTGCCGGATTTACGCTCGATGAGCTTGAAGCCGGCAGGTGGCTGGGGGATGGACAGCGATGTCGCTGCCCGGATGGTGTTGATTGGCGTGACAGTGGTCAGCGCCGGCAATGCGATGGTCGGAATAAACATGAAAACATCCTGAAATCATGGTCGTGCCAGAAGGTCGCAGGGAACGCGCCCGCTGGTCGGGAGACGATGTTGGTTCAGGAGTTGCTTGGTGGGCCCCGGAGGGGCGATGTGCCATTTGGCGGCCCGCGGGAAATGCGTTCATCCAGCAAAATGCGTTTCGCATTTGGTGCCGCGAGAACAACTGGACGGGTTAGCGTAAGGCGATGCACAAACGCGATGGCTACATCACCGACATTGAAGCCGGTACGGTAATCGCGGATGACTGGCTTTGCGGCTGCCTTAATCGTGCAACAGCACGCTGCAGTGATGACTTTTGTCTCGGGCTTAGATGCCTTTTCGATGCAGCAGCCGTGTTTGCCAGGCGTTTTAGTGGCTTCTATCGGCTTCGCTACTACAGCTGCCTTCATCGGACATCCAGCCGGCATTCCTGTGTTTGCTGTCAGACAGGCGGCGACCCGGAGTGTTGGCAGGATGAACCCTGTCAACATCAGGATGGCTGTCAAGAGCAGCGGTAGCGATCGGCGGGACATAGTCGTATTACTGGTACGTTACCATGCCGGGGGATGATTCTGACTTTAGTTCATCCCCGTTGAATTGCCGGGTTTATTCAGTCTTCTAAACCGCTTAGTTAAACACCCTACATGCATGGAGGTGAACCGAAACCGGTGGAGAGGCGTGTCATATCCCCAAAACCCTCTCGACAAAAGGGTTTATGTTTCTTTTGGACGAGGACAACGAACATCGTGATAATTTGGTCCTTCTCTTTCACAAGCAACACAAACGAAGTATTTATCTATAGGTCCTTTTGGTGGAAAGTTGTATCCAATTTCTGGATTACTTTGGTAATAACTTTTTGAAACAAACGCAGGAATTCTATTGTACTTTAATTCTTGATTTTG
>JBJTQN010000164.1:0-6021 GCA_046075665.1 Armatimonadota bacterium | reverse complement strand
GTCTTTACCAGTAAGAGCGGCGAGGAATGTACTTGAGAAGTCACGGTATTCAGCCTCATTTAGCTCTGGCGTACACCCAGCCGCTACCCGGTCCTGTGTGGCAGCAAAGAATCCACAAACCTGCCTGTCAAGAAGGTCATTTTGCTCATCTGCACGTTCAAAGATGATGTTTGCGAATGCACCGCTGAAACACTGAACCATCAAGATTGTTACAGGAACACCCTTGCGGACTCTTTTGAGCTGTTCGACGAGTTCTGATGGAGTTATGCCCTCTTCGCGCCAAAGGTCATAGCGATTCGTGTCGAACCCGGTTCGTCCGCGTGAACCATGACCAGTGAAGTACAGGAACACAGGATCCTTGGTGCGTTCTTTTTCTAGTCGCCCAAATGCCATATCGATCGATGACTTCTTACTGGATGCATCGATTCTACTCACCGAACTAGGTCGATAAGCAATTGGCGTGTCTTTATCAACATCTGTTGGAGCATCTCCAAAGAATGTCGCCAGCACCCGATGCGCCTTTGTTCGTTTCGGGGATATTTGAACGATGTCGGTCGTCGTCGTACCATCCCCAAACATCACAAATGAATTCGACCAGTCAGGCAGAATTGACATCATCCACTTCACGTTGTTCTCGATGGCAACCTGATTACTCTCTGGAGTTGGACCGCCGCCAAAAATGATGACGCGAAGGGATGGCCCCGATGCTGATGCGATAGCCAGACTTGCCGTAGCGGCGATAGTACCAACCATCGCCGCAGTCCGTGCCGTTGTGATGCGCTGAAACAAACGATTAAACATTGCCATCCCGTACATGCCTCCTTAGCTGACCTGGATTTACTACTGCATCGAGCGCTGCCTCTGGGGTGCGCTCTATCACCATCACCTTTTTCCCAAGCTTTTCTTGAAGTTGATCAACGGTCATCTCGTCCAGAAAGACCTCTTCACCGTCACGTAACATCACGCTTGGAATAACAATCGTCTCATTCGCATCAAAACTCTCCATCGCGCGGACAATGTCACCACCGACAATCAACCCCGCAATGTTGATGTTGCCTTCAAAAAACCAGTTGTGTACCGCGCAGACGTTGACACTCACGCCATCGACTTCAGACAATGTCGCAGCGAGACTCCTTATCAATGGAGCAGCCAGTTCACCCGTTACGAAAGTAAAACTTGCTGGGATGGTTATCGCTTTTGGCATCGCTGCCCGAACCCGATTTAAGGAATCAAGGAACAATCGTACAAGCCCGACACCATCTTCCAGCTGCGGGAAGCCTTCGTACTCTGGCCGGCTCGGGATTTCCCGATTGGTCATTAGGTAAAACTCATCACTTGGATACACAAACCGCGTCCCAAGTCGCTTAAGGTAGTCCTCACGAAGAGCACCAAGCGTATCGAGAACATCGGATGCCTGCTTTGAGTTCACTATCTTCACCGGAGCCAGACGTTCCCTAAACTGCGTAATGCCGATTGGTACGACCGCTACGGATAGCACTCCTCCGTACGTACCACGGTTTTCCGGATGTAGATTGGCCAAGTCGGTTACCGTCTGGAAAAGAGTTTCTTCATCGTTGTACTCTGGAACGAGCACTACTTGTGCATGTACTTGAATTCGTGCATCCGCTAAACGCTGAAGAATTGGAAGGATCGGCTCTGGTCCCTTACGTCCGAGAATCTTCCCGCGTGCTTCTGGGTCAGTGGCATGTACACTTACAAACATCGGGCTCAGTCTTTGCTCACAGATACGATCGAGCTCGCCATCCTTAAGGTTTGTCAGAGTGACATAGTTTCCGTGGAGGAACGAAAGTCGGTAGTCATCATCTTTGATGTACAAAGACGGTCGTAGGCCTTTAGGTTGTTGGTACAAGAAACAAAAAACGCATTTGTTTTTGCAAATGTGGAGACGATCGAATAGATCATCTGCAAAGCGCAGACCTAAATCTTCATCGTACGTTTTCGACATCGTGAACTGGAGCGCCTCAGAATCACGCAAAACCTGAATGTCGACAGCGTCACCAGCGGTATGAAACTTCCAGTCGACGATGTCCCGCAATGGAGCTCCGTTAGCTGTAACCACTCGGTCTCCAACACGGATACCCGCCTTATCAGCGGTTGACCCGGCAATCACTTCTACCACCACATTCTGCGCCAAACCACGTTCGAGATAACTGAGCCGCTCATGTGTGGCCACCGGCAATGTCAAAGCCATGCGGTCATAATACATCCTAGCCGTCTTCAAGCACGTAATGCAGAGCCCTCCGGCGATATAATCCGCGCTATGCAATATGGGCGCCCTGATGGCACATTTGATATCGTCCCCCCTGTTCCCCGTGGTCGAAAAGAAGCACGTTCATTTGTAAATGATTCTGCTTGCTGGCTGCACGTTGAATCTGTCTTTCGTGCTGTGTGTAAAACTTATGGCTTTTCTGAAATACGAACGCCAATGTTCGAGCAAACAGACCTGTTTCACAGAGCAGTCGGGGATGGTACCGATATTGTGGCAAAGGAAACGTACGACTTTGTCACCCGCGGTGGTGACCGGCTAACACTTCGCCCGGAGGGTACGGCAGGCGCAATCCGTGCATACGTTTCTGAGCGAATGTGGATTGAGCGACCAATCGCTAAGCTGCTATACATTGGCCCAAACTTTCGCTATGAGCGTGCTCAACGGGGCCGCTATCGCCAGCATCATCAGGCAGGTGTTGAGGTCCTCGGTGCATCGATGCCATCCATAGATGCCGAGATCATAGACTTGGCCGTAGCGTTCTACAAGGCGCTTGGAATCGCAGACATCACCGTAAAGGTAAACAGTGTGGGAACTAAGGAGTCCCGTGCCAACTACTTGGATGCACTCAAGGCATACGCAGCACCATTACTGGGCGAAATGAGCGATGACAACAAACGTCGATATGAACAGAATCCCCTTCGAATGTTGGACTCAAAAGACAAACGAGACATTGCCTTGCTTGAAAACGCGCCGAATCTCATTGATTTTCTGGATGATGCATCGGCTGAACACTTCAACAGCGTTTGCTCATACTTGACGGCCCTTGCTATTCCGTTTGAAATTGATCATCGTTTGGTACGTGGTTTCGATTACTACACCCGAACGGCATTTGAGATTCAGTGCAATGTCCTTGGTGACAAGGCATTGGGCGGCGGCGGTCGCTATAACCAGCTCGTAGAACAGCTTGGTGGTCCTGCAACCCCAGGCATTGGTTTTGGACTGGGAATTGAGCGTGTTTTGATCACGATGGAAGAACTTGGTCTTCCGCGCCCTGTCGGCAATCAGCTGGACGCATTTATCTGCCCCATGGGAGATGCGGCACGCGATGCATCAACGACGATTGTCAGTTCCCTAAGGCAATCCGGCCTTGGTATTGACGTCGATTATTTGGGGCGCAGGCTGAAAGCCATGCTTGAAATGGCGGATGCAGGTGGGGCCAGA
Source organism: Armatimonadota bacterium (assembly GCA_046075665.1). Lineage (GTDB taxonomy): Bacteria > Armatimonadota > Armatimonadia > Armatimonadales > Armatimonadaceae > CAIRTT01. Next base: position 2,570 of record JBJTQN010000164.1, on the reverse strand, counting down.
TATGCGATTGTGATTGGTGATAATGAATTAGCAACGCAGACAGTATCAGTTCGAGAGCTTTCAACACAATCGCAGCAATCAGTGCCTCTATCAGAACTGGTGACGTTCCTTCAACGTTAGGCGTAGCAGGGGCTATGCCCCTGCCCCCTGCCGTTCACGAATCTGCTCAGCAACTAAACGATAATTGCGCCATTCATCGGTCAAGTTACATGCTCCGCGCTTCTCATAAAAGTTGATTCCAAGCGTATTCCAATGTAAGCACGTCCACTCCATGCGACCACAATCACGTGAGAGCACTTCCCTCTCGAGCGCATCCCAAATCGTTCGACCAATACCCGCACCGCGATATTCAGGGTGCACAAACAAATCTTCCAAATACAATGTCGGCTTTGCCAAAAAAGTCGAGTAAGTTTCGAAGAAAACACAGTATGCAACGGGCTTTTCGTCTAACCAGGCCAGCCATGCCGTGAATTTTGGAATATCGGCAAGTGCGTGCGCCTTCAACCGCATGACAGCCTCTGGTGTAGGGCGGTCTAACTTCTCGTAGTCGGCGAGCGCATTGACCAGTTCAATCCAATGGTCGGCATCCACCTCAGTAACAGGGCGGATAGTTACACAATCTCCGGATGTTTGCATAGTTGTAATGATACATCCAGCGTGTCATACCTTGATGGTAGACTTTTGCTGTGGATAGACAACATGTTTCGCCCCGGGTGTCAGCTCTGCGTCCATATTCGCCCGGCAAGCCAATTGAGGACGTCAAACGTGAACTGGGTATCACCGGTGAAATCATCAAGCTTGCAAGCAATGAAAATCCCCTCGGTCCTTGCCCATCATCGATACAAGCAGTCCAAGATCGCCTATTGTCGGCTCATATGTACCCGGATGCAGCATGTATTGACCTCGCCGTAGTCATTGCTGAAAAACTTGGTGTAGCTTCGAATCAATTGGTTTTTGGTAATGGCTCGGATGAGTGCATACACCTCATTGGTCTCACTTTTCTTGAAGAAGGCGATGAAGTTGTTACTGGTCAGCCAACGTTTGTCTTGTACGAAGCTGCTGCAACCCTTGCAGGTGCCAAACGTATAGGAGTTCCCCTGACGGAAGGCGACTTGCGCCACGATGCCAAAGCGATGGTAGATGCCTTTACTGACAAGACACGCCTAGTCTTCATCGCGAATCCTCACAACCCAACCGGAAGTGTCATCTCGAAGTCGGAAGTCGATTACATCCTGGAACATCTCCCGGAACGAGCCTTTCTGATTCTCGACGAAGCCTATGTTGACTACATCGATGCGGAAAGCGACTTTCCTTTTGCGATTGATTACATAAAAGCTGGAAAACCCGTTATCAGCTTACGTACTTTTTCCAAATTGTACGGACTTGCTGGATTCAGAGTTGGGTATGCTGTCGCTTCCCCGGACGTAATTGCATCCATTCAAAAGCCCCGCTCACCCTTCAATGTAAACATCCTGGCACAATCGGCTGCAATTGCGGCCGTTCATGATGAATCATTCGTAGAAGCGAGCAAAAAGGTAAATGCTGATGGAATGACTCAGCTCACAAGCGGGGCCGAGGCCCTTGGAATGTCTGTTGTACCAAGTCATGCAAACTTCATCCTGATCGATACAAAACGGCCTTGCCGGGATGTTTACGATCTTATACTTCGTGACGGAGTCATCGTTCGAACAGGGGATATATTTGGACTCCCGACGATGCTCCGGGTTACGATTGGAACCGAAAGTCAAAACGCAAAATTTTTAGTCGCATTAGAGGCAGCGTCGGAACAGGTGCCCCCAATATGCGGATAGGTACTGCAGGTTTGGTGATGCTGTTGTTACCAGCATTGAGCATTTCCGGTTGTACCAAGCAAATTCCAGCATCACCTGAGGTAAGGACCGTTACTATCTCGATTGACATGCCAAAAGATCAAACCTTGCAGTTCTTGCGGCAAAGTGGGTCAACCTTAAAGTTACAAGGGCTCGAGGCTACCGCCGAGGACACAATCGTAACTGAGACATCAAAGGTAATCGTCTCAGGTCCGGCGTCGGGGCCGGTAACAGCGGTCTTTAGCGGTGATGGTGATTCGGTAAGTAAGTGGTCGCAGATGATTTTGGATAAGTTGCCTTCGAAGAAGCTATGAAGGACTCGTTGTCATGATTGGAATGTCATTGGCGAAATCCAGTGCAAAAGGCCTTATGCGTTCGAATCGATGCACCGCATAGAATATGTGTGGAGTACAAAAATTATCCACAAAGAAATCGCCTCCAAGGGATTGTTCCATTGGAGGCGTTCTTACATCAGTATCTAACGAAGTTTCTAGTTGTCCTGAAGAGTTTCTCCTAGCTCGACGACTTCCCATAAGCGACCATCGAAGGATCGAACAACAACAACAGGAATGTTTTCAACGTTCTTCCAAACCCATTGTGTAATAGACTTACTTGAGGGCTGCCGATTACGCAGATTTACACCCACTGATGCAGCCGCATCAAACGGAGAGGAAAATGGGATTCTGCTTGTCACGACAATATGTGCGGCTTTGGTCTGTTTGAATCCTACAAAAACACCGG
>JBJTQN010000163.1:0-17682 GCA_046075665.1 Armatimonadota bacterium | reverse complement strand
TGTTCAGCTTCGGTGAAGTCTGTGCGTCCGGTGTGTTTATTGAAGACAAAGAGTCCTGGGTTGATTCGGACTTTGTCGACGAACTCAGCGACGGTACGTGCGATGTCAGTGCCTTGGTGATGGACATCCGCGACGATTGGCACATCGACAAGTCGGGCTTCAAGCTTTGCCTTTATCTCACCCAGTTTGTTAGCTTCCATGAGAGATGGTGTCGTGACACGGACGAGCTCGGCACCTTTCCGTGCCATTTCCGTGATTTGGCGGACGCATGAATCCACATTCTTGGTTTCTTCGGTAATCATGCTCTGCACGACGACGGGATGGTCTGAGCCGATCCACACTTTGCCAACGCGAACGCTGCGGGTCTTGCGGCGGGGGTAAGTAAGGGAAAGGTTGGCAGATGGGTTGTGCATGTATCCAGTTTACCTGCCGGATGCCGGAGTCTGTCCGAGAATCTAAACTCGCGATGGCTGGCAAAAAGTATAGGGGGTGGCGGTCACCGTTAGTCTCTCCGGTGGCCCGCCACGACGATGTTGTATCAATTTGTAATCATTCCATACACCGTCAAAACACCTGACTAGTGTATGGAGACCTCATAAGGTGCGTAATGAAATTGATGTGTATCGCGTGACTGGGCAAAGAAAAAGCCCGCAGATGAACGCTGCGGGCCAATAGGAGGAACATCAATGCAGCGGAACCGGCAGTCACACCGGACATCGCTACGGGAATATGCTAGCGCCAGTAAGCTTTCTCCAACACCGCGAAAGTACGGGAGTTTTCTAGGGCGACAGAAAACCCGGTGATTTTAGCGTAATGAGCAAACACCGGAGGCATTCGGATGAGGTGAATGATTGCGGATCGCTACGACAAAGGTGCATAGGCAAAGAAAAAGCCCGCAGATGAACGCTGCGGGCCAATAGGAGGAACATCAATGCAGCGGAACCGGCAGTCACACCGGACATCGCCACGTGCATATGCTAACCCCACCAAGCTTTCTCCAACACCGCGAAAGTACGGGAGTTTTATATGGCGACAGAAAACCCGGTGATTTTAGCGTGAGGAGTAAATCGCATGGCAGGTGGCGGGAAGCGGATCGCTACGACATAGCTGTCCGGGCAAAGAAAAAGCCCGCCAGCGCAGAGCGCAGGAGGGCTTTATGTTTTCTGATCGCTTAGGCAACTTTACGACGAGCGCGTAGCACGAGTCCACCCAATCCGGATGTAAGCATCCCCATGAGTGCCCACTCGCCTGGCTCTGGAACGGCACCATTTCCCCCGCCGCCATTCCCGCCACCACCGTTTCCGCCTCCAGCAAGTGCGCCAACGCGGAACGCGCCGGATGAAAATCCTGTTCCGCTGTAGTTGATTTGAACACTGGTAAAGCCACGGGAATCCGATGCACCAAACAGCTGTACATCGCCAGCATACAGATCTTGATTCAGAAAGACATTACTGTTGTCAAAGGTATGCCCTATGGATCCGAGGAAAGTTGCGAAACAATTGCGCCGTCCGCCAGCTCAGAGACTGCACTGGAACCCCAGACAGCCTGCGTATCCCCGATGACCCCGGCGGTCGCAGTCGCTCCAAATTTAATGGTGTATCCGCCGCCCGTCACGCTGGTGTAGTTACCACCATTTACAGCCGTAGGATCGATACGGACATTTGCCACCGTCTGCCAATCCGTGTTCGTCGGGTTGTATGTTGTGAACTGTGCGTGGCTCGCTGCTCCAAGCGTCAAGAGCCCTATGACAGCAAATAGTTTTGATGATGTTCCGATTGTAGACAATCTGTGTTCCTTAAATCGAATCTATAATTCGACTGGACGCTAGCCGTTGCACTAGAAACCGCAACAGGTGTGCCAAATGTTACGAAACAGAACAACTAAATATAAGTTAAGTTAATACACGAGGTGAGTGAGTATTCACTGATGCCTGGTCAGCCTAACCATCAGGCAGAGTAGCCTGATGTTACAGCCGGGTAGGGCACCGACGACGATGTCGGGTGCAAAGAACCAAAGTCGCTACGGTAGCAAGTAATGTGATGCTGGCCACGATTCCGGATGGCTCAGGCACAACATCTGGTGAGCAGTTACTCACGCGAAATGCAGCTGCACTCATTGAGTTGCTTGAAAAAACAATATCCACCCCTGTGATGCCACGGATATCCTCTGCAGCGAAAAGGCGAACATCACCAGCAAAGTAGTCGTAGTTTTTCCAGAATGCGGTGTTATCTGATGTCTGCTGCATTGTTCCAAGGAGAGTCGCGCCGTTGTAATAGCTAACCACAAAGTCCTGAGGTTCGTGGAGGTCATTGTTCATCACCTCAAATCCGAATCCACAGACAGCGGATGAGAACGACCAGAACATTTTTGTCGGAACATCCCCGCAAAATGTAGCGACCACATCACCGTTTGTCAGCTCACTATCACTCCCCCAGACTACTTGATTGGAGCCAATTTCGTTGACAGTCGCAGTCGTACCGAAGGAGAGGAAGCTGGATGTATTGGACACTCCATCGATGGTGGAGCGTTCAGGTGCGTTGATTGGAAGTATTGATGTTGACACAGCTGACCATTGCTGGCGATCACGTACAGAAAACTGCGCACTGGATGGCAGACAAAGCGTTGCCATCAATGCTAGAGACAGGACCGTTCCAGACGATATTTTCATTGCAGCGCCACCCCTCCAATGTGACCAGTAACAATACCGGGTTATGTTCGGGGTTTACAGTCAGGCGATTGTGCTCGCAATATAGTTGAAACACCACAGGTAGGATTTCAGACAAAATACATCACACACCACTGACATTCTGATGCCAATGGTAGATGATTCACCACACTTTCATCCCCATGTTGGTGACGGTGATCCATTGACGATAGGTGCATTTATGTACGTAACTAGAGGATAGCGAAGGCAATCAAGCTCCTGATGGAATTCCTTTAAACTGAGGTCATCAGGCAACGGCTGGTAAAGCAGAGTTGTGGCTGCAGTACTCGCGACAACGGAATGCGGGCGATGTAAAACGCACACCGATTAGAAATGATCCTAGAGCGTTTAATTTACCAGCTGTCAGAAGTTGTACATGACTTGTATACGGTCGCTTAACGACAAAAGCCCCCGCTGTGTGACTCCAGCGGGGGCTGAGGGATCAGGTCAACGATCAGATGCGGCGGCGGCGAGCTCGCACAACCAAACCTCCAAGTCCCGTAACCATCAACGCCATTGCAGCCCATTCGCCAGGCTCAGGAACTGCACCATTGTTTGTGACATCGTTGTTGCCACCGAGACCAGCGTAGCGGAATCCACCAGCAGAGAAGCCGTAGTCATCTCCGCTCAAAACACGCACAGATGTAATTCCACCATCGTAGGAACCTGCAAACAAGCGTGCTCCACCAAGTGTGGTGTCCCAGCCATTTGCCATCACACCAGAGTTGTCGATGGTGCGGGTGATACTACCTACGAGCGTAGAGCCGTTGTAGAACTCGACCATGATGTCATGCGTGTTCATCAGATCCACGGTCTGCAGCTCGAAACCGAACGACGTTACTGCGCTTGAAAAAGTGAAGTCGGTCGCTTCGCTCCAGTAAAGCGTAGCATCCCCTTGGTTCAATGCCGAATATGGCGCCGATGACCAAACAGGTTGCCAATCTCCACCTACATTACCGATGAAGCCATCCTTGTCAAAGTCGATTGTGAAGGCACCACCGCCGATTGTCCTAATAGTGTCTGTTTCATTCCCAACGATGTTGACGCCCGTCGTGCTACTAAGCCATGTAGCATTCGGGTTGTCGTACGCAGTGAACTGTGCCTGTGCAGGAGCTGACAGGCACGTCAGTGCTCCACAGATTCCAAGTCCCAACAAGATATTTTTGTTCATTTTAATGTCCCTCAAACGTTGGCTGGAACTCTTCATCGCGCTGTGCAATGATTGTTTCCGACCAGATGTGAGGAATGGATGCAATGAACATGCCAAAACCAGTATTGGGAAATCTATTTACAAGTAATTCTTGTGCAGACCACTTTTCGTGAACATCCAAACGTTGAACGCATCCTCGATGCAAACCTGTACAGAGATAAAAAGATTCCTACACCGCAGGCGTATTTTCGGCGGCGGCCTTGCCCGCAACAAAACCTGTCGACCAAGCAGCCTGCAGGTTATACCCGCCTACAGGACCAGCAATATCCAAAATCTCACCACAGAGATAGAGGTCACTGACCTTTCGACTCATCATAGTTCGATTATCCACTTCCGGTAGCGCAACCCCACCGGCGACGACTTCTCCGCGCTCCAGGGGCACCGCGCGGACTTTTCCAAGGACCCATCCTTTTAGAGCGACAACCAGACGCTGACGCGCCTTGGCGATAAAGTAGGCTCCTTTGACTTCCATATCCAACATCGCAACGCGTGCAATGGGTCGTGCAAGCCGAGCTGGCGCGACGCTCTCGAGCAATGCACCCACGGTGCGGCGCGGGTAATTCAAACACCACTTGTCAATCTCAGCGCGCAGCTCATCCTCGCGCATGTCCGGAAACAGGTCTACTTCGGCCAAGGATGCATCCGGCCATGCTTCAGCGATCTCACGCGAAACGCCAAGCGATACCGGCCCGGAAATGCCTTTGTGCGTAAACAACAGATCACCGCGCCAACGCATTCTCTCTTTGCCTTTGTCACCTTGCGCATTCACTGCACGCGCACGCAGCACACAATCCCGAAGCGACACACCACTCCAATCCGCCGCCCAAGCTGGAGATTCCTCAAGGTACAACGGTGCGAGTGCCGCCGTAAGCGGCACAATTGTGTGTCCAAGGGATGCCATCCATTTCCAGCCATCACCCGTACAACCGGTCATCGGATATGACGAACCGCCAACCGCAACGATGACAGCATCTGCCCCAACTCGACTGCCATCATCCATTTCAACACCAATCGCCTTGTTATTAGTGACCAACAGGCCGTGGATCTTGGCTCCAAGGACAACATTAACACCGGCCTCATGGACGATTGCCTCCATGACAGCAACAACATCCTTGGCATCTGCAGGAGGCTCCGGAAAAATACGGCCATCCGGACGGGTGTACACTTCCATACCCTTTGCCGTAAGCAGCTTTAGGTAGTCATCGTTTGTAAAAACGCGAAACGCGTTGCGTAAAAAGTTTGCCTCGTTGTGTCGGAACTTGTTGCGGACATCGTCCATTAGGCCCGCATGACAGAGATTACACTTACCACCACCTGAAATAAGGATCTTGGTACCAAGGCGCTCCATTTTTTCAAGCAGAGTAACATGGGCCCCAGCTTCTGCCGCAGCCCAAGCAGCCAGCATCCCTGCTGCGCCCCCGCCGACAACAACCACTCTCCGCTGCTTCAAATTATCCACTCTGGAACACTCATATCTTTCCTGCATCCATCACGCTTGCGGACTTTGTCACGGCTGCCCGGCGTAACCGGTCGGCAACCGCAGCCCATGCCACATCTGATGGCAGCCCTGCAACAACAATTCGCACTGCTCCGGCATCATCAGCCTTGTGCAGCGCCGCATATAAACGTGCAGCCACTGTCTTGGGATCCGCCCCAAGTGCAACAGTCCGCTCACCCTGCGGAGCGTTATCCCCAATCCAAAGGCACCAACAACTGTTTTCTGATAACCATGCAGAATCGAAACGTTCTCCGTATGCCAGCACATCAACTGGACATCGCGGAGCGTAATGCCGAAGCGCTTGCCCTGGTGATCGAACCGGCCCCACTTCATTCGACATTATCGAAGCCGTAACGGCGACCACCTCTGCGATGTCAGCTTCTGAAACATCCCCGGGACGCAGCACAATGGCCACGTCGCCCGTTACATCCACAACGGTTGACTCGATTCCCACTGTGCACTCACCGCCGTCTAGGATCAAGAGATCATCAACCCAATTCCCAAGACTTCCCGCAACGTGCTGCGCAGAAGTAGGCGAAATCTCCTCTGAACGGTTTGCGCTTGGAGCAGCAACCGGGCACCCCGCGGCGGAAATCAATGCGCGCGCACTCGGGTGCGCTGGAATGCGAATGCCTACCGTCGTACCACCTGCCATCACGAGTGACGGGACTGCGTCGGCGGCTCGAACCACCAATGTCAGCGGACCGGGCCAGAAGCGCTGCGCAAGGGCCTCAGCGAGCGGCGTCCAGTCCACTGACAGGGCCCTCGCCGCCGTAACATCCGCGACATGCACAATCACAGGATTCGTTGATGGACGCCCTTTCGCGGCAAAAATCGCCGAGACCGCTGCTGGATTCAATGCATTTGCTCCCAAGCCATAAACCGTCTCCGTCGGGAACGCAACAAGCTCTCCGCTCTGTAAACGTTTCGCAGCCTCAGCGAGACCCGCATCCAATGTTGAAATCCTTGCAGCCACGGGGTTTAGTCTACCAGCGATGCCAACGAGCAAAGTTCTCTCACGACATCTTGCTTGATATAACAGAGCATGGATTTTCTATATGTCCCGGGGACGACCACATCCGTCCGGACAATCCGTCAGCGACAGGAAAAACAACTGATGGCGGTTGTTCCACGGTGCATGCGAAGCTCGCCGACAATCTTTCTTTGTGGCGATTCCACCGTAAAGAATGGGACTAAGGGCCAGCAGGGCTGGGGTGACCCATTTGCACAGCACGCCGCAGGAGCCAATATCGCAGTCGATAACCGCGCCCGTGGAGGACGCTCAAGCCGAACCTTTGTTACGGAAGGGCTTTGGGAAAATGTCATCAAGTCTGCACGTCAGGGCGACATTGTCTTACTACAGTTCGGCCATAACGATGGCGGAGGCCTGAACGATTCGCGCCGCCGCGCGAGCCTAAAGGGCAATGGGGATGAATCAGCAGGCAGCGTCGACGCGCAGGGCCGCCCGGACACTGTCCTGACCTTTGGTGCTTACTTACGCCGAATGTCCCGTGAAGCCCTCGACAGAGGCGTCAATGTCCTCCTTATCACCCCAGTACCACGCAATCGCTGGGCTGCTGGAAAAGTGCTTCGTGCGGACAATGACTATGCATTGTGGACGACGGAGGCCGGCAAGCGTGCACGGGTCCCCGTCTTTGACCTCAATGCTTTGATTGCTGATGCATATGATGTCATCGGTGAGAAAGCTGTCGCGCCGCTGTTTTATGGCGATTGGACACACACCAGCCCGGATGGCGCAGCGCTCACAGCAAGACTCCTACAAAAGGCACTCATCGAATGCAAAGAGCTACGCTGGACGCATATGCTTGAGCCGCTGTCCGAAAGCACATCAAAAATCGCAACCATCCAAGACATCAAACCCGGAACGAGTTACCTAAGCCTGCCATGATCCACTTAACTCTAGGAATAGACATTGGCACATCCAGTGTTCGGGTAGCCGCATTCCTCACCGGGAGCTGGAACTTCCTGGTTGAAACGCTTGCATCGCGAAGTATGCCGGTCTCCCGTGACACCGATGGCGGTGAGACAGTCGACCCGTTTGACCTCCTGAATGCCGTTACGGGGGCAATGGATGACTGCCTGTCATCCCTGCCGGCAGACAGCAAAGTCGATTCCATCGGCACTAGCTGCTTCTGGCACTCTGTCATCCCGGTCGATGTCAATGGCATTCCAATCGGACCCGTTTTACTCTGGAGCGACCGGAGATGTAGTGACATCGTCGATGCGCTCCGCACAGAACAGCCAGACCTCCCGAACATCACTGGATGTCCATGGCATGCCAGCTTTGCCATTGCCAAGATCGAATGGTGGCGGAGAAGCGGCTTCACAGCACCACACCGCTGGTTATCCCCGGCGGAATGGGTTGAGAGTCAGCTGCTCAGCGATGCGGGTGGCCCGAGCACCTGTATGGCAAGTGCAAGTGGATGTATGGATCAGGAAAAGCACTGCTGGCTGGATTCCTATTCCGATGTACTAAATCCAATTTCGGATGCCCCACGGGTAAAACTTTTGCCTAAGTATGCCGAACAATGGCTTCTTCTAAAAGAAGTACCCTGGGTTTCCGCAATCGGGGATGGCGCAGCAGCCAATATCGGGACCGGACACTGGCAGGATGGCAGCATCACAGTGACCGTTGGGACATCCGTTGCCGTACGACGGTGTTGCGATGGCCGGATGCCAGAGCGTCCGGATGGTCTTTGGCGCTACCAGCTCGACCGTGAGCGCTGGCTGGTTGGCGGTGCATCGAGTAATGGCGGGTCGGTTTGGCAGTGGCTTTGTAACCACCTGAAGTTCAACCCCGATGCCCTTTCGAACCTCCGGAGCAAGGCACCAACGGTGACAGTGCTTCCCTACTACAGTGGAGAGCGCGCACCGTGGTGGCAGGACCATTTGACGGCAACGATTCACGGGTTGACGGCAGGGACATCCGGCGAAGAAATCGCCCTCGCACACCTCGAAGCGATTGCGGTTCACACATCCTGGATTGCAGCAAAGCTCGGCGTGAACGCAGACACGACGCTAGCCGCTAGCGGCAATGCGCTGCAGCAATCACCTATCCTCGTCCAGTGCATCGCCGATGCCTGCGGCTGTACCGTGGAACAGCAGGAAACGGGCGAGCAAAGCCTGATTGGAGCTGCAAGGTGGGCGATGCATACTATCAACAACTGTGATTTAACCTATACAGATAATTATTTTAGAGAAAAACGTTCATATACGATTAGTGGTAATGAAAGAATGTCATTAATAGCATCCAAGATGAAGGCGATGCTGTAAACCTGTGATTTTAAAAATTGCTTTTAGTATCAATAAGAAGCAATATATGCTATCAAAACGATATACATCTATTCTATGTGTATCAAGCATCACTGAATATGATTGACATATAACGGAGTATGTTATTACGTATCAATCGCGATTAGACACGAACAAGCATCAGCAAATATTATTTTGAACTAAAAATCGCGGGAGAATCGGTAGCGGAGCAGTGCACTAAAGGCATCAAATGCATCCGTCCACTTGATTTTCTTCCCTTGTGCTTCCGTTCGTGCTGTATATGCGATTGGAACTTCGTGTATGCTGTGGCCTCTCCGAAGCACCTTCATCGTGATTTCTGGACAGAAATCAAACCGCCGGGCGTGCAACGGAACAAGCTTCAACATCTCAGTGCGGAACGTTTTGTAACAGGTTGCCTCATCCGTGATATGCGCTCCCGGAATCAGGATGTTCGTCGTGATTGTCAGGATTCGATTCGCAATCCAGTTTGTAAGCTTCATGTTTTCAGGATGTCGGCGCTGCATGAATCTACTGCCATACACAACCTGAACCATCGGGTCTGAAAACACATCTACGAGCCTCAAGTAATCCAGTGGCTCATACTCAAGGTCGGCATCCTGCACAATGAACAGCTCACCACGGGCATGGCGGATGGCTGTCATAATCGCCGCACCCTTGCCTTGATTCACATCGTGCAATACGACCCGCACCCTGGTATCGGATCCTGCTATCTTCTCGGTCAACAGCTCGCGACTGCCATCCGTGGAGCCATCATCCACGTAGAGAATTTCAAGGTCAAGTGGCACCCGTAGGACACGCTGATGGATTTCAGATAGCGTTGCCACCTCATTATAAACAGGTACAGCAACCGTTAAGCGCGGCTTCTTTGCCGAAATTGGTTGCTCTGAACCGCTCTGTTCCACGGCGCATTGTATCTGCCATGCAACAAATTGGCGGAAGCAGATGTGTTAACCCGGTAATCATCCGATGTATGATGCACGGCATCAGACACTTGCGTCTGGTTGATGTCACTTTCCAGGAGATTCGCCATGGCGGACGAGCAGCTTACAGCCCCAACAAAGACAACAGCACCAAGGACATATCGTACCCGTGTGAAGCCAGTGACACAGGTGCTCGGGATTGATATCGGTGGCACGGGAGTCAAAGGTGCACCGGTTGATGTCACCACCGGTGAGCTCCTCGCTGAGCGTCTGAGAATCGAAACGCCGCAGCCGGCAACCCCGGATGCTGTTGCAGCCGTGGTCGCCCAAATCGCAGCACATTTCAACTGGACTGGCCCGATCGGCGTAGGTTTCCCTGGCGTGATCAAGGATGGTGTCGTCAAAACCGCAGCCAATGTCGACAAATCGTGGGTTGATGTCGATGCATCCAAGCTGATTGCTGCAGCAACAGGGAGTCCAAAGGTCTGCATCGGAAATGATGCCGATGTTGCAGGTCTTGCAGAAGTCACCTTTGGCGCAGGAAAAGATCACACCGGCTTTGTCATCATGATCACCCTCGGCACTGGGATTGGCTCAGCATTCTTCTTCAACGGCAAGCTCCTCCCAAATATGGAATTCGGCCACGTTGAAGTCGGCGGGAAAAATGCTGAGTCGTGGGCATCCGATGCCGCCCGTGAACGCGAAGACCTCAAGTGGGATAAGTGGGGCAAGCGCGTTGACCGCGTCCTCCACACCATTGAAGACCTTGTCTGGCCAGATCTCTTCATCGTCGGCGGCGGAGTAAGCAAGAAAAGCGACAAGTTCTTCCCTTGCTTCACCCTTCGCACACCAATCGTGACCGCCAACTTCCTTAATGATGCCGGAATCGTCGGCGCAGCCCTGCACGCCAAATGATTCATCTCGAAAAACTGGAACAAGCCAAACAGTTGGTTGCCGCAAGCGACCTCGATGTCTGGCTGACATTCGTCCGTGAAACGACCGCTCTTTGCGATCCGGTCCTGCCCTTGATCTGCGAATTTGGAATGACTTGGCAGAGTGCCTTTATCGTCGCAAAATCCGGGATGACGTTTGCCGTTGTGGGCAACTACGATGCAGATGCAATCAGGCAGCTGGGTGGCTGGAATCAGGTTGTTCCGTACGTACATTCCATCAGAGACCGGCTGTTAGCTGTCCTCGAACTGACGATTCCGGCGAGCGTGACCGAGCCGCGTATCGGCATCAACACATCCGAGTCAGATGACAAAGCAGATGGAATAACCCTCGGGATGTTTCATTTGTTGACATCTATTCTGGAAGGAACCCGCTTCGAAGGTTGCCTTGTAAGCGCAGCAGATGTCGTCATTCCTCTACGCTCGCAGAAAACGGAATCCGAGTTAGAAGCGATCGAAGATGCCATTCAGGTCACAGAAGGCATTTTTGAGTGGATGACTTCGACGTTTGTCCAGATTGGCATGACTGAGCTGCAGATTTATCGCGGTGTCCAGACGCTAATTGATCAGCGGGGCTACTCCTACGGATGGGAGAGAGCCGGTAATCCAATCGTCAATTGCGGACCCGACAGCCAAGCCGGTCACGGTCTGCCATCGAGTCAAATCGCTCTTGCACATGGCCATATCCTCCATATTGACCTTGGCATCGCGACACGCAACTATTCCAGCGACATTCAACGATGTTGGTATGTCGGATCGGATGTGCCCGCTGACGTTAAGCACGTGATGGCAGCTGTAGTAGGAGCGATTGATGCCGCGGCTGCGGTGCTGCGCCCAGGCGTTCAAGGTTGGATGGTGGATGCCGCAGCACGGGAAGCAATCACATCGGCTGGGTATCCCGAATACATGCATGCCGTTGGTCATCAGGTTGGAAGATTTGCTCACGATGGAGGAACGTTGCTTGGGCCACGCTGGGAGCGCTACGGCGATGCACCAGACGGCATCGTCCAACCACGCGAAGTCTATACCCTTGAGCTGGGTGTAGAGCTCTCGGGTGCTGGTGTTGTCAGTATCGAAGAGATGGTGGTTGTGACCACAAACGGATGTGAGTTCCTTACAGAACGCCAGACAGAAATGTGGCTCCTGCGCCGCTAATCATTAACTCGTACGCTACGCGACATAACAACGCCGAACGACAACGAACCGTCGCTCTGATTACAAGCAATCACTCATCGAGATTGATGCATACAGATATTTTGCTCGCCTTTGGCTACTCAATCGGCTTAGGCAATGCACTTGGCTGGATCCGATCCGTCGGTGGCATCAGACATGACAATGAGCGCGGTCCCTTCTTAATGTGGAAAACTTCCTCATTTCGTGCGTGGTAACCACTTTCACGTGCTAAAACCTCAGCCCCCTCGCGCGTTTTTAACCAAGCGACGCGCTGTGCCAACGCATTGTTTTGAGCCCGAAGCTTGCACCCCTCAGATTGCTGCTCATTCAAAAGGTTTTGATACCGCAGGACAATCTTTACAGGTTCAATAGCTGGACGGACCACAAACAACCCAAAAAAGGCAATTGCGAGAATACCAATTATGCGCCGGATAAGAAGATCCTGAGGATCCCGGCGGAGCGTTCTCGACTTGGATTGGGTTGACTTTCGTGGGGTGGATTTAGATCGGGTCGCCAATTCGATGTACCTTAATGAGATTAGTAGAACCAGTCACTCCAACGGGTGCTCCAGCGATTATGACAACACAATCGCCATTTGAGCAAACATCATGTGCAACCGCCTGTTCGGCCGCCTGACGGAGGAGGTTATCTGTCGATTCTACAGGCTCAACCAATATCGTCTCAACACCACGAACAAACGACATAAAACGTGCCGTCGAGCGTCGCTCAGTAAGTGCAACCACCTTTGCCCGCGGTCTGAATTTCGCGACTGCACGGGCAGTACTGCCTGTGCTGGTACCGCACAAAATGGCAACAGCCCCCATGTCTTCAGCAATAGATGTGGCTGCATCTGATACAGCATCGGTCAGCGATGCTTTCCCAAATCTCTTATGTGCAAGCGACAGCGCAGCATCGTAGTCAAACCGCGACTCGGTCGCGACCGCGACCTTTGCCATCGTCTCGACCGCCGCAAATGGGAACGCCCCAACAGAAGTCTCCCCGCTAAGCATCAGTGCATCAGTGCCATCCAGAACAGCATTCGCGATGTCAGTAACTTCTGCACGGGTTGGGCGCGGTCTTTCAATCATCGAATCAAGCATCTGCGTCGCCGTGATTACCGGTTTACCGGCTCGGTTGCACGCGGAAATGATTTCTTTCTGCACGACCGCCAGCTGCTCAAATGGCATTTCGACGCCAAGATCACCGCGCGCAACCATGATGCCATCGGAGACTTTGACGATTTCTGCGAGCTTGTCGACCGCTTCTGACATCTCAATCTTGGCGATGAGCGGCACTTTATTTGCGGTCAGCGTGCGCAGCGTGTAAATATCAGCGGGATCGCGCACAAATGACATCGCGATGGCATCCACGCCGATTGACAGACCGAAGCGCGCATCTTCAATATCCTTCTCGCTGAGACTTGGCACATCAATGCGGACACCAGGCGCCGAAACGCCTTTCCGTGACTTGAGGAGACCATCTGTCGATGCCACCGTGGTAACCCAGTTGCCACCGACTGCGGTCACCGTGAACTCTAGGTTTCCATCATCAATCATCAGGCGGTTTCCCACCTTCAGAGCAGTGACCAGCTCCGATACAGGCAACGGGATGCGCTCTCCCGTTACCGTCGTCAGCGTCGCATCAAAGCTGATACTCTGGCCGGCCGACACCGTCACGCCATCCCCTAAATCGCCAAGGCGGATTTTTGGACCGCAGAGGTCCTGCATGATGGCGACTTCCCGGCCCAATTTTTTGGATGCTTCCCGCACCCACTCAAGGCGCTGGCGCTGGTCTTCGGCCTTGCCATGCGAAAAGTTGAGACGCGCAACATCCATCCCGCAGCGAATAAGCCGCTCAATCGCATCGAGGGAATCCACCGCCGGACCAAGGGTACAAACAATCTTTGTGCGGCGTTTGCCGTGGCATGGAGATGCTGATATCGAGCCTGTCATGGTTGATTATAGCGATGCGATGTGCCCCGGTACCATCACCAGCCAATTAACATTCAGTTTGTAACGCTGAAGCGTCTTAGGGCGACCTAATACGGCCCGCGGACGAGATGATCGACATCGGCACGGTACCACGCTTCAAGTGCCGAGTGAAGCTCTTGGGGAAGATTTGCGATTGCCGATGCGCTGACATTCGATGCGACTTGTTCAGGACGGCTGGCTCCGGGAATGACCACGGTCACAGCAGGATGATCCAAAATCCAACGCATCGCAAACTGTGCTATTGACATTTCCTGAGGAACATGAGGCCTCAGTGCATCCACCAAATCGATGGCCGCATCATAGGGAAGCCCGGAAAAGGTTTCTCCGACGTTAAAGGCTGCTCCATCGCGGTTAAAATTCCGGTGGTCTTCATCCCCAAAGGTCGTCTGCTTTGTCATTTTCCCCGACAGCAGCCCGGATGCGAGTGGGAGGCGAACGATTAGGGATGTCCCATTTGCCTGGGCCTTGTCAAACAGCTGCCATACTGGGCGTTGTCGCAGGACATTGAAGAGAATCTGGAGGCTGACAAGCCCTGGCTGCGCCATACAGATTTCTGCTTCCTCCATGCTCTCAACACTGGCGCCAAAGCGCTTTATGAGCCCCTCAGCCTGAAGCGTACGAAGGTGATCAAAGACGGTTCCTTCGCGGAGAGCATCCGTCGGGATGCAGTGAAGCTGAACGAGGTCAAGGCAATCTACGTTCAAGCGTTCACGGCTGGCATTGATATGCTGCCGCATCGCATCCATTGTCCAGTTTTCCGGCCAGCCAGGAGGCGAGAAGCGTCCCTGCTTGGTCGCGACGAAAATGCCTTGCGGTGCATCTTCAGCCACCCAGCGTGCAATCAGGCGCTCGGAGCGCCCAGCGCCGTAGACATCCGCCGTGTCATAAAATGTCACACCCGCAGCGTATGCAGCGCGAAGAATCGCCAACGCATCGTCTTCTTCCACGTGCGCCCAACTGCCACCAATCTGCCAGCAACCAAGACCGACTTCTCCAACCTGGATGCCATCAAATGAACGGGTCTGCATTTCTCTATCCTTCTAAACCAACATTTTGTCCTCGCCAATAGGCGAGCGTCGAAGCAAGCATTGATGAAAGATCGCAGCTTGGCACCCAGCCGAGAACCTGCTGTGCCTTTGCGGGGTTACCGATGCTGCATGGGACATCCGATGCGCGCAGCCGCGTAGGATCCAGCTCAACGGTTACATCGATGCCGGCTATTTCGATGAGGCGATCTAAGAGTTCTCGCACAGAGACGCCAACGCCGCTGGCAACATTCATCACTGTAAATGGCGCATCCAGCATCAACATTTTTGAGTATGCATCAACGACATCCGCGACGGGCAAAAAGTCACGCAGCGCATCGAGGTTGCCCACCTTTACGACCGGCGGGAGCTCTCCCCGCTCGATTCGGGCCAGCTGCTGCGCAAATGCAGGCACTACAAACTGCGTCGTCTGGAGCGGGCCAGTATGGTTGAACGATCGTGACACTACGATGCTGAGTTTCTCGGATACAAGCTTTGCGGCAGCATCCTCCATGGCAGCCTTACTTGCCGCGTACGCGCCGCTTGGGTAACAGGGAAAGGCTTCATCTGCACCGGGTGCAGCGGGTGTCGTTCCGTAGACATAGCCACTGGATGCCAGAACTGCGGTAACGGGGTGTGGAAGGGTTGCCAGTGCACTCAAAAGCGCTTCGGTTCCACTTGCGTTGATATTTGTTATTCCTGCGGCATCGGTTCCGGCACCACTGGCAAATCCCGCCAGATGAATCACATGCGTTGGCTGCACGGCATTGACGACATCCTGAATAGAGCGATGACTCGCGAGGTCCAATGGGATGGCATCGTAGCCATCCACGCTTGTACGCGGCGGATCACTCGGCCCAGATGTACCGATCAGCGCCGCATGCGGATAGGAACGCTCAAGCGCCGGCAGGAGGTGCCGGCCGACGAATCCACTGGCACCTGTCACCAAAACCTTCATTGATTAGCGCTTATTTACGGGAAGAGAGGCGGTCCATATCGGAATCCACCATCATGTTGACCAAGCTCTGGAAAGATGTTTCCGGAACCCAGCCAAGCACTTTGTTTGCCTTTGCCGGCTGACCAATCAACAGGTCGACCTCTGCGGGCCGAATGAAGCGTGGATCGATGACGACGTACTTTTCCCAATCGAGACCTACACGGTCAAATGCCAGCTGCACAAGCTCTTTGACGGTGTGTGTCTCACCGGTCGCGACGACGTAATCATCCGGGGTGTCCTGCTGTAACATCAACCACATCGCGTGGACATAGTCTCCGGCAAATCCCCAGTCGCGCTGTGCATCGAGATTACCCATCCGCAGCTCAGTTGCGAGCCCCAGCTTGACACGTGCGACGCCATCGGTGACCTTACGGGTCACGAATTCCAGACCACGGCGCGGAGACTCGTGATTGAACAGGATGCCACTGGATGCGTGGAGGTTGTAGGACTCACGGTAGTTGACGGTGATGTAGTGTCCGTAGACCTTTGCAACACCATATGGGGAGCGTGGGTAAAACGGTGTTTCCTCAGATTGTGGAACTTCCAGGACTTTACCAAACATCTCACTCGAGCTGGCCTGATAAAAACGAATTTCCGGATTGACAGCCCGCATCGCTTCGAGAACTTTGGTCACACCAATCGCGGTGAATTCTGCGGTCAGGACTGGCTGCGCCCACGATGTCGGCACAAAAGACTGCGCTGCCAGGTTGTAGAGCTCAGTTGGGTTGCTCTCACGGATGACTTGCACCAAGGAAGACTGATCCAGCAGGTCGGCTTGGAGGAGGGTGATTTTGCCGCGCAGGTGTTCGATGCGCTCGTAGTTCTCCGTGGATGCCCTTCTGACGACACCAAAAACTTCGTAGCCTTCGGAGAGCAAGAGCTCTGCGAGATAGGAACCATCCTGTCCAGTGATACCGGTGATGAGTGCGCGTTTAGCCAACGTGGATTCTCCCTGTGCAGCTGCACAATTGATGGGCATCGCCCTTGGTGCATTCTACAAGCAACACCAATGACTTTGCCGTGTCACGTAATTCATACCCGCAGAGCACGAACTTGCACCGCTTCGTTGCGATCACAGATGAATGTATATAAGTCGAATAACGCGTATCTGCGATTGCCTACGTCCCGCACCAGCGGTCACCAAAGTCACCAAGGCCGGGAATGATGTACTTCACATCATTGAGGTGCGAATCAAGTGCGGCAGTAACTATTCGAACATCCGGAAACAGCCCCTCGACTTCGGCCACACCCTCTGGCGCCGAGACAATACACCCGAGTACAACCGTTTTTGCTCCACGCTCAAGACAGCGATTAATCACCTGAGTGGCACTGCCGCCCGTCGCCAGCATCGGGTCCAGAACAATCACAAATGCCCCGGTGAGGTCACCGATACGATCCATGTACCAATGCGCCTCAGCAGTGGCTTCATCCCGGGCAAGCCCAGCAAACATCAGTTCTGCTTCGGGACACAGAAACTCAACTGCACTCGTGAACGCCAGACCCGCTCGCAACACCGGAACAATCACCAATCGGCCAAGCAAGCGGCAGCCATCCGCCTCGCCAACCGGCGTCACAACGCGGACCGCATCGACCGGAACAATCCTTAGACATTCAGCAAGCACCATCGCGGCCACGCGCTGCGTTTGCTTACGAAAGACAGTCGTACATGTGTCCTGCGCACGCAGGATGGTCAATGCGGCATCACTGATGGGATGTTTGATTTCATGGAGCATGGTCAAGGGTGTCCAATCCTGTTGGTTGATCATTTCGATGAGCAAGTGTAATCCAGAGAGCGAGTAACGTAGCCAAGACGCAAGTAACAAACAGTGGTATGTAGCCAAGACCGCCTGCGATCAGCGAGCCGATGACAGGAGCGATTGCCCGTGGGATGCTTGTGAG
>JBJTQN010000162.1:0-3001 GCA_046075665.1 Armatimonadota bacterium | reverse complement strand
ACGCCCGTGAATGTCCCGCAGCGCCCAACGGACTAAGCGCTCTCCGACATCCAGCTTGTCCGTCGGGTGAATATCATCAACATCCCCGATGACCACCGCACTCGCCATCCCGGTGTGCGGAATCGCCAATGAACGACGCTGGGCATCCCGGAACTCAGACCAGCCATCACCACCGGATGCATTCGTGCTTTGCTTCTGCCACCCGGCAAGCTGGACGGAATAAAACGGCATCGATGGTGTACCAAACCAGTTACGCCAATCAGTAATCATCGCGCGCTGCTTCTCGATGTACTGGTTGCCATCAAAGGCATTCCCTGCATTGTTCTCGCCCTGGTACCAGAGCACTCCCGCGACCTGGAAGTTGCCAAGTGGAGCAATCATGCCATTATGCAGCGTCTCACATCGTGGATTGAATGCCTGCTCACTGAAGGGAAATTTTGGCTGTTCTGGCGGGAAACTGACATCCATTCCTCCAGCAACGCGCTTTGCTTCTGCTCTGACCCACGCATCCACCGCTTTGTGCCACGCCCGTAAATCGACCTGATACTTTGCAAGACTAGTCCGCATCCGATCAGCAAACGGTTTTAGCGATGGCGTCTCGAGCAACGTCTCCTGACGCATCCAGCACTCAATATTTGTTCCACCGACGCTTGTGCGTAGGAGTCCAATCGGGACACCGGTTTCCTTTATGACTTTTCGCGCGAAGTAATAGCCAACAGCGGTGAATTCACCTGCGGTCGCAGGATTTGCAACGGCCCAGCTCCCTTGAAAGGTTTCCTGCGGGTCACGGGCAAAATGCATTTCGACGCCAAAGTGTCGAATCAATGGGTTGTTAGCTGTTCGGATGGCATCCGGGTCATCGCAGCCCCCAAGACCCCACTCCATATTTGACTGGCCTGAGCAAAGCCAGACATCACCAACCAGGATATCGGTGCGCTCGATACGATTTTTGCCCTTGACGATAAGGTTTGTCGGCGTTGTGGATGCCCTCTGTTTTGGAAGCGTGAGCTGCCACTTCCCGGATGCCGGCGTGGTGGTCGAAACCGTCGTTGCCCCAAGGGAAACGGTGACTTGCTCGCCGCTGTCCGCCCAGCCAAAGACCTTAATGTCTCTATCTCGCTGCAGTACGGCGTGGTCAGCAAAGAGGGGGTGCAGGCGGACATCCGCGTGGGCTGCGCCAGCAGCCCACAATAGACCAACAATCGGCAAAATGCGTCGCATCAGAGAAGCTCACTGCCATCCGGGCGGTACACACGCCACTCGTGTACCCCGCCGGCCCAGCCCTTTTGCGCCTGGATATTCAAGCGGAGGGCATCAGTTGTGATCGCATCAAAGCGGACATGAACGTAATTATCGCCATCCGTTCCAAATGGATCCCGCGCCTTCACTGGCACCCATGCGCCATTAATGCGGGCATCAAGTGACCAGCCAGCAGGCAGCCGGCACTCGCCGATCCCGGTGTCATCAAACCAATAGACGCCGACTGAGCCGATCTCGATGGCTTTTGGAAACGTGTATTCAAGCCACTCTGTGGTGCCCTTGTGTGGCCAGAAGTGGTAGAAGGGATGGTTGTGGTCAATCGACTTTGCCGGGTCCTTTTGGTCATTCACGGCCGTCGGGTTGGCTCCGAAGCTTGCGCGTACCTTTGCCATTTTGGCGATGGTTGGGAGGGCGGGAGCCTCTGCTGCATCGATAGAACCCGGCAACCACACCGCCATACTCGTCGCGCCGCGGTTAGCCCAGGTGGCATAGGGGACACCTGTGAGCGTGATGGATTCGCCTAGCGTGATGGCACCAAGCCCGATGCGCTTCACAGCATTGGCACCGACTGCGATCGGAGTGATGCCACCAAGCAGGTCAGCTGCTGGCTTTGCGGTGCCATCCGAGCCCGCAACCGTGCTGAAGACTTCCTTTATGGCCTGATCGGTGCCTTCAAAACAGTACACCAATGGCCCGCGCTGGTAAGCGACCTTGCCACGGTTGTCCATCACACCCGGGTTTGAGATGACTTTACGCACCGACATCGGGAAGTCTAGCTTCACTGTGTCTCCTGCAACAACGGTCTTTGGGAGAACGATGTAGCCATCTTGCGTTGCTTTGAGATCGAGTGGCTTTCCGTTCAGCGTCGCCAATATGGATGCCGTTTGTGTATCGGCAAAGCGGTAGAGGCGTCCGGGAACGGCCTCGCCCTTGGCCCAGCCTGGGATGCGGATTGCAAGCTGTGAACCGGGTGCCGTGCCAGCCTTGACCTTGACGGTTACCGCGCCATTTTCTGGATAGACCGTATCAACTGCTACATTAATCGGACCTGCTGTTGTTGAGGTAGCGATATCGCTTGCTGCATACAGATTTAGGTACATTGTTGCTCCGCCGGTTGCGGCGAACAGCTGTCCAATACTTCCAATAAACCTCAGGATGTTCGGTGGGCAGCAGGCACAGCCAAACCAATCTGGGCGGAAGGAGCCATTGTCGGACTGGAGGGAGTTTACATAGAAGAAGTTTTTTCCAGAGAGGCCGACACCTGACAGAACCGCGTTGTAGATGGTGCGCTCAAGAACATCGGCGTACTTCGTGTCTGCATAGCGCATCCCCATGCGGTTCGTCCAGTTGGCAAATGCGATGCTGGCACATGTTTCCTGGTACGCCGTTCGGTTTGGAAGCTCGTAGCGGTCCCCGAGCGCTTCTCCACTCCCGCGTGAGCCGATTCCACCGGTGATGTACATTTTGTAGCCGACGACATCATCCCAGAGGCGGTCCGCCACGGCGCGAAGGGATGCGTCATGCGCGAGGTTTCCAACATACTCCGCCGCACCAAAGCAGTAGGCTGCGCGCACGGCGTGTCCGACAGCTTCATCCTGTTTCACCAGTGGTTTGTGATCCTGCGCGTATTCGCCCACGAGGTCTTTGCGGGATGTATCCCCGCGGCGGGCGAGGAACCACTGCGCCAGACGAAGGTAACGGGCATCCCCGGTTGCGCCATAGAGGTCGGAGAGCCCGAGCT
>JBJTQN010000161.1:0-13728 GCA_046075665.1 Armatimonadota bacterium | reverse complement strand
ATGATGGGCGGCGGCATGGGCGGCATGGGCGGCGGCATGGGCGGCGGCATGATGGGCGGCGGCATGGGCGGCATGGGCGGCGGCATGATGGGCGGCGGCATGGGCGGCATGGGCGGCGGCATGGGCGGCTTCGGCGGCGGTCGCAACTTCTAGGTTAATGTATTCTCGTGGTAGTCGATCTACGGGTCGACTATCACGGCTGCACGTCTCAGGACGAGCGCATCCGTTGGGAGGACATGTAATGTTGAATCCAATGCCGCGAAGACGGCAAGGTTTGTTACTCGCTGCAGCAACCGCTGTGGTTCCATTTATGCTCTGTGCACCTTCTTTCGCACAAAGTGCGACAGATGCACGTACCGTTTCCATCGAGCTGCGAGATGCCCGCATGGAAGAAGCGATCACTGCCCTTACTGGAAAGTCTGGAGTCAACGTTGTCGTTGTTCCTGGCTCGTACAGCAAGGTAACGCTGAATATCAACGAAATGCAGTTGCAGCGTGCGCTCAAGGCAATCGTCGAAGCTGCGGGCGGACAGATTGAAGAAGCTGATGGCATTACATACATCCGACCAGCAGCCGTCAAGGTCGATGCCAAGGCTGAACCAAAGGTTGAGACTCCGGTTGTTGTAAAGCGCGCTCCGATGATTTGGACGAAGATCGATGTAAAGTATCTTCCTCCTCGTGACCTTGTAAAGCTGCTGAACAACCCGCAGGGGACTGAGCTGTTCAAGTACGATGTCAAGTTGCCTGACATGACCCCTAAGGCTCTTGGTGGTGCTCCTGCTCAATTTGCTACAACTCCTGGTTTGAATCCATTCGCTCCTCAAGGTGCCAATGGCTTCGCTGGTGCACCAACACCTGAGCCAACCCTCGATGTTGCTGGACAGCGTGGCGGATTCGGTGGCATGGGCGGCGGCATGGGTGGTATGGGCGGCGGCATGGGCGGCATGGGCGGCGGTCGTGGTGGAGCCGGACAGGGCGGCGGTGCAAACGGCGGCTTCGGCGGTGGTGCCAACGGTGGCTTTGGACAGGGACAGAATGGTCAGGGTGGCCAGCTGCTTCCAGATGGCATTCGTAACCTGATCTCCGGTGATGGAGACAACTCCCTTATCGTTCAGGGTGAGCCACAGGCCATTGAAGAACTCAAGTCCATTGTCCGCTTCCTTGATGTAGCACCCAAGCAGGTTATGATCAAGGCCGAATTCGTCACGGTCAACATCAATGATGCACAGGGCTTCGGTATCGACTGGAAGATTACTCCAGCCGGCAACCTCGATGTTAACATCGCACCGACCACGTTCAACGCGGCACCTAGTGTTACTGTTGCATATGCATCCGGAAACGCAGTCGCTGCACTGCGTGCTGCAGCCACGAAGAATACATCTAACATTCTTCAGGCTCCGATGATCACAACGAGTAACAACCAACCAGCATCGATCTCGACGTTCCTCACGACGACGATCTTTATCAACCAACAGGTTGTTACGGCGTTCGGTTCGTTTACACAGACACTGCCTGTACAGATTCCTGTTCAGTCTGGTCTTCAGGTACAACCTCACATCAACGGTGATGGCACTGTCAGCATGTTCCTGACGCCACAGCTTTCATCGTTCCGTGTAGTTCCAGGCGTTGGATCACAACCTTCGTTTGAAACCAGCACACAGTTCCTGACGACATTCCGTCGTCTGAAGACTGGTGAGACAATGGTTCTTGGCGGCTTCATCACGAATCGTGAAGATAAGAACGAAACCCGAGTTCCACTTTTGTCTGACCTGCCGATCATCGGCAACCTCTTCACACAGAAGTCGAAGTCCAGTAACGGACAGGAAATCTTAGTGTTCATCACACCAACGATTCTTGAAGATCCTGGTACATCGACGGGTGGAACCAGCCTCTAAGCTGGTATCAGCTCGGTCACCGAAAGGCATCCGCTAACGCGGATGCCTTTTTACTTTAAGGAATGTAACTCTACTCTGGTAAGCAACGTTTCGAAATCGAATCTGAATCAATTTGCCTAGATCCGTGTCGCCAATGTTTGTTTACCCAGCTGATGGCATACCCTGCCTCCGGAACGCCCTGGTTTTTCTTCGCGCATCGTACGAGTGGATGTTATGCCTTTACTGCTCTGAGATAATATAAGCCACTATGTTTCGATTCCTGACCGCTGGAGAATCCCACGGTCCCTTAATGACAACCATCATCGAGGGACTCCCTGCTGGACTTACTGTTGTTGCTGCTGATATCAACGCAGACCTTGCCCGTAGACAAGGCGGATATGGTCGGGGAGCAAGGCAAAAAATTGAGACAGATACTGTCGAAATAACGGCGGGTGTCCGATTTGGAAAGACGCTCGGCTCGCCCGTTACACTCTCTGTGCGTAACCGGGACTGGATGAATTGGTCCTCACGAATGCAGATCGAACCGCTGGATGATTACGCACAACCTGTTCCGGCAGTTACAGTCCCTCGTCCTGGACACGCTGACTTCGTTGGTATGCGTAAATATAACCACGATGACCTGCGCAATGTACTGGAACGCTCAAGTGCACGAAATACAGCTACCCTTGTCGCCGTAGGCGGTATAGCACGGGCATTCCTTGGGGCTTTCGATATTGATGTCGTTTCTCACATCGTTCAGATAGGAGCTGTGAAGTCGGAATTCATAGGTGAACTTACCGCTAGTGCAGTTCGGGAACGGGCGGCGGATAGTCCCGTTTCCTGCATCGATGAAGCGGCATCGTCGGAAATGGTTGCCCTGATTGATAATGCAAAACGTCGCGGTGATACCCTTGGTGGAGTCTTTGAAGTCGTGGTATTTGGCCTGCCGATTGGACTTGGGTCTTATGTTCACTGGGATGAAAGGATCGATGGCCGACTCGGTCAGGCAATCCTCAGCATTAACGCGGTCAAGGGTGTCGAAATTGGGCTTGGATTTGGAGTTGCCGCCTTGCCAGGGTCTCAGGTGCACGATGAGTTTGCAGTCGATGACACGGGCCACGTTCTACGTCCAAGTAACCGTGCTGGCGGAACAGAAGGTGGAATCACGAATGGGCAGCCCCTCGTTGTCAGGGGAGCTATGAAGCCAATCGCGACGTTGATGCGTCAGCTCGGCAGCGTAAATGTACAAACCGGACAGGCCGCGCCGGCATTTGCTGAGCGATCCGATGTTTGTGCTGTTCCAGCGGCAGGTGTTATAGCAGAAGCAATGGTAGCGATCGTGCTGATGGAAGCCTTTTTGGAAAAGTTTGGGGGTGATTCCATGGATGAAATTCGACGTAATTATGATGGGTATATGGCCGCTCCATTTGGTGCGGTGGTGGCGTAGCATTTCGTGGTTACACTACGGGATGGCAAACGCAATATCGTCCTCATTGGGTTTATGGGGTGCGGTAAGACAACCATAGGAAGGCAGCTGGCTGGTCGGTTGGACTTTGGTTTTACCGATACCGATGCACTGATTGAAGCACGAATTGGTGGATCCATTCCGGAAATTTTTGCCAGTCAGGGCGAATCAGCCTTTCGTGAGATTGAACATGAAGTTGTGTCAAAAGTGACCAGCCTTGCGAATCAAGTGATCGCTACAGGCGGTGGAGCGGTCCTTCGTGATGACAATCGAGCACTTCTTAGTTCTGACAACGCCGTTGTCTGGCTTACGGCGCGTCCGGATGTTGTCGTTGCACGTACCGAGCGTCGCCGTGGAGCGCGACCACTCCTCACTACAGACGAAGATCCACTTGAACGCGTCCTACGCATCCTTTCCATTCGAGGGCCTCTGTATCACTCGATCGCAGATGTCATCATCGACACATCGGACCGGCCTGTCCATCGTGCCGTCGGTGATATTGTTCGTAAATGTGTCCTTCCTTTTCGCTCAGGAGAGTCGACAAAGTGATGACTAAGTCAACCGTCGATGTCTGTTTTGACGATGGTCGTCATTATGCGATTTCCGTAGCGGATGGACTCCTTAGTGACGGTTCAATTTCAACGGGCTGCAAGGCCTCTCATGCCGTGGTAATCACCGAAACTGCCATTGCAGACATCGGAGCGGCTGGGCCCCTTGCGAGGACTGTTTCTAACCTGCAAAGCCAGGGATTACGGGTTGATGTCATTGTGTTTGAGGGCGGCGAAGCCCACAAGAACATGGCTTCCGTCAATGAAGTTATTCAGCAGCTCTACGATATCCCTGGAGTTGACCGCAAGACACTGCTCGTCGCGGTAGGCGGTGGAGTAATAGGTGACATTGTTGGCTTTGTTGCGGCGATATACCTTCGAGGACTGCCATTCGTCCAGGTTCCGACAACATTGCTTGCGATGGTGGATTCATCGGTCGGAGGAAAGACTGGCGTAGATTTTGTCCAAGGGAAAAATCTTATAGGTGCCTTTATACAGCCATCTGCTGTATGGGTCGACACCTCAGTGCTTGCTACACTCCCAAAACGAGAACTCGTCGCCGGCATGGCCGAAGTCATCAAGTATGGCATCATTTCAGATCGAAATATCCTCGAATTCTGTAAGGTGTTACCTACTGAGACGAACCAATACATCGACATAGTCACAAGGAGCTGTGCGCTGAAGGCAGCTGTTGTCATCGAGGATGAACACGAAATCACAGGCGCCAGAGCGACTCTCAACTTTGGTCATACGATTGGCCATGCTCTTGAAGGACTCACTGGCTATCAACGGTATAAGCATGGGGAAGCGGTAGCAATTGGGATGGTTTCTGCTTGCCACATTGGGATAGCCGCAGGGCTCACACCGTCCGGAATACTAACCACGTTGCTCGACATACTAACGGCAATCGGGCTACCGACAACACTCCCGGATGACATCGGTGACGATGCACTTATCGCGCTGACATCCCGGGATAAAAAGGCTGCGGCAGGTGTCGCAAGGTATGTGATAGCACGGGACTTTGGCCGTGTGGAGCTACATCAACTTCAAGTTGATGTTGTAAAGGCGGGGCTTGTACAACATCGCATCAATGGTGGTCAACATGTCTGATCAAATTACTACCGCAGTGCTTGTGATTTGGATGTTCTTTGCAACATTTGTATTCTTTTCACCGTATTTGGGAGTGGCAATACCGATGCCAGTGGCGACTGCCGTCTATGCATTAATGTTGGTTGGGGGTATTGTCAGGGTATTACTGATGTGGCTACGCAGCCGTAGTGGGACAATCAAGCAATCATGAACGATGGTGCTCGGGAGGATGGTAGTCAGCCACAGCTGTCACTTGGCATTCTGAGTGAACGCTATGACCTGCTTGATGATTTTGGCACTACGCCTCTCTTTAGGCATTTTCGTGCTAGAGATATGCAACAGAACACATTGGTGTCTGTCAAGCTACTTCGCTCAATCATGCGGGAATACCCTGACGTCTTTGATGCCGTAAAGGTCTCGGCACTGACCCACCTCTCACTTCGCTCTGACCACATCGCACAGCTTCTCGATGTCGCAGAAGATCCTGAGCACGGGTTATTTGTCGTCGAACAGTTTGTCCGAGGGGTGGATTTGGCAGACCGCATCCAGCGATCAGCCCTTCCCATGCCGCTGACGATTATCAATCTACTACTCCCGATAGTCGCAGCTCTTCAGGAAGCACATGCCCAAGGTGCAGTTCATGGGGGAGTTCGCCCAGACAACATCGTAATAGGTTTAGATGGCAAAGCTGTTTTAGCCGGTTGGGCCTGTGCTCCGGCATTACATCGGCTTGCACAACGGGATTCGGGCATTGGCCTACGCATCGCACGATACGCGGCTCCAGAGACAGCTACGATTCATAGCTGGACACCATCATCGGACATTTATTCGTTTGGTGTAGTGCTCTATGAAGCATTGACAGGTGAGCTACCGTTTACCGGCGAGGATGCGGTTGAACTGGCGACGCGTCATGCGACGATGTCGCCCGCCGCCCCATCGATGACGAATCCAGCGGTGCCCAAGGTTCTGGACAGCCTTGTGCTGCAATGTTTGGAAAAGGCGCCCGCGGATCGTTATCCATCTGCATCTGCGCTTTATCAGCAGCTGGTTCAGGTGGGGGATGCCTTGCGTAGCGGGCGTAGTTACGGCGCCAGTGATGAAGTAACTCCCGCAGTGGCAAGCCCAAGTGCCCAATATGGGCTTTTGCAGCCGCACGAGCGGATGAACGGCCCCCGCGAGTCGTGGAGTGATGATATGGCTAGACGACGTTCCACTACTGTTGTAGATGATGACGACGATGTTGACGATGGCCGCTATGCCAATGCCAACGCCAGAGCGCTGAAGCAGCGAAATGCCAGTATCTGGGCCATGCTCGCAGCATCGTTTGTACTCCTTGCCAGTATTGTTGGTGTGGTCCTACTTGTACGTCCCTACTTGATGCCAGCTGAGATTATTCTCGTGCCGGCACTCAAAGGAAAAACACTTGCTGAAGCACAGGCGCTGGCTGATGAACGTGGGTTCAAAGTTGAGATTGTCGATCGTAAGCACAACCCGGATGTCGCTAAAGATGTCATCTATCAGGTTCGGGAGGCCGAGGGCCAAGCGGTACGACCGGGAAGTGTAGTCGCCATTTGGGTCAGCGATGGACCAGAAATGCTGCCTGTACCGGATTTGCGTGGAAAGACCATTGGGCAATCAAAACGTGCCCTTGAAGAAGCAGGTTTTACACTCGGTGGAACGACGAAGCGACGTGATTTTGCGGAAGCAGGTACGGTTATCAATCAAAGTGTTGCGGGTGCTGATTCAGCCCCACGAGGTGCAAAAATTGATATCGTCCTCTCGGCTGGAGATGAAGTGATCCCTGGCGATGAAACGGACCCTGCGGATACTGATACTGGTGTTGTCGGCCCCGCTGATCCTCAAGAACCAAAACCAACCGGGTTACCAACAGCTGATCCCGGGAAACCACGTTGGTTCAGGATTCCATACACTGTCCCCGCTGATGGCGCTGAGCACCATATCCGTGTCGATGTTGAAGAGGAAGACCAAAACCGTACCGTTTATGAGAAGACTCACAAGGCTGGAGAGAAGATTAAGATCGAATTCGAAGTCCGTACGATGAAGCGTAAGATACGACTTTTTGACAACGATCAGCTTAAAGGTGAGGTCGAGTAAGTAAATGCGTACTTTTCCAGTGGAAATTGCACCATCATTACTGGCTGCCGACTTCTCTGCCTTTGGAGACGCTGCAAGGCGCTGCCTTGTAGCCGGGTGTACATGGCTTCATATCGATGTCATGGATGGGCACTTTGTTCCAAATTTGACCTTTGGTGCGCCGCTTGTCAAAGCGCTGCGGAACCGGGAACCGGATGCAATACTGGATGTCCACCTAATGGTCTCCCAGCCTGAAGCGTGGGTCAGGCCATTTCGTGATGCTGGTGCTGATGCATTGACTGTTCATGCCGAAGCAACCGTTCACTTACACCGTGTGCTCCAACAAATCCGCGCTAGTGGAGCTCTTTGTGGAGTTGCAATCAACCCTGCAACACCCATAAGCGTACTTGAGCATGTCGGTGACTTACTCGACATTGTGCTGGTGATGACGGTCAACCCTGGCTTTGGTGGCCAGAAATTTATCCCAGCTGCGGCAGAAAAAGTCGGACAACTGGCACGCTGGCGAGACGCAAACGGACTGGACTTTCGAATCAGCGTAGATGGTGGTGTGGATACAAGCAACATCCAGAGTCTCGTAAACGACGGTGCTGCCATTCTGGTAGCCGGTTCCAGTGTGTTTGGACATCCCGAAGGTGTTGCTGGTGGCGTGGATGCCCTGACTAAGGCACTGGTGTCCTAAACCGTGCAAATCGCACTCGCTGTTATCTTTGTGTTCTCCGTCATCTATGCCGTACGGGGGTACCCAAGCGGCTATGGAGCTCTTTCAAAGCGCTCACGGCTCTACCGTACCGCCGCTCTTGGCCTCCTCATTTTGTTGATCATCGTAGCGTTTGTCGGATTCTCATTACCACTTGATGGTCCGAAAAAACTGATTGCATTCCGTCAGATCAGTATATTGTTGGTGTCCGTGTTGTTGGCTCTTAGTTTGGTTTGTGCTGCTGGCTTGGATGCCCTTGAGAGTTACTCTGTCGTGCGACGCCAGGAACGTCTGGCAAACCAAAAGGTGGCCGAAGACCTTCAATCTCAGCTAGTAGGGCGCAAGGAGCGGGAGCCGCTTGACTGACATCTCGATCGACCGTGCTTGGATGCGCATGGCATTGCGCATCGCTGGAAAGGGCCGTCCCCACCCGAATCCGCCCGTTGGAGCGGTTGTTGTTCACAATAAAACTCTGATTGGACGTGGTTGGCACAATGGACCTGGCTCCCCTCATGCTGAGCAGATGGCATTGGATGCCTGCATTGGTAGAGCTGTAGGCGCAACACTATATGTTACGCTTGAGCCCTGTTGCCACACCGTTGGGCGTGATGGCTGCCCTCGGGTTCCGTGTTGGCAGCGTTGTACAAATGCAGGCATTTCCCGTATCGTTGTCGCTTGTGAAGACATAGATCCAAGAACCGCTGGTAAAGGTATCCAGCAGCTCCGTGATCAAGGTATCCACGTAGATGTAGGTTTGCTGAGGGACGTAGCATTGCATCAGCAGCGCGGGTTCCGCAGCCTTCAGTCGGCGGGACGCCCGTTTGTAACACACAAAGTTGCTACAACCCTGGATGGCCACATTGCTTGCGAAGGTGGAGATTCACGATGGATTACCGGAGAGAAAGCACGACGTTGCGTTCACCGGTTACGTGCAGAATCTGATGCTGTCATCGTCGGGGTTGGCACGGTGATCGCAGATGACCCAGATCTAACGGTTCGGACTGTTCCATTGCCGAGTGGAAAGCAACCCCGGGCGGTCGTATTTGATCGCACGCTACGTATTCCCATCAGTGCAAAAGTCGCCCGGCCGGGAACTGTGGTCATAACGACCACGGATGCAGCTCCAGCACAAAAGAAGGCTCTCGAGGACGTGGGGTGTCACATACTTGCAGTCGATGCTGATGTATATTCGATAGGAAATATTTTGCCGTGGCTTGCCGATCTCGGTATGGGAATTGTATTACTTGAATCGGGCGGAACACTGGCGTCAGAGTTTTATCGGTCCCGCTGTGTGGATGAAGTGCAATGGTTTATTGCACCGAAAGTCGTCGGCGGTGGCAAAGCACCGGTTGGGCTTTCGGGTCCGCCTCTTGCGACTCTCATGAACAGTGCAATTGAGTTGACGCAGATGCAGGTCCACAGGTATGGTGTAGATGTAAGAATCACAGGGCGGCCTGTATGGGAAGGACGGGAGGCAGCGAACTGATGTTCACAGGCATTGTCGAAACAACCGGTAAGGTTACACGAATCGACCGACTGAGCGAGTCAGTCCGCCTCAGCATCGCTGCCGGACGTGTCTCAGAAGATGTTGCCCTTGGAGACTCCATTGCAGTTAATGGTGTCTGTCTAACCGTTGTATCTATCGATGCACCTGAGCTAGTCTTTGACGCTGTCTATGAGAC
Source organism: Armatimonadota bacterium (assembly GCA_046075665.1). Taxonomy (GTDB): domain Bacteria; phylum Armatimonadota; class Armatimonadia; order Armatimonadales; family Armatimonadaceae; genus CAIRTT01. The sequence continues at coordinate 4,259 of JBJTQN010000161.1, read as the reverse complement.
GCTGCGAAGGTCAACTCTCGGTTCGCTCGGTGTCGGGGATGTCGTAAATCTTGAGCGTGCAATGATTGCAAATGGCCGATTTGGTGGTCATATTGTGCAAGGCCATGTGGACGGTGTAGGACGTATAGCATCGATGCGCCCTGTCGGTAACGCATGGCAGGTTCATGTGGACGTCGACACCAACCTTATGCGCTACATCGTCGAAAAGGGGAGCATCTGCATTGATGGCATCTCCCTCACGGTAGCCGATGCAGGTCGGTCAAGTTTCTCTGTCAGTGTTATCCCGCACACATGGGAGAACACCACGCTCTCGGCACGTAGGGCTGGGGATTCGTTGAACATTGAATGCGACATTATTGGGAAGTACGTCGAGCGTTTGATGGGCTTTTCGACCAGCGCCAATGCGGCGCCGGTCTCGATGGATATGTTGGTTCGCACCGGCTTTGTTACTGAAGCGGCGACTGACACGTGGTAAACGAACGTACTATTCCATTCGCTTCGATAGAAACAGCCATTTCAAAGCTACGTTCAGGCGGCATCATCATTCTGGTTGATGACGAAGACCGCGAGAATGAGGGAGATTTTGTGATGGCGGCTGAATTCATCACCAGCGAAGCCATTACGCTCATGACCCGTGAGGGAAGCGGGATTATCACGGTCCCGATGGAGCAGAAACGTCTTGCGCAGGTTGGCCTGGACCTGATGGTGCAGGAGAACACGGAGTCGCTTCGGACGGCGTTCACGGTCACAGTCGATGCTGTTGCGGGTACGACAACAGGAAGCAGCGCACACGACCGGGCACAGACAATTCGGATGCTGGCTAACCCACTGTCTGCGGCCAAAGACTTCAATCGTCCCGGGCATGTGAACCCTCTGATGAGCCGCCAGGGTGGAGTTCTGAAGCGTCCCGGGCATACGGAAGCCGCAGTCGACTTTATGCGCCTCAGCGGCCTACAGCCTGTCGGTGTTATCAGTGAAATCATGGGGGATGATGGCGAGATGCTTCGTCTTCCTGCGCTCGCTGAGATGGCTACGCGTCTTGAAATGCCACTGGTGTCAATCGCTGACCTAATTGCCTACCGCCGGCGGACGGAAAAGCTTGTACATCGAATTGCGACCACGAAGCTTCCAACGCTTTATGGCACCTTCACAACGCACGCATACCTATCCGATGTAGACGACAACGAATATCTTGCCCTTTGTATGGGCGATATCAGTGGGGACGAGCCAGTCCTCACCCGCATCCATAGCTCATGTGTAACCGGTGACCTGCTTGGATCGCTACGTTGCGACTGTGGTGACCAGCTTGACCTCGCACTGGCGAAGATTTCTTCCGGTGGCCGCGGTGTGCTTCTCTACATCGAACAGGAAGGCAGAGGCATCGGGCTCGTCAATAAGATGCGGGCGTACGCGCTGCAGGATGACGGTGTAGACACGCTGGATGCAAATGTACGCCTTGGATTCCCAGCGGATGCGCGTGACTACGGTATCGGGGCGCAGATTTTGGTTGACTTGGGACTGAAGCGCCTTTCGCTGATGACAAACAACCCCGCAAAGCGGGATGGTATCGAGGGCTTTGGCCTTGAGATTACAAATCGAGTCCCTCTACCCATTGAACCAAATGAGCACAATCGTGCATATATGGAAACTAAGCGTAGAAGAATGGGGCATCTACTGTTCGATGCGTCCTCTTCCGATGCATCCTAAGTCACTTTCATGAAAAGTGTATCTGCAACAATTTTGCAGTGAAGGAGGAACAAAGCATGTGTATCAAACCGTATGTTAGATATGCATGTCCTCCAAACCGCACCCTATCGGAGCGGTACCCGGTTCAGGTTTGAACCGGGATTTTTTTTGCCTGATATTCGAATGCCATTGAATTCTCAAATACGTCTGCAAAACGTTGTCCGGTGCTGGCTAGTAAGTACCGGCGTAGGTATTTAGCCAGTCGTTAAATGCCAAACCACCCGATTTAGCCGAGTGGTTTGTTCATTCACAAAATGCCGTTACACGATTTCGCGGAGGCGGCCCTTTTTGGCTTCGTTTCGGAGTTTCTTCAATGCGTGTTGCTCGATTTGTCGTACGCGCTCACGAGAGATGTTGAGCTGCTCGCCAATTTGTGCCAGAACCAACGCATCATCACCATCAAAGCCGTAGCGCAACCGCATCACACGGCGCTCACGCTCATCCAGAGAATTCAGAATATTGTCTACTTCTTGAACCATCTCGACATCGAGAAGGGTTGACTGCGGATCGGGAGCATTGCGATCTGTGAGGAGAGAGCCAAGGGATGTGTTTTCTTCATCACCCACTGGAAGGTCCAGGGAAATAGGATCCTGAGTGGTGTTTAGGAGCGCTTGCACCTTGCGAACCGATAGTCCGGAGCGTTCAGCGATATATTCGTTTGATGGTTCATCCCCGGTTTCACGGCGAAGCTCAGCACGTACCCGGTCCAGCTTTCGGAGAGACTCTGAGACATGAGCAGGAAGTCGAATAGCTTTCGCCTTATTGTCTACCGCACGTCCAATCGCTTGACGAATCCACTGAGTGGCATAGGTGCTAAATCGAAAGCCACGGTCGGGATCGTAGCGCTCCGCAGCGGTCATCAGACCGATGGCGCCCTCCTGAACCAAATCTTCTATTGGGATTCCACTGGCTCGATATGCCTTTGCGATGGACACGACAAGTCGCATGTTGGACTCGACGAGGCGGTGCTGAGCGCGTCGGCCCTCACTGCCACCTTGTTTCACTTTACGTGCAAGGTCCATCTCCTCCTGATGATTCAGTAGGCGTGCGCGGGTTAGACGGGTGATGCCGTGGTGGTGCTCATCCACAGTACCGCGGGGGTGAGTGGGCGTGTTTACGCGATCTTGTTCCATCGTGTCTGACTTCAGTTCAGCCATTGGCTTGACCTTCCAGAAATACTGGATTTGAGCCCGTATTCACTACAGGCTATCGTAAATCCTGCTAACACACTATTATTTTTATTTGACAGTCATTGCCACTTGAATTTGATTAAAGCATGCCAAAGGCTGTGGATGCTCTTCAATGTGGTTCATTGAGTATTCTTTCACACCTTTGGGAATCGAATTGGGTTACCAACACTGGATGAATCTCTCTGACAGATATAGGGCAAAATGCCGCTCAGTGGTCATGTTGAGTGGTGGTGAGCAGGCGATATTGGACGCAATTGCTCTTGTTGATGTAGATGGGTATCGAGAGGCGACCATTCCATGAAAGGAGTCATGAGGCGCAGCGAATGGTGTGGTTAGCAGACTATATCGGAGTGATATCAGTCCATAAACTCAAGTTTGACCTAAGCGATGATGGTCAGTCTAGCGCTTGTTGGCACCAAAAAAGCTTTCAACATCCGGGATGTGATGGGTGATCGGAGCCGGGGGGAGGTCGTTCAACAACATCCGACCGTAGCGCTTCGTAACCAGACGGCTATCCAAAATACCGACAACACCTGTGTCCGTAACCGTTCGCAGCAGGCGGCCGAACCCTTGCTTGAGGCGTAGACTTGCACTCGGGAGCGACCACTCTAAAAAGGCATCTCCGCCGGCATCTTTAATTCGCTGCTCACGCGCACGCTGGGGCGGTGTGTCTGGAATAGCAAACGGTAGCTTATCAATGACAACAAGGGACAGGGCATCGCCTGCGATGTCCACACCTTCCCAGAAGCTGTATGTGCCAAGAAGGACGGCGTGTTGCGTCACACGAAAATCAGCGAGCAAGCGTCCGCTTGGTTTGTCACCTTGGACGAGCAATGGCCACCGGGTACCAGCAAAGCGGTCTCTTGCCTGCTGCAGCATTCGATGACTGGTAAACAGGAGAAATGCCCGACCATTGGATGCGTGGACAAGGTCTTCCATGATATCCAGCATCCTGGCTGCGTACTCATTGGATGCATCCGGTGCCGGTAAGTGCTTCGGAATATAGAGCAGGCTGTTTGTTGCAAAGTCAAACGGGGATCCTTGGCGACATTCGATGACGGACGAACGATTAAGTCCGAGCCGGAATCGGACATCATCAAATCTTCCAAGGGTTGCGAGGGTCGCCGACACAAAGATCAGACGTTTGGTCCGTGCAAGCAGCGCAGTCTCCATGGCATCCGAGATGAAGTGTGGCGTTTCGGTAAAGATAACTGCGATCGATGTCGCCGAACCTTTCGGTTCTTTGACTGTAAACCAGTTAAAGGCGAATGTCTTTGGCGCATCGGATGCAGCCTGTTCCAGCTCACGGGCGGCCCGAGTTGC
>JBJTQN010000160.1:0-22433 GCA_046075665.1 Armatimonadota bacterium | reverse complement strand
GGTGGTGGTGGTGGTGCTGCCGGCGGTGGGATGCCAGCATTCGATCCTAAGGCAATCGCGCGCCGTATCGAAGATGGACTGAAGAAGCCATATAACCCAATGAACCCGGATACCTGGGGGACGGATCAGTGGGTTCAGCGGATGAAGGACAGCTACGGCAATGCTGTAAAGGATATTAAAGACAAGGCGAAGTAGTCCAAATCACCTTATCAAAACCGGCCAGCATACCTGGCCGGTTTTTTTGTCACCCTTTACTTTCCATAGGATTCTTCCGAATACCTAGAATATGAGACTGTCTCCGCATTGGATTTTGACATCCGTAACACTCGTGTGTGCCGGCTTGTTGCTGGCTCCCGGGTGCAAGAAGGTGATGGCAAGAGATTCAACACAATCGCCTACGGGTGCCGCAAGACGTAGTTACGGTCGCGAACGCTCTACCAGAAATCAACAAACCGCTCGCATCGCGTTTGAGGATCGGTCACTTGAGTGGGGGTTGCCACCAACGACGTATATTTTGGAGAAGCAACCAAAAAACATCGAGGAAACGTTTGGTAGCGGGTGCGCTTTTGCTGACCTCAACGGGGATGGCTTTGATGATGCAATCGTTGTACATCATGACGGCCTTCGGATTTATCGTAACGATGCTGGTAAGGGTTTTACCGATATTTCCCAGGAATGGGCTCCGGCACTTAGTGGCCGTTTACACGGAGTTGCTACGGGCGACATAGATGCGGATGGCCGTGTGGACATCGTCGTTGGTGGGCATCCCGGGCTGTTTGCCCTGCGGAACACTGGAAAGAAACTGATTGCATCGCGGGTCAACCCCGTAAGCGATACCTCCAGCTGGTGGACGAGTGTCGCACTGGTTCATATCGATAAAGGGCGCTCGCTTGCCCTTATTGCCGGGCGTTATGTCAGCTTCGGCGCATCGGCGCCGCAGGCCTGTCTTGTAGATGGTGTCCCGACGGCATGTGCCAGCTTTCACTACGCAGGACAGAGCGCCGCCGCCTTTATTCCACGGGGACGAAATGCATTTCTGGACATCAGCCGGCGTATTGGGTTGCAAAGCGCTGCTAGCCGCATCACGGGTATTGCACCGCAGGACTTTGATAATGATGGCGATACAGACATCCTGTTGCTTAGCGACTCCGATGGGTCATCCCTGTTGCAGAACAATGGCCGTCTGCGCTTTGTAAACCTCGGAGCGAAATCAGGAATTCCTCTGGACGCAACAGGCGATTTTCAGCAGCGGTATGGAGGGGATTGGGCAGATATCGATGGCGATGCGAAATCGGATCTCGTGATTGGGACCGGGCTTGATCAGCTGTCATCTCTCTACAGCAACCGCGGCAATGGATTTTTCATCGATGTTGCACCGATGCGTGGGCTCATGCCAACGCGGCGGAGGCAGAGCGCTGGTGTCTTGTTTGAAGACTTTGACGCGGATGGACATGCAGACATCTTTTCGGTCAGCGGGCATCTACAGAGCAATGTTGACTTGATAAAGCCGGGTATGACGTACCGTCAGCCGTGCCTTGTGCTTGCAGGAAAGGCTGATGGGTCTTTTGAGGATGTCTCAGAACGTGTGGGTGTCGGCGTGCAACGGCCACTCACTGGACGTGGACTTGCGGCATCCGATGTTGACCACGATGGTGATGTGGATATCCTGGTTACAGATGTGGAAGGTCCGGCACGGCTGTTTGAGAATGTCTCACGGAGTGCGGGGGGCGTGGCGACACTACATCTTCAACGGAGAAGAGGCTCGGCGATAGGTTCGGTTGTCATCGCCGGAGGAATACGTCGTGAAGTCGAGACCGCCCGCGGGTATTTATCTGCCTCATCTGAAAACCTTGTCATTGCCTTCCCGGCTGGTAAGAAACAGCTGAATGTGAGAGTTAACTGGTCAGGCGGCCTTTCGGAGACGTTTGCGGTAAAGGTTGGCACATCACCAACGCTGATGGAAGGTCGGGGCACACGATGATTAAGCTAAGAGCCGATGTGGTTGCCGGGGTTGTTTCGACCACGGTGCTTTGCGGAGCCATTGGGTGGATATGGTGGCGGGAACCTCAGCGGCTTACCGATGCACAGCTTGTCGCAACGGTTACACGAGACCCCAAGAATGCCGAGGCATTTACCGAGCTTGCCAACCGACAGGAGCATGCCAAGAACTTTGAAGCGGCGATGGCAAGTTATCTGGGTGCGGGCAAAGCAGGGATGGGGGCGAATTCATACGCAAAGGCTGCACGGTGTGCGCTGAAGGCTGGATTTTATGAGGATGCACTCAGATATGCCCGCGATGCAGTTGACATGGAAGCCGGCTCAAAGGTCGGCACAGCGGCGACGATGGCTGCGGGTGTGTTTGTTGAGCTTGGAGATCCACGAACTGCCCTATCGAGTCTTCCCGATGCGAAAAGAAGTGTTCCTTTTGAAACGGATGCCATTCGTGCAAAGGCGTTACTTGCGCTGCAGCGCTACCCGGAGGCACTTGACGCAGCTGAAGCAGCCGTCATGGAACCGACGAGTGGGCGTATGGCGGTGTTTATCAGAATCCTGCGGGAGTCTGGAGATACTGAAGGGGCTTACGAAGTTGTGGAGGCCTATGGGGACTCGGCGGACGCCGGTGTAGATTGGCATTTTGAGGCAGGACTTGCAAGGACTGCACACGCTGCCGGCAACACAAAGCTGCGCGAGCAAGGCGAAGCGGCGCTGAAAAAGGTGATTCAGGATGCCGACAAGCCTGTTTTGAGGGTCCAGGCAGGGATAGCGCTCGGGCAGTCGATGCTAGGGTCGGGGAGAGCGGACGATGCTATTCCATTACTATTGGGTTTGACAAAGCAGTTTCCTCAGTCTGATGAAGCGCGTTATGTCTTGGCTTGTGCCCGGCATGAAGCCGGGGATCTGGCATCTGCCGGTAAGGCATTACAGCAGGTTGCCAATCGCAAGGCAACGGCCCATGCATTGAGGCAAAGGCTTGAGCGAAGAAGTCAACGTTTTAACTAAGTGTTTGTGTAAGAAATTTCCCAATTGTGTCGTATGTATCCCGATTGCGTGGATTAACAACAGGATTAGTGTGGGTAACCGGTCACTGCCGATGAATATGAGCGAAGTAACTCGAAATCCATAACAAAGTGCCCTTGCCAGTATCCTAACGATGTGCGATATTTGCGATGTATAAGCATCAGATAACCGTGGGTACGATACACTGGACGCACCGTAGATGGAGTAACTTGGGGCGCGTACAGAGGATGTTCCATGGTTCAGCGTATCGGCGGTTCAACACCCAAAGGCCCTATGGAAGACCGGTTTAACACCAGCGAAGAACAGACTGCATCCGTTTCTGTACGCGAGTACATCGACGTTTTCCGTCGTCGTCGTGCAATATTCATTCAGACGTTTCTCTTGATCTTGGTGATCAGTGTCGTTGTCACATTGTTGACACCGCCGGTTTACCAATCCCGTGCACGTTTGTTGGTTGCTGGTCAAAGCGCTAGCCTTAACTCCATTAACACGGATAACCCACTGTCAGCACTTTTGGCGGTTGCTCCGAGTTATTCCGTCGCGACGCAGATACAGCTGCTTCAGGATGGCGAGATTCAAGGGGAAGTTGCGCGCCGACTTGGTGGTCGCTTGCCTGCATTTTCTATTGCTCCCGTCGAAGAGACTGAGATTATCGAGGTTTATGCAGAGGGTTCAAGCCCAAAGCTGGTTGGTGATGCACCTAATGTCCTCTTGGACTACTACATTCACGAAGTAGCAGACAACGATTTGGCTCAGGTTTCTGAAGCCCGAAAGTTTGCCGAGCGCAACGGTGGTGAAGCGCGCACCAAGATGGAAAAGCTTGAGAAGGACCTCGCCAACTTTAAGAATCAATACAAAGTGGTTGAACTGACAAAAGGTCAGGAGCTCCAGCTTGCCGATGTCACTGCGGCGGAGGGGCAGTTACAGGCGAATCAGAATCAGATTGCGACCTTAACCAGCCAGCGCGAGTTGCTTGCCGAGCAGCTGAAGATTGCACCAAAGCGCCTCTCGAATGTCGATAACCCCGATGCTGATTCCCAGGTTCAAGGCCTGAAAACACAGCTCGAAGACCTTGACATGCAGCGAACAATCCTGCTTGAGAAGTATCAACCGACGAATATCAACGTCGTACAGCTGGACATCAAGGCGAATATTCTCAAGCGACGCATTCAAAAGGCCATACAAACGCTAGCGGTGCGCACGGCGGTCATCAATCCGGAATATGCCACGATAAAGTCTAAGATTGCTGATCTCGATTTTCAGATTCGCGGCCTACAAGTGCAATCGCAACGATTGGCTGGAAATGTAACGAAGGCGCGAACCCGACTCGGGAATTTCCCGAACTGGCAGCTCGAGATGGGAAGAATTCAGCGCGAGCTTGAAATGGCACAGAACGAGTTCAAAATGTATGACTCGAAGATTGCCGAGCTCAAGCTACGTGAGGAAGCCCGTCGTAAGCCTGCAAAGATCATCTCGCGTTCTTCCGTGCCCGGTGCCCCAATTCGCCCAAAGAAACTGCAAAACATCGGTCTTGGTGTTCTATTGGCACTTTTCTTTGCTGTTTGTTTCGCCCTGCTTCAGGAGTATCTTGATGACCGTATCAACTCCCCTGAGGATGTTCAGCGCAGTCTGCGCCTGACGGCACTTGGCGCAGTACCGAGTATCCCTGAAGAGGGCTTACGACTTATTGCTGGTCAGAAGGCATTTTCACCGATTGTTGAGTGCTATCGTGGTCTGAGAACCAATCTTGGATTCGCCAGCATCGATGCGCCAATCCGCAGTCTGGGTGTCACATCAAGTGTGCCCGGTGAAGGTAAGTCAACAACAATGGCAAACCTTGCGATGGCATTGGCACTCGACGGCAAGCGGGTGATTATTGTGGATGCTGACCTTCGGCGGCCACAGCAGCACAAGATTTTTAAGGTTGAGAAAAAGCCTGGTCTTACGGATTTGTTGCTGGGTACAGCTACGATTGCCGATGTCCTTAAGGAAACACCGCTCTCACCAATCCGCATCATTCCTGCCGGCTCGACGCCTCCAAACCCTGCTGAACTCCTCGGTTCTGATCGGATGCAACAGGTCATTAATGCCCTACAAGAGCTTGCAGACATCGTCCTCTACGATGCGCCTCCAACGCTTGCGGTTGCGGATGCAACACTGCTTGCCAGTAAAGTGGATGGTATTTTGTTCGTCGTTGGTGCAGGCGAGACACGTCGTTCCAATGCGAAGCAGGCCATGGAAATGCTGCGACAGGCGCGCATCAATGTCCTTGGAACCGTCGTGAACAAGGCCCCAACAGGTCAACGTGGCTATGGCTATGGGTATGGTTATGGATACAGCTACGGCTATGGCTATGGCTACTACGCATACTCTCAACCATACGCGCCTCAAGTGGGCGAGAGTGCGGCAACGGCAACCATCGAATCCGCAGAATCAACGCTTCCTAACTGGGATGAGACGTATCGTAAGCTGCCACTGATGAACGGTGCTCACAGCGCACCGCGAACGCCGGTTACGGGTGGGTTTACGGTTGCGGATGTCCTTTCGACAAGCGGGTCCATCACGGATGAGGGTTCAACACATGGTTAGGCGTGCATTTGTCCAGAGTGCTGTGGCAGGGTTGGTGCTCGCAGGTGTTATGCCCGTTGTGGCGTTGGCGCAGACACAGTCGCGCAAAATTGCCCCAGGTGATGAAGTGACCATCAAGGTCCTGGGTGAAGATGAATATTCCATCGTCGCAACCGTTCGGGGTGATGGCAAGATTACCTACCCGTATTCTGGTGACATTGATGTAGCCGGACTTACCGCACCTGAGCTGCGTGAAAAGATTCTCGGGATTGTCCGTAAAGAGCTGAAGCGCCCTGAAGTTCTCGTCAGTGTCCGTGAGCTTCCTCCACCGCAGGTCAGCATCATTGTGATTGGAGCCGCTCGCAACCAGGGCAAAGTTGCGATCAAGGAAGGCTCCCGCCTAATCGATGTTATCGGTACGATCGGCGTTATCAATCAGGATCGCCCCGAGTGGGTCACCTGTACATTGCTCCGCAATGGGATGCCAAAGAAGATTGATCTGGTGAAGCTCCTGGGGCAGCTGGACTTGACCGAGAATGATGTCCTTCTTGATGGTGACATACTTTGGTTTCAGGAACTCGATGTAGCCAAAACGCATATTCAGGTCCTTGGTGAGGTCGCCAAACCCGGTCCGATGCCACTGCCAAAAGATGCCAGCGTACTATCAGTTTTGGTGGCAGCCGGTGGTGCCACGACTAAGGCGCAGCTGTCCAAGGCGATGATTTTGCGGGCAGGGCAGCAAATCCCGGTCAACCTCTCAACGATAGCCACTGCCGGAACGGTAGCACCCGTTCAGCTACAGGCAGGCGATACCTTGTTTCTTCCTCCTAACAAGGCACAGTTCATGATTTCAGGTGCTGTGTCAAAACCAGGACTTCAGGAGTATCCTGATAAGGAAGGACCACTTACTGTTGTCGAAGCGCTTCAGCTAGCCGGGAATGTATCGCCTGATGCAGAACTTAAGAAGGCACAGCTTGTACGCCAAAAACCAGGCGTTGAGAAGCCTGAGATTATGCCAGTCGATTTGGAGCAGGTCCTACAAAAAGGGAACCAAAAGCTCAATGTGGCAGTGGAGCCCGGAGATCTCATCTTCATTCCCAGCAAACGCAAGGGTGGCGGGTTTGATGCTCAGAATCTTTGGATTGTCTTGCAGGCAGCTACCTTCCTCGGACTCAGAGTTCGTTAGGTTCACGGGTAAAGTTAACCTGGCTCTGACGCAAGCGCAGATATTGTTGCAATGAATGTAGTTCAGGAAGATAGTAAACATTGCCCAAAATTGATTTGATTGTCCTACGCCGTGATGCACGTGCACATGCAACCCGTAACAAGTACTACCGACAATACATTAAGGAAGCACTGCCACTGTCTAATGATGCGCTCGATCAGGAAGTTGCATCCATGGCAGATAACGCATTTGAGCGGATTGACTGTCTTGACTGTGGCAACTGTTGCCGGCGCAATGAAATTGCCGTCACGGCAAAGGATGTCCGAAGAAGTGCACGCGCACTTGGAATCACATCGGAGCAGTTCGTCTGTCGGTATGTTGCGGAAACCCGGGATGGCGATGCTTACATCAAAGGTGGACCGTGTCCATTTCTCGGCTCTGACAATACGTGCTCGATTTATGCAGATCGACCACAGGCTTGTCGGGATTTCCCGTACTTATATGAACGCAAAGTACGTGCTCGCAGCCTGACAATGATGGAGAACGTTGGAGAGTGCCCCATCGTTGCAGATGTCTGGAGCGGATTAATGAAGAAGTATCCAGAACCGCCTAAGAGTTAGGCTACATACTAGGCATACTCGATTGTGTCGACACGTACTGGTGAATTGGATATCTCCGATATGACCGTCAAGTCGGCAAAGCGATAGCATAGCTCTGTTGGATGTGGGGGCGGATGGGGTCTGGTGGTCCTCCCGGTCTTCAAAACCGTGCGCGGGCTGGCTCAGTCAGCCTGAGTGAGTTCGATTCTCACGCGCTCCCGCCATGCTGAATGGGTGGCATCCCGCCTTTGTTGCAATTTCAGCGTATAAAATAGCAATACCTCCCATTTTGATTCGTGGGAAGTATGCTGCAGTTTTGCAATCCGGTAGTATTTTTAGGACATCTTCGCAAAACGTTTTGCTACGGTGTGGCGCCTGTTCTGGCGCATAACGTCCCAAAGGAAACCGCAACTGCGGAATCCACTGACCAACGATGGTTATCAACTCCCAATGCTGGGTGTAAGAAAGACGCACTTATAATTGAATACTAACCGCAACCGCAAAGCCGGTTTTACGCTGATTTGAACTTCTGGTGGTTATCGCCATCATTGCAATTCTGGCCGCAATTCTCTTCCCTGTTTTTGCGCAGGCTCGTGAGAAGGCACGCCAGACCAGCTGTGCATCCAACCTCAAGCACCTGTCCCTTGCGGCAATCATGTACGTTCAGGACTACGATGAAACATTCCCAACCGGCCTTCAGCAAAACTGGTGGGACTGTACTTGGTACCGCCTCGTAACCCCATATGTCAAAAACGTTCAGGTCTTCCGCTGCCCATCCGATCCTCTGACCGGCCGCACCGATGCCAGCTGGGCAGGACCACGCCTTAGCTACGTATCAAATGGCTATATGAACTGGGATGGCTCTGCATGGTCCGTCCTTGGTGTTATGGGAATGTCCCAATCCTGGATGGGACGTACCACACAGACCAACGCTGGAATCAGCCGCCCTGCAGACACCGTTCTGCTGGCAGAGCGCCATCACGTCTGGTCGGGCGCAAGCGGATCCTACGGAAACGTCCTCATGTGGGGCCCCGGTGCAATGGTCACTGGTGTCAACTGGTTGGACTGCTCCGGATCCCCAAGTCTGATCCCGGATGGAACACGTGCAATCAAGGCTGCTAATGACCCAACGGGCCGTGATGGCTCCATCCTTCCACGACACACCGGTAAGGCAAACTTTGCCGTCGCCGATGGGCACGTCAAGGCAATGGAACCAAAGCAGACCAACCCTGATGGAACAGCTACGAATAACATGTGGCTGGCGGACCGCCCGTAATGCTCGGACGTACGCTCATCACCGGACTTGTTGCAGTCTGCGCGGTAGCGCTCTTCGCTGGTTGCTCGAGTAGTGACAAAACAATGAGCAACACCGAAGTAAAGGCAATGGAAACCCCACGGGGTGCACCAATGCCCCCTGAAGCGATGAAGGCGATGCAGGAAGCTACACAAAAGGGACAAGGTGGAAACCCTGGTGGACCACCTCCCGGCGCTATGATGCCTCCTGGTGCCGCTGGAAAGTAATTTTCAGTTAGCGCCAACAAAGACACCCTTTGGCAAGCATTTGCCGGAGGGTGTTTTCATTTCTCAGCATCCGCGTACAGAATGTCAAAAGCGCAAAGGACATCGGAAACAACAAACTCGCGATCGATCAACAAACGTTCTTTACATTTGCTTGATGTTAATGACTCCAATAACCTGTATACAAACTGTTTTGCAATACGTTTTACGGAGATCAAACATTGTTAGTTGCGCATGACAAGAAAATGACCCACCAACTCTGGTGGGCAATGGTTGCATCCGTCGGGGCGTACTTTTGCATGTACGGTCTACGCAAGCCATTTACTGCCGCAACCTACCCCAATGAACTCCTCTACGGCGTTGATATCAAAACCGGACTTGTGATTGCTCAGCTCTGTGGTTACATGCTGTCCAAGTTTATCGGGGTCAGAGTCATCACTGAACTCCCCATTGTAAAGCGGGCAGGGGTCCTCATTGGCCTCGTCGTTATCGCCGAGCTTGCTTTATTGCTCCTAAATTTCCTACCAGTCTCGTTCAAACCCGCGGCGATGTTCCTTAATGGTCTTCCACTAGGGATGATTTTCGGCATGCTCCTCAGCTTTCTTGAAGGTCGCCGTCTTACCGAGGCAATGGCTGCGGGACTGTGTGGAAGCTATATTGTTGCTGACGGAGCGGCTAAGACCGTTGGTAGTTTTGTATTGAGCTCCGGAGCTGGCTTGTATGCGATGCCCATGATCACGGGCGGGATGTTTCTCCTGCCATTTACCGTTTTTGTTTGGATGCTGGCGAAGGTACCTCAACCATCGACGGAAGATATAGATGAACGTGCAGCAAGACCTCCACTTGGCAGTATCGGCAGAGTACAGCTTTTACGGTTTCTGGGGTTCGCATATGTCTGCATCGTGTTCTCGTACACAATGCTAACCGTCCTCCGAGGGTTCCGCGCGGACTATATGCCGGAGTTGCTCAAAGGCTTGAACGTCACTGGAAGTGCCCTTGTCTTCACACAGTCTGAAGCTATCATCGCCGCCATCGTCACGCTGATCGCAGGCCTGACATCCATTATCCGGACAAACCGTATTGCCTTCGCTACAGCGCTTGTACTTGGCATTGTCGGATTTTCCTTTGTGCCCCTTTCCATACTGCTCAATCGATTTGGGGCTGTGAATGGGTTTGTTTACCTGACGATGGTCGGTTCCGGAAATTATCTCCCATATGTGCTCATCCATACAACAGTCTTCGAACGTTGGATTGCAATCGTTCGCCGGCCTGGATCTGCGGCATTTCTCTTGACACTTGCGGATGCAATTGCGTATCTGGCCTATGTTGGAGCCTTGTTGATGAAACCGGTGCTGCAGCGCTCAGGTAGCATTCTGGGCCTCTTTGAAGCCATTGGACTCTGGGTATCCCTGTCATCCATCGCAACACTGGTGGTCGCGTTGATTCTGACAGCCAGAGCATCAGCCCGGATTTCCGGGCAGAGAGGGACTTTGTAATGGCATCAATGCTTGTGTACCGCGGGGATTATGGGCAGCTGTCCTTGGAGGAGCATCCTTGCCCTGATCCAGCAATGGGAGAGGTCCGCGTTAAGCTCGACACAGCGCTTGTGTGTAGCAGCGACCTCCATACAATTTTTCACCGTCGCACAGCTCCGACTCCCCTAGTCCTTGGGCATGAAACCGTGTCGGTGATTGACCGTTTCGGTTTGAATGGTCCCATGAGTGACATGCAGGGCATCCCGCTTCGGGTGGGCGACAGAGTGATTTGGTCTGTTGTCGCGAGCTGCGGTGGCTGTGATGTTTGTAACCGTGGATGGCCCCAAAAGTGTCCAGGAGCCACAAAGTACGGTCATGCGATGTTGGCGAGTCATGAAAAGTGGACAGGGGGATTTGCTGAGTATCAGGTTTTGAAACCTGGAACTGGGATTTTGCGCGTTCCAGAGCATATTCCATCCAAACTAGCCGCGACGATTGGATGTTCGACCGCAACGGTGTGTGCGGTAATGGAGGCTGCTGGCGATGTTCGGGACAAGGTTGTTCTAATTAATGGAGCGGGCCAGCTGGGGATACAAGCCGCCTTGATGGCCCGGAGTAGCGGAGCGCACGTGGTTGTATGCGCTGAATCGAGGGCTGAACGCCGTGCGGATGCCAATCGAATGGGCATCCTGGCAATCGCACCGGAGAGTATGTCCTTGATGCTTCCGGATGTGACCGATGGTGCATTGGTTGACACCTATCTTGAGCTCGCTGGACATGTTACTGATTTTCAGCAGCTAATGCAGCATTTGGCCATCGGTGGAACGATTGTGTTTGCTGGAGCGGTTTTCCCATCCCCGGCACTTCCCCTCGATATGGAAGCCGTCATCCGAAAATGCATCACCATCAAAGGCATCCATAACTATCGCTCTGAACATCTTGTCAGGGGATTGGCCTTCGTTTCTGCCCATGTTGATATCCTGCTGGACTATCTGACGTTCGGTAGTCTTCTTCCACTAAAAGACCATGCCCGAGTCCTTCAAACCGGGGAAAGTGGGCAATATCACCGTGTTGGCTTCACGATGTCTTAGACTTGCATCAGGGCCTGTACGGTAAACAGGAAAACCGTACAGACCCTGATGTTGTTATCACAGCCGACTACAAGCCGGGTGTGAATGCCTCGGCAGGCATCGTGGTGTTGTGGGTGAACATCACCATTTTTGCCAGCAGCTGCGGTGTCGCGGCTTTGCTTGCCATCATTTTCCAACGCTTACCGGTGTTGGTTCCGTAATAGACCATTTCAGTGTGCTTGATTCGGCCAATTCCGCCGAGTTTGACCTCTGGGAGCCGTAGCTGTCGGAGGAGAGAATTCGCATCCGATGGAGACACCGCTGCGATGTACCAGCCATCCGGAATGTTGTGGTTCCGGGCGTAGTTTTTGATATCCGCGACCGTTTCTCTGGTGGTATCCAGAGAAATGGACAGGATAGTGATGTCTTTGCCCAGTCGTTTCCCGAGGACCTTGGATGTATTCGTAAGCAGAGCAGTTGTCCCTGGGCATGTTCCATCGCAACGCGTGTAGAACAGTTGGAGAATCACGCCCCGGTTTCCAATCAGCTTTGTCGTTGTGGTCCTCCCCTTGTGGGTCACAAGGGGAATGTCCAACAGCTGGCTGATCGGTTCTTGCCGATCCTCAGACTTGGCTGGCACAAGCAAGCGCTGAATGTCTGGTGAGAGTTCAGGGGGACCAAATTTACGGACGAACATCAATCCACCCCATCATGTAGAGATCTTCGTGCCCCAGATTGTGGCAGTGCAGGATATAGCGTCCCGTGTACGAGTGGAACTTCATCAAGACTTGTGCTTGGGTACCACCCGGGACGTTGATGACATCCTTTCGACCACGCTCGTGAAGTGGAACCGCAGCAGCTCTTCCGTTACGGCTAAGGATTCGAACATTGTCGACATGGATGTGGAATGGATGATGCCAGCCGCCGCTTCCGACTATTAGGTTCCAAACTTCGGTCGTGTTAGCCTTGGCAGTAAACAATGGTCGGGTTGGGTCCCAGAATCGACGGTTGATTTGCCATCCACCATTACGACGGTCAAACTCGATGCGTCGTGTTGCGACGACTTTGCTGGTGTCCGGAGGTGGGATCACATTGAGGCGCGCAGGGACCTGTGATGGATCCGGTGCATTCCGATCAACGACAAATAGCAGCTGCGGTTGAGGGACGCGGATTTCTTCAGGTTTGTTGCCATCCATGTGGAACAGGTCATTCATCAACGCAATCTGAGTGCCAAGTGGGAACTGCGAGAAGTCGATGATGATGTCGTAGCGCTCACCCGGAACCATGTACAGTCGGCGCATCGTGACGGGTGCCTCGAGGAGACCACCATCGGATGAGATGACCTGGAACGGTGCACCATTGCTTAGGTAGAATTCGTAGTGACGTCCTTGGCTTGCGACCAATAGGCGGAAGCGGTACTTGCGGGCGGCGACGTTAAAGTATGGCTGGATCTTGCCATTGACCGTGAACAGGTTTCCAACTTGCCCCTTGTCCTCAAGTTGATCGAAGAAGAGTGAGCCATCGGTGTTCAGGATGTAATCTGAGAACACGAGCGGGATATCGTATTGACCGCTTGGCAGGCGCAGTGCCGTTGGGCTTGGGTCATTTTCGTTGTCGGAATCAAAGGCATCGAACTGTTGCACAAACCCGGCGAGACCATTGTAGACGTTGCCGGCGGTGTGGTCTGCGACATGGTCGTGATACCAGAGAGAGGAACCCCAGTAGGAGCGGTCGTTTGCGTCCGGCAGAGCGTTCGGGATGAGGTAGTCACGTTGCTGTCCTGGGAGAATGTAGTCTGTTGGCCAGCCATCATCCACTGGAGCCTGCATTCCACCGTGGTGGTGGATTACGGTTTTGAGGATGCCAAAGCCGGTGTAGTTTGGGTTGAGGTTGTTGATGCGTCGAATGACAGTGCTCTGACCCAAGCGGTGAACAATGGTTGGTCCTGGGAATGTTCCGTTGTAGGTCCACATCAGCGTTGGTGGGATATCAGAGTGGAACTGGTGGTAGGCTTCCTTCTCTTCCAAAACGACGAGATTTGGTTGACCAAAAGAATACATGCGAGCTTCAAGTGGCTGGCCGAGGATTTCTTGGGACGGTGCAAGGCGCTGTGGAATCGGGAGCGCCTCCACAAACGGGCGGACGGCGTTAACTGTCCTCTTTTTCTTTATAAACATCATTCTGTCTCCTGATAAATCTGAAACCTGTTGTTTGTACCTGCAGCGGTCAACCCGTTACTAGGCATATTGGAATATTGCCTTCGCCATTACAATAATGAAAAGTTAATGGTTTTCTGGTGAAAATACGGTGCTGTGACAGTTCATCAAGGCTTATTTGATATACAACAGACACCATCGGAATAATGTTATGTTCAAGTTATGCGAACATTTGAACCCACACGACTATTAGAATAGCCGAAGTTTAAATCGGACCAATTGCGCAAATGGGTCTGTTGTCTGATCTGGGATGCATTTGAACGCCGACGAACTGCTGAGGTTTCGATCGTTGGAGGGTGCAGCATCTACCACGGGATATCCGAACCAACGAATGCGACATCGTGGCAATACCCACTTGTCGGAGATTGTGAGCTCATTGGCATCACGTCAATGCCAACATTCTGTACTTAGCATCGCATGCGCATGCTCAACCAGTTACCGCTCGACAAATAACGATTATCACGGTGTACGTTTGTGTAAACAAAGTATATTATCTATTGTTAAATTGTTACGTCTGTGTAAACGGCAAAGTCCAGCCGTATCTTCGGGTTGCCGCACGGAAGTATCGATTCCGTTTACTCTGTGCATCTCAGGCAAGACACTATAATTTAGCTCTAAGTAACAACGCGCCATTCCACATCATCGCATCGGATGGTGGCCTGCTGCCGGCACCCGTTCAGGTCAATTCGGTCTACATGGTTCCCGGTGAGCGCTATGAAATTGTGGTTGACTTCAGTCGCTACCCGGTGGGCACACAGCTTGCTCTTATCAACGATGTAGAGCAGACGGATGGAAATAAGCCCAAGAGTGTCGGCAAGGTCTAGCAACCTCAGCTGTTGTCTGTCGTTGACCGAACAGCCCCAGACCCAAGCTGGTTACTATTTACGCTTCAAGTGATACCGCCTCCTGAACTCTCAACCGTTGTCGCGACGAGAAGGCTGGAGTTCCATCGTCGGAACGGCGGATGGCAGATTAACGATAGATTTTGGGATCGAGACCGGCCTCTATTTACTTGCCTTCTGCACACTGCTGAACGCTGGATTGTCGCGGCAAAAGCAGGAGGCTGGCACCATCCATTCCACTTGCATGTGGAAAATTTCCGCGTACTTTCGCGGAATGGAAGTTCGGTACCGCCACAGGAACGTGGCCGTAAGGATGTGCTCAACTCACCCGGGGGAGATGAGGCAGAAATCTATATTGAGTTCCACAAGTTCGCCGGTAAGTACACGGTTCATTGTCACAATCTTGGTCATTAAGATTTGGCCATGATGGGGTGGGTAAACGTTATCCCGTAAGGCAATACCCCCGTTTGGTCGAACCAGACGGGGGAATTTTTCTACTTTGATGCGAGTGGCTGCGGTTAATTCCAGACTGGTATGTATTCCTACAAATATGACTCTGTTTAGCGTCGCTTTTTGTACTTCAGTCCATCTACTGTAAGCTCTACCATGTCCCGGATTAACTCCGGCTTTGGAAGCTCGGCATTAATCATCCGCCAGCGGCCACTGACATTTGAGCCATACACAATTTGACTGGCGTGCTTAATGGTTCCATCCCGGCCTTTGGATGGTTTGACATCCAGACGCAGCTGCTTCAGGAGTAAGGTCAGGTCACCCTTCGAGCAAGATGCCGCGTACCAACCTTGTGGCAAATGGTGCATCGTCGCAAAGCGCTTGATATCCGACAGCGTCTCCCTCTCAGAATCGAGTGACAGTGAGAGAATCACAATATCGTTGCCGACACGCTTACCCAGCTGATGCGCGACGGTCTTCAGCATCGCCGTCGTCCCGGGACAAACGCCCGTACAGCGAGTGTAGAAGAGCTGCAGAATGATGCCATTATTCCCAATGAGCTTGGACATCCGCGTCGGCCCGATGTGTGTTTGCAGCGGGATATCAAGTAGCTCATCGATGACCGGTTCTCGGTCACTGATGGCTGTTGGGGTCGCGAAATGCCTTAGCTCCGGGCTAACGACAGGAGGGGTGTCGTCAGGGCTGAACATCTACCCAACCCATCATCGCCAAGTCCTCGTGACCTACATTGTGGCAATGCACGGTGTAGCGGCCAGCAAATCGGTGGAATTGAATGAATATCTCAATATTCTCGCCGCCCGCCAGGTTCATGATGTCCTTACGTCCCCGCTCAATCACGGGTGGAGTCTTACTATTACGCTTGAGGACTTGATAGTTTTCAACATGAAGATGGAATGGGTGGTCCCAACCACCAGAGCCATTCGTGACAATCCAGCGCTCTGCAGTCCCCAAGCGGCACCTAAAGAGAGGCACATCCGGGTTCCAGAAGCGGTCATTAATCATCCAGGCACCCTTGCTACGATGGAACTTGATGGTCCGTGTAGCAACAACCTTGGACAAATCCGGCGGTGTTATCGTCTGCAGCTTGGCTGGCAAACGGCTTGGGTCTGGCGCATCGCGGTTGATGACAAAGAGCATCATCGGAATAGCCACCCGGCCGATGTTCGCTGGCTTATTACCATCCTTTTGGTCAACATCATTAATGAGCGCGAGCTGCGTACCCATCGGGAAGCGGCTGAAGTCAACGATGATTTCGTAGCGCTCACCCGGGACGATGTAGACATTAGTCACTTCTACAGGAGCCTCCAGCAGACCGCCATCCGATGCGATGACGTGGAAGGAGCCTCCATTACTGAGCTTGAGGCGGAAGTGGCGTGCCTGGGAAGCACACAGGATGCGGAAGCGGTACTTACGGCGAGCAACGTTCAGGAAAGGCTGGACTTTGCCGTTCACACAGAACAGATTCCCGACTTGCCCGGCATCTTCCATTTGGTCGAAGTAGAGCGAGCCATCCCGGTTAAGGATGTAATCGCTAAGGACCAGTGGAATGTCATAGGCGCCGCTCGGCAACCGAAGCGCCAGTGGGTTGGTGTCGTTTTCGTTGTCTGAGTCGACTTCATCAAACTGATTCACCATCCCAGCGAGGCCGTGATAGACATTTCCTGCCGTGTGATCGGCCACGTGGTCGTGATACCAGACCGTGGATGCCCAGTGTGAGCGGTCATTGTCAGGGACTTGGTTTGGAATGAGATAGTAGCGCTCTTCACCCGGATGGATAAAGTCCATTGGCCAGCCATCATCATCCGGGCTCTGCCAGCCACCATGGTTGTGCAGAACAGTTTCGACGATGCCAAAGCCCCGGTAGTTTGGATTGAGGTCGTTGATGCGGCGGAAGGTTGCAGCAGTCCCGAGGCGGTGCGCGATGATAGGGCCAGGGAAGGTTCCGTTGTAAGTCCACATCAGGGTCGGGGGAACATCCCTGTGAAACTGATGAAAGGCCTCGTGCTCACGGAGCGTGTAGCACTTGGGAGTGCCGTATTCAAAGTACCGAGGTGCCAACGCCGGGATGGTTGACATCGGGGTCTCAGCCAGCCTGCCTGGTATCGGAAGCGCATCGACAAACGGTCGAAGCGCACCCACTTGCATTGGTGTCATTTTCATCTCAATATCCTGAATATGGGTTAATAGTGGCGTTCAAATATCCACCGATTGTTTTACCTCAGGATTACATCGAAGTATAGGTTTGGCAGAAGCTGCGCTCTCCGGAATACATTTCATTCTTTTGCAGCGGCCATACCGATATTCAATGTTGTAAATGCACCAGAACTGATTGCTTATGTTTTTATGTCTATTATGTTTACCGAACAAAAATAACGTTCATTCAGGAAGTTCCAACGAAATGGATTAGTATTCTTTGGTCAGGAAGGATAACCATAAACGCAGCATGTTTTCTCACGCTGCGCCTCGGATGCGCTGACCTATCTTTGATAAACGCTCAGCTCCTTCAATGCCAAAGAGACTGTAAACCAACGCATAGCCACGATTGCGGGTCGGCGAAAATGACTTTGGAAGATAGCGTTTCAGGATCTCTAGCGCATACGCACGGTCATAGGAATACGCAAGGCGTATCGTTTCAAACAAAGCTTGCTTCAGCGCATCCTGATAAGGGTATGGCTCATTGCTGAGCTCCTCGAATATAGCAATGCGGAGACCAAGAATCCGTCGAACATTTGCTGCCACATTGGTATGCGTGATGCTTCCCGCACGCAGCCTAAGCTGTGTAAGTGCGCTGGGATCGAACTTTGCGATTCCGCCCAGGCGGGATACACGGTACAGCAGGTCATATTCCTGTGAACTTTTGCGCGTCGTACTCCAGCCTCCAGCCTGCACGACTGCGGAGCGGCGATAGAGCTGTGAGGATGTCCTGCCGGCACGGCTCAGCATAATCGCAATGTAGACATCCGGGGTCGCGGCTTCCGTCAGCGTCCTGATGTACTTCAGGTTGGAGTCAACTTCCTGGTAACTCCCGATGACGACATTGACATCCGGTTCGGAGCAGGCAAGCGCAATCTGGGATTCGATTTTCTGGGGAAGAAGGACATCGTCGCCATCAAAAAACTGAACCCATTTGCCCGTGGCAGCTTCAAGTCCTGCGTTCCGCGCAGAGCATGCCCCACCATTTGCCTGGTCGATGACAATCAAGTCTGGGTGCTGTTCCTGCAGCTTATGGAGAACATCCAGCGTGTTGTCGGTACTGCCATCGTTTACGCAGATAACTTCCCGTGGCTTGTGGGTCTGCGTGTACACCGATGCCAGACTGGCCTCAATAAACAAGCCGACGTTGTAGCACGGAATGACAACGGAGACGCTCTCATTTAGATTTGCGAACTGCATACATCTCGATTATGACCGCAATTGCTTCGAAACTGGAGTCTGAAACTAATGCAAATGTAATGGCGGGATTTACCAAACGCGAATGGTGGATGCTTGTGATGTATTGGGTAGGTTAGGTGTAAATGAGGGATGATGCCATTGCATCGAGAATCAAAGTGTGAGTTTGAAATGGTGACTGTAACGATGATGATACAGAATGAGATGTTGGAAGCTCGCTATCGGATGGGGCGGCGTGTCCGCCGGTTGGAGCTCTTGCTTGAGAAACACTTGCAAGATGGTCCGATGCTTCGGAAGGTCAGCGGTGCCCTGCAACCGGCGGTGATGCAGTTCTTTAGCGGCAATTTTCAAGGCGTGCTGCGCAATGTGGATGCTGCGTACTTATCACTGGTAAATGCGGCTCCGGATGGTCCTCTCTCACGCTTGTTGGCACTGGATGCCATCAGCCCAAAGTACATCGACAATACCGAGCGGCAGTTTGTCGTTAAAGTTGATGTCGCATATGGGAGCAAGCTGACAAAGGGCGAAGTCAGGTGTCGCTGGAAAGGGATGTCCGATTGGCAGGATGCGACATCTGAGCTGAAGTTAGCCACGCTGCAGCCATCCAGCGCACCAGTCACTCCGCTGAGTGCCATCGTTGAGCTTGCATGTGGATCAGCCCGCCTTGACATCGATCTCAGCGCATTACGTATTCGTGATCTTTCGAAAAAATCAGGACTTTGGATGAATGTTTCCGAGAGGGATGCTCAGTCATCCCGGAGCCTTGCGCGGGCACGGATTCTCGCCCTGCTCGCTGGTAAGTCACTCGAAAACGATCCGGATCTCAAAATGCTTTGGGAGATAGCCGATGGCCAAACAGATGAACCCGCAGGCCGTGTCGGTGACTATCTTGCCTTGGTTGGTCCGACCGGACAGAAAGTGCCGTGTCGTGTTCAGCGGGGGGATGACAGCAAAGGTAAGCAACCATTGGTGATTGCGCTACATGGTGCTGGTGGCAGTGAGAATATGTTTTTTGACACTTACGGCGCCGGGAAAGTCAAAGCACTTTGTGGGAAACGTGGCTGGCATTTGGTCAGCCCGCGGGTTTCCGGCCGGTTCCCAGCGCAGCTGCTGGACAGTCTGAGCAAGGATTGGAGCATTGATACCAACAGAGTTTTTGTCATAGGGCACAGCATGGGCGCTGCCGCGGCAAGCTCCGGCGTCGATTCTGGTGCGATTCAGCCTGCGGCGGTTGCGCTTCTTGGCGGTGGTGGCGCGGTGACATCCTTTGCGCGTTGGAAAGACCTACCCGTCATGATTGCCGTTGGTGAGCTGGATTTTGGGAAGATGATGGCATCCCGGACGCGACCTGCCGCCGAGCGTGCGGGCAGCCGACTTAAGTACAAGGAATATGCAGGTGTCGAGCACCTCTCGATTGTGCAGTGTGCCCTTGATGATGTGTTTACATGGCTGGATAAATTCTCAGGCAATGTAAAGCATACTTGACATAATGTCGTTAAGACTGTACTAATTGACATTATGTGTACAAATGAACGCCTCGCCTGGGTTTGCCTTGTCTCCATCGCCGTTGTCTACATCCCATATTTTTCGTTTCTGGCGTACGCCGTGCAGAATTCAAGTCTGCACCTCGCTGTCGTTACGGTAGCTTTTGTCGTGGCGATATTCGCCCAGATATTTATCACGGGTATCCCGGCGGCAATCGTTGGCATCTTGGACAGGAAGCAAGTCACCGATGAACGGGACATCGCGATTCGGCACAAAGCATCCACTGCGGCATATGTCTGCCTGATTTCCTTTGTACTGATGCTGGTAACGGGTGGTTCCTTGCTACGGCCGATGTTTCCACTCCTCGGGGATGGCGTGATAATCGGGCAGCTAGGGCTCCTCAGTGTGGTGATTGCTGAGGTCGCGAACTACGCCGTGCAGGTTTTCGAATACCGGAGGACGGCATAGGTGCCCATGAAGAACACCGTGCGTAGGTGCCGTTTTGATGAAAATGAAATGACGCAGCAGCAGCTTGCCGATCATCTGGGAGTCTCGCGCCAGACGATTGTTTCGATTGAGTCCGGCAAATACCAGCCAAGTCTTGAGCTGGCGTTTAGAATCGCAGCGGTTTTTGGCAAGCGCATCGAAGAGGTTTTTGTTTTTGTGGATGGGGACAGTGCGTAGGTTGTCCCTATAGTTCGGAGTATCAGCAAGAGTCAGGCAAGTACCAGCCAAGTCTTGAGCTGGCGTTTCGTATTGCAGCGGTTTTTGGCAAGCGTATCGAAGAGGTTTTTGTTGTTGTGGATGGGGAAAGTGCATAGGTTGTCCCAAAGGTTCGGAGTTTCACCAAGAGTCAGTCAAGTACCAGCCAAGTCTTGAGATGGCATTTCGTATTGCAGTGGTTTTTGGCAAGCGCCTATCTGAGATCAAAGCGTAAGCCATAAAAAAGCCCTCCACATCTGTAGAGGGCTTTTCGATTTGCGAGACCGCTTAGCGCATCGGAGAGTAACTGGTCGGCTTCAGCATTAAGCTCTTCACGCCGCCCGGTGCCGTCAAAGGACCGCCGGCATCCTGTTCACTCTTCGCAAGATGGGCCTTCCAATCGGGGTCTGCGCCAAAGTTCTTGAAGCTCTCATTTCGCGCTGCCTCACTCTTGTGGATCAATAGGTACATCAGCGTGTCCTTTGCGCCTGGCTGGTCGGCATCCAGTGTTCCGTAGACGCTGTTTTCCATCCCATGCTTCTCGAATAGCTTGACGGTACCGCCACGGAAGCGCTGTACCAACCGCTCAAGGTTTCCTGGGCTAGCCGTATAAGTTCGAAGCTCGTAAATACGAGGTTCGCCCCTCTGTCCGGTTTTTACCGCAGGGGAAAAGTCGGTGGCGTTGAAAAGATAAATGTCTGCCTTCGCGACAATCGGGCCATCTTTCTCTTCAGATTCCTTCACGGCAAGTGGCCACTCTGGATCTTTCCCAAATGCCTGCCAAGCCTTCTCACGGGCATCCCGATTTTTGTGACGAACGAGGTAAACAACATCGTTTTCTGCGCCAATCGGATCCCAAAAACCCATCACTTCCAGACCGCAACGCTTAAAAATGCCACTCGTCCGCTTTTGAAAGCGGGTGTGCAGCGCAGCTGTGCGTCCTGGATGGCAGTGGTAAACCCGTAGCTCGTAAAGATAAGTATCCTTCTTGGCTGCATCTACAGACGGTGCAATCGTCATGGCAGCAGCTCCCGCAAGCAGTGTGCGTCGTGTCAGTGGCATTTCCGAATTCTCCCGCCGCAAAGGTGCGACACTGCAGGTTCATCGGGTGCCATTAGGATTCCTGCACGTGGCAGAGAGCAATGGCTTTGTGTAAACATCACCATTGACATGCTCCACCGCCGCCTTACCGACACGTTTCATGCACTGGCAATTGTCGCTGTATTTTCCGAGCAGCTGCCCTGGCCCATCGGCACCGATGGCATCGCATACAAAGTCGCAAAGCTTGGCGCGATGGTCTTCTTAATGCTCACGTTAGTCACGCATAAACGCTTTGCAGAACAGCCGCGCAACCTCCGATGGCTTGTCCTTTCCGCGTGGGCAGCATCAATTGCCGGGGATGCATTTCTTGCCTGGAGTGGCTTTTTCATTCAGGGCCTCGCCAGTTTTCTAACCGCGCATATCTTGTACTGCATCCTCTTTGTCAAGTCTGGACCACGTGCGTTGCATGTGGCCGCTGCGGTCCCGCTTGTTATCTTTGGTGCCTCAATGGCCACTTGGCTAATCGCATCGGGAGGGGTTGCTGGTGGGCTTGTTCCTCCAGTGATGTTTTATTTGATTGTCATCCTAACGATGGCGATGATTGCTGCGGCCCGCTACAAAGCCCAGCCAACGCTTGAAAATCGAACGGTTTTGTTTGGTGCGCTCTTTTTCGTCGCCAGTGATTCACTGCTGGCGATCAACAAGTTCATCCAGCCGCTGCCATATTCTGGCGTGCTGGTTCTCGGTACCTACTACAGCGCACAGGAGTGTTTATTGATGGGTTGGGTTCGTGGGTTGAATGGGAAAGCATCCGTTGACGAATCCGAAAATGCCTAATGGTGAGATGTTCATCCAGCCGCTGCCACACTCTGG
>JBJTQN010000159.1:0-4304 GCA_046075665.1 Armatimonadota bacterium | reverse complement strand
CAAAGCGCCCAACCGTAGTTACGATTAAACTTCCGAAAGCACTTGAAAAGGCCCCCATTTCTTGGTTTCCAGTTAATGCTGGTATTCGAAGTAAAGGCTCCCTGCAGCTATCAATTCGCGATGAACCCGTTCTTCTGAAAGGCTTTGGGAACTCCCTCCCTGTACCATTTTCAGCCATGACCGAAGCCCTTGATGATAGCAAAAAGCTGGTCGCAGAGCTCCGTAAACGGAATATTCCTGATGCTGGCCGGATGCAATTGGAATTATCAAAGTTTGATGGTCGTCCAGACCATGAAAACCCTCAGGCAATGTACTCTGCGGTACAGACTCTCCTCGATGCCAATCAGAAAATGGTTGAGATGCTTCGACCATTCTCATTTCTCTACATCGAAGCGGAGGGGATGCCAAATCTTCGAATGACTCACACATGGGATGGTATTGTTACCAATCCTTCATCATCCGGTGGAAAAGTGTTACACGTCAGTCGAAACCCGCTCGGGAAGCAGGATGCAATAGCTACATATACGCTTCGGGTTAACGCAAGGACACAGTTTAGTACGTACTATGCCGCAACGGGCAAAGTTCGGATGCGCGTGGATGGAAAGTCGATTACAGGTGCCGGAGTTAGTCCATCAACCTCCATCGGTGCCCCGTATGGACCAAATGGACTCGCATGGTTCTCAGGAGGCAACATCGAGTTGCTTCCGGGTGACCATGTACTTGACTTTATCGCCGATGGTGAGTGTGACTTAGACGCGTTCATGTTGTCTGTTGATGGAACAAAGCCAACGGGTAGTGATATTCCAGTTCCCCCGCTATCAGTTTCAAATCCGAAATAGGCTTAGCGTGGTACCATACAAGCACTAATCGCTAAGGGATATAACGTGGCAGCTTCGTTTCCAGTCAACATTGTTACTCCAGAACGTACCGTACTTTCAGCAGATGCGGAATCCATTCAGGTTGCGACCGTAAACGGCTCGCTCGGTGTCCTTAAGGGCCATGCTCCGTTGTTGGCAATGCTTGGTTCGGGAGAGTGTGTTATTCGTCTCGACAACCAGCAGGTTCGACGCTTGGCAATTTCGGGCGGATGCCTTGACGTGTCGCGTGAGCGCGTAACGGTGCTTGCGGATGCTGCAGAGTTCGAGGATGAGATTGATGCGTCACGTGCTGAAGAAGCACTGAACAAAGCTCGTTTGCTGCTGGAATCCACGGATGCATCAGAGCGCGACAGCGCTGCGGAAGCAATGCGCCGAGCGCAGGCTCGCTTGCGCGTCGTTCGGGGTTCTGGTAGATAAGCGGATATCTAATCTGTGAACAACAAGGTTTGGCGGTTACTATTCACCGCACTCCTTACCTCAATTACTTCGCTGCTAGCCCTTCAAGGTGCTGAAGTCTTTTTAGGTTATCTAAAAGGTCAACGCTTCGATGTAATTCTTTCGTACGCATGGGTCTACCCGGTCTATCGCGTCGTCTTTCTGATATCCGGACTCATTATCGGCTTTGAGCTTGGAAGATCGATCTTCAGTAGATTAGAAAGACAAGGTGACTCGCTTCGGCAGATGTCCGCCAAGGATAAACTTGCCATTGGTGGAGGATTGATTGTAGGCTTAGTACTTTCTGCAGTCATCGCAATCCCAGTCTTCGTTGCTCTGAACAACCAAAAGCTAGCCGCATTTGCGATCATCCTACTGATTGGGTCCGTCATAACCTATTTCTGCGTGTCAGTGACGTCATCGATGAAGGAAGAGTTCCAGGGGCTGACTGCTTCAAATGGGACTGCCAATGACCCAACAAAGGCTGATGCTGTGTTCATACTGGACACCAACGTCATCATCGATGGACGAATCGCGGATGTTGCGAGGGTTGGGTTTCTGCGTGGAACTTTGTATGTTCCTGGATTCGTTTTGGATGAGCTGCAATACATTGCTGACTCCGGAGACTCTCTCAAACGTGTCAGGGGACGCCGAGGGCTCGATATTCTTAATCAGATGCAAAAGGAGCTCCCGTTAGTCGTTCGCACGATGGACAAACTTGCACCGGGTACGGAAGAAGTTGACAAACGCTTGGTTAGGCTTACACGGGCGCTTTCGGGACAGCTCGTTACCAATGATTACAACCTGCAACGTGTAGCTGAACTCGAAGGTATCACTGTCCTGAGTATCAATGCTTTGGCAAATGCGCTAAAGCCAGTTGTCCTGCCCGGCGAAGATATGCAGGTCTCTTTGGTCAGAGAGGGGCGTGACCACAACCAGGCAGTCGCCTATTTGGATGACGGAACCATGGTTGTCGTTGAAGGTGCCAGACGGTTGATTGGACAATCTGTAGATGTAACTGTCTCGTCTCTCTTACAGACAACCGCAGGCAAGATGATTTTTGCATTCTTGAAGTCAGATTCGGTAGATGAGGACCATGGAACAGATACACGCAGTGATTCTGGCAGCGGGCCGAAGCGAACGCCTCGGGACCGTTGATAAACTCTGGATACCCCTAAACGGCAAACCGCTTTTACAGTGGTCCATAGATGCTTTTGATAATGCATCCGAGATCTGCGGCATTACGCTGGTCACACGTCAGGAATCCATTGATAAGCTGACAATGCTCGTTTCAAGTCTACGTCTGGCCAAACCAGTTCGTATCATTTTAGGTGGACAGACAAGAATGGACTCGGTTGGCAATGCGTGTGAACTTATTGAGTCTCCTTACATGGCGATACATGATGCAGCCAGACCGCTCATTACACCCCAGCTGATTGACAGTGTATGTCGTGCGGCACGTGGGAATGCATGCGCTTGCCTATCAGTTCCAGTGGTCGAAACAATAGTGAGAGCGACCCAAGGCTTTGAACGTGATCGTATAAACCGAGCAAACCTTTACGCACTACAAACGCCCCAAGTGATCCGCAAGGATGTCTGGCTCGAGGGCAGGGTACGGGCAAGGTCGGCTGGTATTGATGTCACAGATGACACGCATATGTCCACGATAACAGGAAACTCAGTCATACATGTTGCGGGAAATCGGAACAACATCAAAGTAACGTATGCGGAAGATATAGAGTTTGCTGAACAAGTGATGATGCAAAAAACACACAGGGAATATAGAACAGGCTATGGATTTGATATCCATCGGACATCTCAAGAGCGATTATGCTTCCTTGGTGGTGTCTTGTTTGAAGAAAGTAAAGTTGGTCTGGTTGGACACTCAGACGCAGATGTACTGTTACATGCCATTTGTGATGCTTTATTGGGAGCAGCGTCCCTGGGTGATATTGGGGTGCACTTTCCACCGTCAGACGATCGACACAAAGGTCGGCCGTCTTCTGAGTTCTTAAGTGAAGTCAACCAACTCCTTAAACAACGTGGATGGATCATCGGTAACATTGATGCTACCGTCATCGCAGAAGCACCTAAGGTTATGGCGAAAGCCGTAGAGATGCGCACCCATATCAGTAATGTATTAAGAATTCCTCTTGAAAGTATTAGCATAAAGGCAACAACCAATGAAGGTTTGGGGGCAATTGGGCAGGGAAGTGGAATTGCAGCACATGCCGTCGCAATGGTGTATCGCTAAATGAATCAGCCGATTATCGACTCAGAAATAGAGTTAGATTCAGAAGTATCCCTAGCGATCTGTAATCGAATACACGGACTTACCAACAGGTTTACGCGACTAGACGCTTCGACAGTCTCGATTCGGAAGAAGAGTGACTGGTTCAAGGCTGAACTGGTGATCGTTGCCGATGGCATGACCGTTCGTTCGGAGAAACTTGGATCAACAATCAGTGATGCAGTTCTCTCCGCCGCAGATGCGTTAGAGTCACAGCTTGACAAGTATCAAGCACCTGCTGCCCCGGACCGGAACCGGAATCAACTGGTTGTTCGCGAGAAACACTTTCCGATTCGTCGCATGGAAGTAAACAAAGTTGTTTTGGAAATGGAGCTGTCAGGACATGACTTCTTCCTGTTTCAGGATATGGACTCAGGAGAGACAAGACTCCTGTATCGTCGTGCAGATGGTAAGTATGGTCTACTTGTTCCGCACGCAAATGAAGTTTAGTGGAGGATAGAGAATGAAAGTTGGAATTTTGACGGGTGGCGGCGATTGTCCTGGACTTAATCCAGCGATTCGTGGTGTGGTCTATCGTGGTCTAGATCTCGGTTTCGAGTTTGTTGGAATCCAAGAAGGTTGGAAGGGCTTGGTAAAGCCAAACTATGAGCCGCTAGGTCTCAAGGATGTCGAAGAAATCATTTATCAGGGTGGCACCATGCTTGGGTCATCCAGAACTAATCCCTTCAAGAACGAAAATG
>JBJTQN010000158.1:0-3341 GCA_046075665.1 Armatimonadota bacterium | reverse complement strand
AAATGCTTCTCGCCGAGGCCGCGTTATCCGGGAAGCAAGCTGCACGTTGGGAGCTCGCAAACGAAATGGCCGATAAGGCACTCTTGCCGAGACGGAAGTTGGATGGACTTTATGGTCGCTGAAATGCTTGCCATATTGCCTCTTAGCGCGATCATCGGGATGCCCATACAGGACATCCCGCCACCTTCAAGTCCACTGGGAACCTCACAGACTACAGGTACCGTGACATCTCCAACAGATGCGGCAAAGCAGAAGGCTAAGCTCAAAGTGGATGGTCTGGGTGGCAATACAGATGGACTCATCGGGCAGAGCGGAAATGGTGAGCGCCTGTTTGGCACGTGGGCGCGGGGATTAAATGTGTCAGGTGGGTGGAATCTTGTTGCACGAGCAAACAATGTTGATGGTAGCCAACAAGCCCGTGACTGGTTTAATTTTCAGAATAACAACCAGTTTCTGAACAACTCAACGCTTGGGCCATTCCAACAAAACCTCAATGTTGGAATCAGTGGGAAGTTGTTTAATACCGTGGATGTCAACGCTAATCTGTCGAACAACAGAATACGCTCCAGTCTGTCCCAGCTGATGCGGATGCACTTTGACTCGACGAGGGGCACCGTTGTTGACGTTGGCGATGTCTCAGCAAGCCTTTCGGGTAATGAGCTCATCCCATTCTCAAGAAATGTTCAAGGTGTCAAATACCAACGCGACCTTGGTGCCGGAAGTAAAGTCGCAACCATCGCAAGTGTTACCCGTGCACTAACGCGTCGTAACTCGTTTGTGGGACAGGGGACGACTGGTCCGTACTACCTAGGTGGATCACAAATCGTCCCAGGGACCGAGCGACTTTCCCTTAATGGTCAGCCACTTGACTCCGGAGTCGACTATGACATCGATTACCAACTAGGTATCATCCGCTTCCTAAAGGGGAGAATCATCAACCGCGCTGACACGGTTGAGTACACGTATGAGCTCCTGAACTATAACAGTGGTCGCGGCGTGCTGACGGGGTTTCGCTGGGACCTCCCGCTTCAGGGAGGCCGGAATGTTGGCGTGACGATGCTGCGGCAATCTACATCTGCAGGAGGCAATAAGTCCGGGACTGTCACCGAATACTTCCCCGTCAGTGCGGTCGTTTCCACACGCTACACGCTTGCATCTCCCATCGATGCCACGGCTCCGGTTGAAGTCCGCTATCAGGAACGGCTTCTTGTAGAAGGGATTGCTGCTGACTATTTCATCAACCGCGAGCTTAACTACATTCAGCTCAGACGCCCTCTGCCACCGGATACATCCCTCACCGGCATCTCAAGTCTCCGCATCACATACAAACCTGTGCGCCAGCAAGGTATTGGAGGGGATCGTCAGGTCGTTGGAATTGATACGCAGATTCCAGCCGGTGTGAATGGTCAGGTAAAGCTGCAGGTCGGACAGAGCGAGGGTATTTCAGCTGCGACAAGTGGCACCGGCGTAGATATCCAAACCCGCTTTGCAAGCAGTGAGAAACAAAAGACCAATAAGTGGAGCGTCACCACGGGTATCCGTAACGTCGGTTCAGGGTTCTCAAGCGTCGACTCGACGGCCGGAGCATTTTTACGTACTGGACGGGAACTCAAGACACAGTGGAGGTTCGCTCCATCAGACACGACTGACCTTAGTGGCAACTTCCTGACAAGTCAATTTCCGAACATCTACAGTAACTCGACAACCGGCACCACACCAACGGCCCCGACATCGCTTTCGGATTCCACAGGCCTCGGCTTCACGATCAGTCAAAAGCTAAAGGCCCTTAAGGGAGGGCAGGCTCCTGTGCTGCGCGCCAGCCATAACCAGACCGGCCAGCGCCTGACCTACACATCTACCGGTACCGGAACGGGTACCGGAACCGGTACTGGTTCAAACACATCACAGCCATCAAAGTCGTCTTATGCAAGTGATTCCATTGGCGTTGACTGGGGCTTTACCAATGTCCAGCTTGGACTTACAGTTGATCAGACCACCAGTCAGGGACGGTCGGTCTTCGCAAATGCATATTCGCAAACGGTTGGTACCGGCCTCGGTAACACGGGGGGCGGCTACCTCGGCGGTATTCAAAATGGAAATGCAAATGCCAACATGACAAATGGGGCAAGCACGAATATCCGTTTCAATACAACCTTTACCCCCAGCACGCGCTTGTCGCTCAGCTCCAACCTCGGAACCAGTCGTAACCGTACTGGAGGTAATGCCAGCAGTGCCAACGATAATCAAATGTCGCTTCTGTACTGGATTGCGCCCGACAAGGTTCAGCTCGATGTACAGCTGACAGATAGTCAGAACGGTCAGAGCCTTGATGGTTTCTATGGAAATGGTGGCTCAATTGGTGGAGGTGGAAGCACTGGCCTCACATCAACGGGACAGCAAACCCGAACACGCGATGTTCGCCTGACATTTACTCCTACACAGGCTATTCGGGCCGAAGTTCGGAGAAGCACATCCCTGATGTTGGTTCCAAACTTCGATAACACGGACATGACAAGCAATGACCTTTTGCTTACCTATTCACCATCGGCTGAGTTTAATGTAAACGCAACGGTCAGCCAGCAGATTGGTCGGTATGTTGGAGGACAAGGAGACTTTGACAACACGAACTGGTCGTTCATGACAACCCATGGTCGCCCGGATGGCCTTCAGGTCCGTACGGCTTTTATGCGAATGAACTTTGGCTCATCAACAATGATGGGTGGCGGGGGCATCGGCGGTATCGGTGGTGGCATCGGGGGTGGTATTGGTGGAGGAGGCTTTAGTCTCCAGCAGGGAACCAACGATGTCATTACCGTTCGTGTGGATGTTCCGGCAAAGCGCTTTGTACCGTTTGTGGAGCTGAATGACCTCAACGCTAGCAATCCTCTGGCGAATTCGCCCGGTAGTGGCAGCCAGGGTGCGTATTATGCAAGCTCGAATTACCACCGGATGGAAGCGCGGCTCGGAATTGACTTTCGGTTAACGCAGCTGTTTGGGGCCACATTGGATGTAAGATTTGCCCGGCTTCGGGACCGTGACAACGCAGCGTATTCCTACTCTGCCCGCTCGTTTAACTTTGATGTCTCCGCGCGCTTCTAGGGTGCAGATACAGTGGGTAGCCGATAGGATTGGCTTGTGGAACATCTCCTAACGAACCAACTTTGCGCTGCGAAAGCTGCTGGTCGTGTACTTGGTCGCGTGTCAGGAGATGTCCGTGCGGCACTAGTTGAGAATATTGCAGCGGCGCTTGATGGTGCAAAGATATCGATTCTAGCGGCAAATAGCATCGATGTGAATGCGGCAGAGGCTGCAGGAATGTCCGTGACGTTGATTGACCGTTT
>JBJTQN010000157.1:0-13404 GCA_046075665.1 Armatimonadota bacterium | reverse complement strand
GGTTCGTCTAGGCAACACGGATCTCAACGTATCCAAGCTGTCATTTGGTGCAGCTCCGCTGGGTGGTGCGTATGGTGAGTTCACACAAAAGGATGCCGATACCGCGGTACGTACCGCGCTTGACTACGGGATAACCACCTTCGATACGAGCCCCTACTACGGCAAGGGTCGGAGCGAAGAAGTCCTTGGTCAGGCACTCAAAGGAATCAACCGCGAAGCATTCACGGTCATCACAAAATGCGGTCGCTATGATGTCGCATCGTTTGACTTTTCCGCAGACCGCGTTCGTCGCAGCGTCGATGAAAGCCTTACCCGCCTTAAGCTCGACCATATTGACTTGCTGTTGTGCCATGACATCGAATTTGATGACCCGGAAACTGTCATTTTCGAAACACTTCCTGCGTTGCGTGATGTTGTCAAGTCCAGGAAAGTACGTGCACTCGGTGTGAGCGGATTGCCTATTGGTATTTTCCGTACGGTTCTGGATGAGACACCTCTCGATGCGATTTTGTCGTATTCACATGCTTGTTTGAATGATGACAGCCTGGCAGAAATGATGCCGTACTTCGATGCAAAGAAGGTTGGTGTCGTGGCAGCGTCGCCTCTCAGCATGGGACTGCTTACACATGCAGGTCCACCGGATTGGCATCCGGCTACTCCCGAGCTCCGTGATGCTGTTTCGCGCGCTGTACATTACTGTGAAGAACGGGATTTGGACTTGTCAGACATCGCGATTTCGTGGAGCTACCGACTGAACGGGCCTGCATCGCTACTGGTTGGGATGAACAATCCGGCTACCGTCCACGCCAATGTCAAAGCTGCGCAGCGCGAGTATGACCCGGAGACCATTCACAAGGTACGAAGCTTCTTCGATGATGTCCAGCGCCTTAGTTGGCCAAGTGGACGCTGGGGAGACCCGGAGCCAGCCAAGCTTCCTTAGATTAGACAACGAGGCTGGAAACAGCCCCGTTTTGCTTTCTGATTGATTCGGCCCAGCGCAGCGCATCCAGCGCGAGTAATGCACCAATCACAGCTGGGATATACAAGCCCTTGAAAAAGCAAACGGATGACCAAAATGCACAGGTCAGGAATAGCGTTGAAATAAGCGGTCCGACGACAGCACGTCTATATGCAAGTGCCCATACAACGCTCGCCAGTGTTCCAGTCATCACCCATCCACCAAAGTTCTGTAATGGTACATCGTAATAGGCGCTTCCATATTGATAGGTCCAAAATCCGAGCTTAACCGCAGCCGGATCAAGGAGCAAATCTATGGCCATCAGGTAGATACCGCAGAAGAGAAAGAACAGCGGGTGTTTACGCAGCGCCGCGAGTCGTGCCGGGGCTCCAATCACCAGCGGTACCCACGCAAACGGCACAGTCCATGGGACCAGTCCGGCTACGCGTCCGCCAATCATGTCGCCATACACAAATCGGGAATATGGAAACCCAGTCAGGATGCTGGTTGCTTCGATTCCGAGGGCAAAGATCGATAACCCCACCAGCGTGACAACGATACGCCTATCCATACCCGCTTTGTAGACTGCAAATAACGTGGGTGCCGCAAAGCCAAGAATTGCAATGGATGACACCCAGGACATCTGTGGCGTCAGGGGCACTTTCCCAACAAAGAACCCAACAATTAGGAGGATTGTTGCCGTTATTTTGACGGAAAGTGACATTTATGTTACCTGGATCGATTGAAACAGCGCATAACATTCGACGATTCGGGCAGGCGGGCGGTCATACCTTTCTTCGAACAACGTGATCGCAGGCAATAGCCGCGTCTGCCACTTTGCTGGTGCCCCAACATTAATTGAGGCTAGTTGATGTTTAATGAATGGATTTCGCATCCGGCGCAGTGTCAGGTTGGCATATGCCGAAGCCTCATCAGGTGAAACCGGCGGAACGATACTTGGAATCAGCTCATCAAACAACATCGCTTCGAGGTATGCGCCAAGGTCAGGATGCTCCAAAGCCTCCCGCACCGTGGCAATGCCATATTTGATGGGAGCAATCGTTGCCATTGCCGTGTGCAGGCCGTTTAACAGGCGAACTTTTCGGAGTTGGTAGTTCTCAATCGTTGGCGCAATGACGATGCCACCGGATGCCGCATCAGCAAGGCGGTCCACCGATGGTCCGACAGGCCCCTTTAGAGCCCAGAAGGTATGTGGCTCCACGACAGCAGCGAGAGCCTCATTCGATGATGGAGTGCATATACGGTCGACCAATGTATCCGAAAATGCCACATGCGTATTCAGCCACTCAGCAAAACCATCCGCGCGTCCCATTCGGGATGCAACACTCAGAACCATTTCGCGAAGGCGCACACCGTTATCGGCAATCAGCTCACAAGGGAGGACATTGAGCTCGGCATCCGGACAGACGCTGTAGCGTGCGAACATCCACCGTTCGAGGCGGGCCGGAAACGATGCCGGCACATCAGTCATGTCATCGGATGGGTTATCAGACAGTTTAAACCCGGATTCGCTTACATTGCTTGACACAATGGAAATCGACCGGTCGCCTGCAGTTGCAAGGACATCAGAGAAGTCCCCACTCGCCTTGAATGCAGTGTCAACGACCGAAAGTGTTTGTTTAGCATCGACAACAGAACCACTTTCATCCAGACCACGAATATAGAGCTGCACAACACCATTTGCCGCCCGGAGGAGGTCAACGCGGTCATCTCCAGCGGATGTGCTCGAGACCAGCGTCATCCTGAACCCTGCACGGCTTGCAAAGTCCATCAGGAAGCCCCGTAGGAACACACCGGTGCCGAATACCAACATCCGTGGGGTCTGCATCAGTTGATGACTCCATCCTTGAAAATGGCAATTTCTCGGCAACCGTTCTTTTCGGCACAGGTTTGCTCTTCACCGGATGCGATTCGGATCACTTTCTGCAAGAGCTCATCTGCTAGCGAATCGATAGAGATACCTTCATCCACCAATCGCCCGGC
This sequence comes from Armatimonadota bacterium, assembly GCA_046075665.1. Taxonomy (GTDB): domain Bacteria; phylum Armatimonadota; class Armatimonadia; order Armatimonadales; family Armatimonadaceae; genus CAIRTT01. Next base: position 10,442 of record JBJTQN010000157.1, on the reverse strand, counting down.
GTTGAAATCTATCCAGCCCTTCTTACGATTTGCTAGGTCACTGTTGGTCGCGATTTTCATGGTTGGAGCGCAGGTTCCAAATGGCGTTCCCCGCCCGGTGGTGAAAAGTACAATCTGCGCTCCCGTTGCCGCAAGCGTTGTACAGGAAACGACATCCGCGCCTGGTCCGTACGCGAGTGCAATCCCACCGCCTGCATCCACAGGAAGCGGCTGCCCGTAATCGAGCACATGCGTCACAGGTGCCTTTGCACCGCCCTTTTGGATGCACCCAAGGCTCTTTTCTTCAAGTGTCGTGATGCCTCCGGCTTTGTTTCCTGTCGCGGGATTCTCAGAGATGGGTTCGTTGTACTTTCGGAAGTAATCCTTGAAGCGATTGATCATCATTTCAATCTCTCCAAATGTCTTCTCATCCGCTGCACGTTCCATGAGAAGTTTCTCGGCACCAAACATTTCAGGCACTTCTGTTAGGACACTTGTCCCTCCCCAGCCTGCGAGGCGATCTGAAAGCACACCCACCAGCGGATTTGCAGTTAGACCACTAAAACCATCCGAGCCCCCACACTTCATTCCGAGAACGAGCTTGCTAACCGGAACTTCCGTACGGACATCATCCTTGACGACATCCGCCAGTTCATTTAGCAAACGTAATCCTTCTGCGACCTCATCTTCGAATTCTTGGGCAGAAAATGAACGAATACGATTTGGGTCAGCATTTCGGAAGGCTGCGATTTGATCCTTAAGCTGATTGTTTTCACATCCAAGCCCCATTAGGAGGACTGCGGCACAGTTAGGATGCGCAGCGAGTGCGGCGATCAGCTGGCGTGTTTGACCGAGGTCGCTCCCGATCTGTGCACAGCCATACGGGTGTGTAAATGCATATACGCCATCAAGGTGACCACCGTTTGCCTTCGACAAGAGAGCATTGCCTTCACGGGCGACACGTTCAGCTATTCTGTTGATGCATCCAACTGTGCACAAAATCCAGATTTCCTGTCGGATTCCTACGCGACCATCCGCACGGACATAGCCGTGAAATGTCGGCACCGGGCCGGAGGCTGCCGGAGACGGCGTTGGTCCACTATAGGTATAAGCTTCGTTCGCGCCGAGAGCTGTGCGAGCGTTATGTGTATGAACCCACTCGCCTTCTGCAATGTCTTCGGTGGCGACGGCGAACGGCTGACCATATTTGATGATGGGTGTTCCAGCCTTGATTGGATGAAGGGCGACTTTATGACCGCTCATCACGCTTGAAAGCGTGGTGATGTCTTTATCCAGTCCCCCAAGATGTGTTCCTGCAGCGATTGCTGGCGACAGCAACACCGCAACATCATCCGCAGCATTGATTTGTAGCGCTCTGGCTTCCATACGTCCCACTCCCATCCCACCTGGTCAAACCAACATCAGTTCAATTGGCTTTCCGCCTAGTGCATATCCAATCCACCGGAGATGTCGATCGAGCCTCCAGTGATATAGCCAGCCTTGTCGGATGCCAAATAGACAACCAAATCGGCGACTTCCTGTGCGGTGCTCATTCTTCCGAGGAGCAGCTTTGCTTTGAACGCTTCTGCTTCTGCATCCCCGGAGACAGCACGCCGCGCTGCAAAGTTTGCCGCCATCATGTCCGTGTCAACCGCAGCAGGACACACACAGCAGACGCGGATTTTTGGCGCGAGAGCAATCGCAGCAGACTTTGTCATGTGAACCATGCCGGCTTTTGAAAGACCGTAAATCGTCTGCGTTGGTCGTCCACTGCGGCCAGCGGCACTTGCTACGTTGACGACAACCCCTCCCGATTCGTTTTTCAGCATTTCGGCAGCGGCAGCCTGTAAGGCAAAGAATGCACCTTTGAGGTTGATATCCATCAGGAGGTCGTAGGTCTCTTCTGTGACATCAAGCATAGGCTCAAGACGGAAAATGCCGGCGTTGTTTACCAGCACGTCTATGCGACCATACTTTTCCGCAACAGATGCAATCGCAGCTCGGACGCTGGACACATTTCCCATGTCCATGTGGATGAAATCGCATCCAGTGGATGCTGCAACTTCCTGAACGCGCTCGAGGTTGATATCAGCGAGGACAACGGAATCGCCATTTGCAGCCATTGTCGCACCCAATGCCTGCCCAATCCCGCCGGCACCACCCGTTACAATTACAACTCTTCCCATCAGATGTTCCTCACTGAACTATGTCCTCAGGCGGACATATAGATTGCTTGATTTTCGGCCAGCGATCATCCTTCTGCATTCTCGGAGAGGACTAATGCTAGCAAACACGGTCGGCATCGGTGTATGCCGCAACGGACCGTAAAAACGATATTGATGACTGTAACAGAACCCTGATGCGCATTGGATTCTTGTAGAGTAAATCTCCAATATCAGGGACGGTCAGCAATGCGGCAAAGTGGGTTAGGCCATCGGCATCGGATGTCAATGTAACCGTATCCGAAATTGCCGGGATCTGTAAGCGAAGTGCTACTAGCCAGGCATTCAGCTCAAGTGAGATTACAGTTAGGTAGCCATCCCGGGCATCATCAAGTAAGTCCAATCCCTGTTCAAGATGCAGGATGACACTGGCAAGGTATGGATGCCTGAGACCGCTCACGTTAGTTATGCCCCGCGGCTTGGGAAACAGCATCGGTGTAGCGGGCACGAAGTTCGCGAACGAGCTGCCCAATCTGGCCAACTTCCTCAGGACGAAGGACGGGCGCAATTTCCTCAGAAAGTTTTGTCAGGACTTCGATAGCGACACGAGCTTCGCGGAGGTTTTTTGCAGGGAGATGGGTCATCGGATCCGGGGCAAGCCCAAGACGCACGACAGCAATCTGCTGCATCATCATCAGCTGCTCACTGAGCACGTGATACACGCTTGGAATCCCGACTTCGGGATCCAGCATCGCCTCGTCTTCCGGACTCGCTGGAAGCGCATCGGGAGCTACCTGTGACGCCCCCCCGTTTGAAGGAGGTGAAGGAGCTGCTGGTGGCGGAGGGGATGCCTTTTTGACGCTGGGGGGTGTCCAGATTCCGCTTGGCTTATCGCTCTGACCGGATGCAGGTGGCGTGGATCTAGGAGGAGCGAGTTTTACCGGTTCTCCGCTTCCGCGGCGATCTCTAAATGTAAAACCACCCGATTGTTCTTCATCAGACACGCTAGCTACCACCTTTTGCGATGCATTCGCTGTCCGATTCTAACCCCGTAGTTTTCGCAGTGCAATCCGCTTGTGTCACCTAAATGAGCATGTTAAAAGCGACTGAAATTCCAGCTGACAGGATTTCCGTCTTCATATGGCATCACTCCGTGGAACGGCCGCTCGTTGTCATCAAAGACGAGCGGAAGAAAGTATCTGTCGCCGGGCCAAAGTGGAAGGTTGCCATTTACCAGCTCATCGATTGGCTTCCACAAAAGATCGCCTTCAGGATTACCCAGAAGGACATCGCCGGTGTAAGCATGGATGACAAATATAAACCCAAGCCAGTCCTCACCATGCTTGCCAAACCCTGGCCAAGAAACTGTGCCCCGCAACGTCATCCCGGTGACAGTAATCCCAGCCTCTTCGTGGAGCTCGCGGACCATACATGCCGCGATATCTTCACCGACATCCACTTTGCCACCAAGGCCATTCATTTTCCCAAGGGCTTGATCTTCCGGACGCTTGTTTCGATGGATAAGCAAGACATTTCCCTGACCATCGATGACATAGCCCAACGTTGCAGTAATCGGTGTGTACGGCATGCGGGAAGCATATCGCCGCGCTGGATGTTGGGCTACAGGTATACTTCGTGCGAAATGTCGCAGCCCGTCCTGTCCATCCAGAACATCACAAAATCATTCGGAGACTTTGTGGCGCTTAGCGATGTCAGTCTTGACCTCCAGCCCGGCGAGATTCACGCGGTTTTGGGTGAAAATGGTGCAGGAAAGTCAACTCTACTGAACATCCTCGCCGGTATGACCCAGGCAACGCGTGGCTCAATCCTACTCAATGGAGCTGCAGTGCGATTTACGTCAGCAATCGATGCTGCAAACGCTGGTATAGGGATGGTGCATCAGCACTTTATGCTGGTACCGACGCTCTCGGCAACAGAAAATCTCCTGTTGGCTGATATGGTCGAAAAGCGGGACTGGTTTAGCTGGCCGGCTAGAAGTGTACGCAAACGCATCGCCGCTCAAGCAGCATCCTTTGGCTGGGATATCGATCTGGATGCAAGAGTTGACACACAAACTGTTGGTGCACAGCAGCGTCTCGAAATCCTGAAGGCTCTGCAGGGTGAGCGTAAAGTTTTGCTCCTAGATGAACCAACGGCGGTCCTTACCCCTGGCGAGTTGCCGGGTTTCTTCACGACAATCAAAGCCATTGCGGCAACCGGGACCGGTATCATCATCATCACGCACAAGCTTGATGAGGTCATGGCTGTTGCCGACACGGTCACTGTCCTCCGGCGTGGCAAAGTCGTTCACCATGGCTCAACCGCCGGGACCAGCGTGCAGGATTTGGCGCGCGAAATGGTTGGAGACGCATCCAATGCCTTTGCTGTGCTTACAGCCAAACATGATGTCAGCCAAGCTGTCGAAATGGGTGATGTCAGAGTCATGCTCCACGATGCCGCGGCGGTCGACGGGGAGTCAGAGCTTCGCTGTGGAAACCTTGCGATACGCGCCGGTGAGATTTTCGGAGTTGCCGGAGTCGATGGAAACGGCCAGGGTGCGCTGGCGGCTCTCCTCACAGGAAATACTGCGCTCGCTGCAGGCAGCATGGCCATCAATGGCAACGAAATTCTCCCTCATCAATCCGTCTCACCACGGAGTTTTCTCGCAAGCAGCGTTTCATATATACCGGCAGATCGCCAACAGGATGGCCTAGTCATGTCGATGTCGATCGCCGATAACATCGTGCTGGACCGTGTAAGTGAGCCCACATTTACGCGATATGGGATGCTGCTGGACCGCCAAGCCATTCGAGAATTCGCAGATCGGGAAGTAGAACGCTTTGACATCCGCCCCGCGGATTCATCCAGAATTGTAAGCTCTCTGTCCGGCGGAAATCAGCAGAAAGTTGTGATTGCCAGGGCACTTAGTAGGAATCCTAAGGTTGTGGTCGCAGTGAATCCTACGCGTGGCCTAGATGTTGGTGCAATTGCCTATGTTCACCGCGCGCTTCGTGCCGCGACGGCGGACGGTTGCTGTGTCGTGTTGATCAGTACCGAGCTTGATGAGATCTTGGCACTGTCAGACCGGGTCTCCGTACTGTATGACGGTCGCATGAGCGAGACGATGCCGGGCAGTGTTGGTAAAGTTGTGCTCGGGCGTCTGATGGGCGGTACACACTAATGTCGAAGTCCACCGCGTTATCTGCCTGCAATGGACTCCTTTGGATGCTGATTGCGTTGGCGGCATGTGCTGGAATCGTGTTGATCGCAGGTGCATCCCCAGTCGCAGTCGCGCAAGCGCTCGTTCAAGGGGCTACGGGTACTCAGTACAACATCAGTAATACATTCGTCCAAACGATTCCGTTACTTGTAACAGCGCTCGCGGTTATCGTTGCGTTTCGTGCAGAAATGTTCAATATCGGAGTAGAAGGGCAGTTTCTGCTTGGTGCCGTGCTCGCGTGCTGGGCTGGTCAGCTTGCAGCGCCTGGTCCGCTGGCTGTCATCGTAACTCTTGTGGCTTCCATGTTTGGCGGAGCACTTTGGGCGCTCATCCCAGCCATCATGTTGCATTTCCGCGGCGTGCAAATCGTCTTAAGCAGCCTGATCATGAACTTTATTGCAGTGCAGGTTGTCGCATGGGTGGTCCGAGGCCCGCTGCAGGAAGCAGTGCGTGAATACCCCCAATCAGACCCGATTCGTGCTGCGGCAGAGCTTCCAAAGGTCGTTTCTGGATTGCAGCTTCATACCGGAATATGGATTGCATTGGCGCTGGCAGTGATTTTTGATATGTTGTTGCGATTCACCGTTTTCGGCCAGCAGCTAAAGGCGATTGGCAACGGTCTGCGTGCATCGAAAACAATGGGTCTGCCAGTAAGTCGAATCCTTGTAAGTACCGTCCTCATCAGCGGTGCACTGGGCGGTTTGGCCGGTGGAATCCAAATTGCTGGTGTTACCCATTTCCTAGCGGATCCCTACTCCAAAGGCTACGGCTACACCGCTATCGCCGTAGCATTGCTGGCAAGACTTTCACCTGTCGGAGCAATCCCCGCCGCCTTGCTCTTCGGTGCCCTGACCAGTGGTTCATCCGCCGCACAGTCCGCTGGTATTCCTGTCGTTGTCCTCCAAGTCATCCAGGCCGTCATACTCTTCTCAATTCTTGGCGCCCGTTTCACAAGGACGTTGTTGGCAAAGTCGGGAGCAAAATCATGAGCGTTGTTACCGACATCATCACGTATGCAGCTCCGGTTGGACTTGCTTGCTTCGGCGGGCTAATCAGCGAAAAAGTAGGTATCGTTCAGATTTCTCTTGAAGGAATGATGCTTATTGGCGCACTCGCCGCTGTTATTGCTACAAGTGTTACGGGTAACACTATCGTCGGAGTTCTTGCCGCGGTCCTCTTCGCGGTACTCACTGCAGCGCTCCATAGCGTCTTCACGCTCCTGATGCGAGCGGATCATGTCATCGTTGGTACTGCGGTAAACTTTCTGGCTATCGGCATCACCGGTGTCCTCTCGCGCGCATTCCAAAAGTCAAATCCGACTATCCTAAAGGCACAGAGCCTCTCACCAATCATTTGGGGGATGAATACACTGACGCTTGTCTTTCTCGCGCTTGTGCCTTTACTGTGGTGGTTGCTCTATCGGACTCGACTCGGTATCGGACTGACTGCCACAGGCGAACATCCAAAAGCAGTCACTGCTGCAGGCTACAGCGTTCATCACTATCGGTTCTTTGCAAGCCTTGGATGCGGTGCCTTGTGCGGGTTAGCGGGAGCTTCATTATCCATCGGCATCTCAAACAACTTTACAGACAACATGACCGCGTCACGTGGTTTTGTTGCCCTAGCCCTTATCGTCGTTGGACGTTGGTCACCGATTTGGACGGCTGTGGGAACCCTTTGTTTTGCCAGCCTTGATGTCCTTCAAGCCAGTCTTCAGGCTGGTGGGAACACGTTGTTGCCGTATCCAATATTGCTGGCGCTACCATACATTCTTACGCTGGTAGCACTTGGGACTGCGAAAGCATCCGTGCGACCACCTAAATACCTTGGAATAACATCCGACAGTCAAATCTAAATCCGACCTGTCGGTTTCCTCGGTGCGCATAAAGCTACAGGACTAACCCGAAGCCCCGGATGCCGACAATCGGTATACTCGTTCATCGTGCAAACTCTTACCGGGCTGGATACAGCTGCTCTCACATCCATCATTACGTCCATCGGACAGCCTGCCTACCGCGGCAAGCAGCTTGCCGAAAGCATCTACATGCACAGGGTACGAAGCGTTGATGACATTACGACACTACCAGTAGCTTTGCGACAAACGTTGTCCGAAACCTACACCATTGGAAGTTGCACGGTAACGGGTAAGCAGGAAGCCGTAGATGGTACCGTTAAGTATCTCCTCTCGTTTGGTGATGGAGAAGTCGTCGAAACCGTCTTCCTCCCATATGAAAACCGTACAAGTATTTGTATCTCAAGCCAGGTCGGATGCCCGATGGGATGCTCTTTCTGTGCTACTGGTACCGAGGGCTTAGTTCGTAACCTCACCACGGCAGAAATCATCGATCAAATTCTTATCGTCCAGGCTCTGCATCCTGAAACGCGTATCTCTCACGTCGTGATGATGGGTATGGGCGAACCGCTTCTCAACCTTCCTAATGTCGTCGCCGCTCTGACGCTGATGGCAAACGAAATGGGACTTAGCTGGCGCCACCTTACTGTCAGCACCGTAGGTGTCATTCCTGCGATTGAGAAACTGGCGCAAATGAACCTTCCACTGACGCTGGCGGTATCGTTGCATGCACCTACCGATGGCCTACGTGATGAGCTTGTGCCACTTAACAAAAAACATAACATTGCTCGCCTCATGCAGGCATGTAGCGAATATGTCCATCAAACGAATCGACGGTTGACCTTTGAATATGTTCTTCTCGCTGGCGTGAATGACCGGGATGAAGACGCACACGCCCTCGGAAAGCTGCTTGCCAAGCAAACACTGTGCGCATTGAATACGATTCCATACAACTCCACAGATGTTGAAGCCGCCTACAAAAGGCCTCAAGCAGCTGCAACGCACCGCTTTAGGGACATCGTTGCATCGTACGGAGTAACCGTTACACAGCGTCAAGAACGTGGACAAAAGATTGCTGCCGCCTGTGGGCAGCTTAAACGCTCGGCGCTACGTTCCGGCCATTCGCTAAGGCCGCTACAAATGCTAAAGGCGGATGGCTAATCATGAACACTGAATCCGATGGTCTGGACGAAACCACGGATAGCACTGTTCGGCTTCCATCTCAATGGACTCAGGCTGAATGGCAGGCAGAGCTTGCCAAGACCAAACCTGCAACAATCATCGCGTTTTTACGGGCAAACAAAATGCAACCATCCGCATTTCGTCTTCTCCCAGAACTCGTCAAACTTCCCACAAACCAGCTCCTCATCGCACAGACCCTTGTAAAAACTCCCAGACTTGCCGCAAAGTGGGCAACGTCCGAAGACCAAGCAACGACGAGCCAGTCTGCTAGACCGGAAGCAGCACAGCAACCAGATACACCCCGCGTTGGTCTGCCCCGGATGCAGAAGCAAAAGCCTGTCGGGTCTGCCCCTAATGGTCAGCGTGCAGAACGCGCAAATCTCCTTGCTTTAGACAATGCGCCAAAACCAAACGACACGGTGCCCGCTTCATCTGATTTACGCGCAGCTGCAGCATTGCAGGAACAGTTGGATGCAACCGATGCGCAGCTACGTGACATCGTGCAGCAACTGGAAATTGCGCGCGCAGAAGTCAGCCGACTCGAAGCGGAGCTCGCCACACAGCAGCGGTCATCCAAATTCGCCACAGAGTTCGTAGAGCGAATTCAGGATGTCATTGAAACTGAACGGGGAACAGACTTCCGCAAATATCCCGTCGACAAAAGACCCGCTCGCCTCAAAGCAGAGACTCTCAAAGTCTTGAGGAATGAGAGTAACTTACAGGCTGAGATCGATGGGCTTCGCAAGCAACTAAAGGCACCATCAACGTTGGGCAACCTGCCATCGGCTTCGGGAACGCCAATTGGACAGGCAATCGCCCCTCAGGTCAAAGCAGCAATGCAGGCGATCATGTTGCATGGCAAAGCCGAATGGAATGCCATCCAGCGATTGGTAAATCTCCTTTTGCAGGACAAATCACTCTCTCAGGTTGACATCGCAACGTTGCGCCACTTACAGGCAGTGGCGCTTCTACGAGGCAAACGTGATGACGAGGCGCTGGCACTATTGGGCGAAGCAATCCGTCTGTTTATCAGCAAAAAGCGCTATGACGATGCACTCGAGTGCCTTGTCTTGGCATTACACGCAATTTCATCAGATGCCGTGTCCCCGGATGTCATATCCGCAATGCGAGCACTCGTCTCCCAAGTGCCGGATGACTCGATGCGAAAGCTGGTTCATCCACTCGCCAGGTTACGCTCACGAAATCGCAAGGCATTTGACAAATTGTTACCCCGCACGCTCGAGTGTGCTTCTACAAATCGCCTGATTGCCGGAGTGGATTCACTAGCAACACGTCGGATCACAGACTCGGAAACTCTCTCACTACCGCTAGCCAGTGGTCGGCGACACAGCTGTACCGTTCGTGAAATTATTCGGCGTGTTGAACGCGGTGATGAGAGTTACATCGCACGAGTACGGGAAGGGTTGGAACTGTTACTCGAGATGGATGATTCGCTTGCTCTGGCAATCGAAACATGCATACGAGATTCGTCCTCACCATGGGCTCTGGTCCCTCTTCATAACCATCACTGGAGAGCTGCAGTGATTGATGCATCCAATGTGGCACGGTGGAACAGCGGCAAGGCTGGCGATAAATCGGTATCACACGCATCGAGAATACTGGCAATCTGGCAGCAACTGGTTATGGACGGATACTTCCCAGTCAACATTTACGCCGATGCAAACCTACGGCACAATGTGATGGACCCTGATGTAATCACTCAACTGCAAAATCAAGGAAGTTTACACATCACCCATGGTGAAGAAGCCGATGTCGTTATCCTCAAGTGGGCTGGAAAGCACGACGCGATTGTTATTACAAACGATAGAAACATGTTGAGTGCCCATATCGATGCGATTGCAATAGATGACTCACCTGAGCGTGCCGGGTTTGAATTTACAAAGGCCGGGTTCCCAAAAATTCACGGAATCTCACCGTTCAGGCGGGAGACACAGCCTCAACCGGATGATCACTTATCAGTATCGTCCTCATAATCATCTTCAGACTCTTGTACATGTTCCGGGTCAACGGTACCAGATTCCATCCG
>JBJTQN010000156.1:0-7189 GCA_046075665.1 Armatimonadota bacterium | reverse complement strand
GCGGTTATCGTCTTGCCAAAGATGTTTAGCTCAACCATCGGGAGGTCCTGCGTTGTGTCCCGCCACTGTCGCCGGAGCGTAACAGTCAGCGATTGACTACTTGCCCACTCTGGAAGGTCTGTGTTGACGGCAGCCGTAAACGCTTTGCGGCGCTTTATTCTGCGGATGACAAACCCACCAACCAGAACCGTGATTCCGAGGAGAAGTCCCTCACCAACACCTGGAGGTAATGGCATGTTAAACCACCTCCCGCCGACCGGATTCTGCGGAGCGAATGACCGCATCCATCACAACACTCTGGGCTACGCCATCCTCGCCAATGATGAGTGGGTTGCCGGGTATCCGGATGCTTAGTGCAAAATCATCCAGCTCGTATTTCCATTGATTGATATAAGGAAAATCCATAATGTGCTGCTCATCTTTGCCATGTGAGCGGTAGGTGACGCGGATTCCGACTTCACCCACTTGATAAGCCCTTTCGAGCGTGATGGAGCCAAGGGTCCCAGTCAGCATCGCGGTGCTTGCGAATGCCTGGTCAAACCCGGAATGCAGGATGGCATGGCGACCATCCGCATAATCGAGCACAACCGTATTATGGATGTCCACACCTGTCTCAGAATGCAACGTGAGACGGGTGTACGCGCCCTCTGGTTCGCCCATATACATCCGGGCAAGGTTGATGCCGTAGACGCCAACATCCCAGAGCGCCCCGCCGCCCTGCACCGGGTTCCAACGGATTCCAGCATGCTCGATGGTGGCGGTGTAGCAAAATGTTGAGTCGATACGCATCAGCGCACCGATATCACCGCGTTGTATCAGCCCTTGGACAAAGATGTGTTGTGGGTGATGGCGATACATAAAACCTTCCATCAAGCGAAGGCTACGTTCGTCCGCTAGCGTTGCGCACCGCTTGGCGTCATCACTGTTCAGCGTGAATGGCTTATCACAGAGAACGTGCTTACCCGCCTTGAGCGCTCGTTCGGTGTACTCTGCATGGATGTCATTTGGTAGCGGGATGTAGACAGCATCAATATCTGGGGATGCCAGCAGCGCATCATAGTCGCCGAAGGCGTGCGGAATATCGTTCGCATCGGCAACTGACTTTGCCTTTGTAAAGTCCCGGCTGGCGAGCGCGGTCAGCGTGTTAAGTTCGGATGCTGCAAATGCTGGCAGCATCCGTTTTTGAAACACTCGGGCGCACCCGAGCACGCCCCAGCGGACTGGCTTTAGCACCCTACTTCCCGAGAGCCCTCTTCGCAGCATTCGCAATGGACTGATTTCGGTTTTTGAACGTCAGTGCCTTTTCGAACACCGTCTTGCTTCCCGCTTTGTCATGTTTGTCAAGGAAGCTGATGGCAGCGAGGTTGACGGAATTGAACTGTGATTCATTTACAAGTGACTTCACAGTAGCGATGTCGCCTGAAGTTACATCGTGATCGAGGAGCGCTCGGATGGCTGCAGCTTTCCGGGCAGGATCCGGATGCCCCAGTTCTTCGCTCCAAAAGCTCTTGAGCAACGGATTCTTGATGCTCGATAGTGCTGCGACGCTGGTAAACACTGGGAAGACACGACGGTCCTTGCGAAGAATTGCCATCAGTGATTTGAGCTCTGCATCCGATGGGCTATCAGAGCAGACCATATCAAATGCACTCTGTCGCTCAACGGCATTGGTTGCATGCATGACAATCGCACGTGCCTCCGCAGCCGTGGGCTTATGTTGCATTTCCCGAAGGAAGTCGTGACTTGGATCTAGAAGCACTGCATCCGGCTTGCCATCCACCTTGACAGTGATCTCCTGCTCCGCACCGGAGAGGGTGACCTTTTGTGTCGACATCCCATAGGACATAAAAATGCCAACCTTAGTCGGGATGGTGTAGATCGGCACACCGCCATCAGTCTTCTGCAGCTGCTTAACGCGTAGCTTGACCGACTTGGATGCTTCATCATAGGACCACGTGTAATCCAGTACTGGATGGCCTGGGGAAAGAATCCATTGGATAAAGAATGGCTCGCAGTTGATGCCACTTGCATCCGTCATCGCCTTCATGAGGTCAGTCGTCTCAACCGGGGTGTGCTTGTGCCGTGTCAGATAGAGGTTTATCCCCTTCCAAAATGCCTTGTCACCGAGCATCTGGCGGAGTGAGTGGATAACAACACCGCCCTTTGGGTAGCTGTGTGAGTCAAACATCGCATCGGGATTTGCGTAGCGACGCGTGGAAATCGGGCGCATGTAGCGCCGTGCCTCGAAGAAGTAGCCACGCATATTGCCATCGATTTCCCGGTCGTACGCTGCGGAACCACGTGCATGCTCAAAATAGGCTGACTGCATAAACGTGGCAAAGCTCTCGTTCAGCCAGGTCTGGCCCCAGTCCTTACAGGAGACTACATCTCCAAACCACTGGTGAGCGAGCTCGTGGGAGTTTAGGGATGCCATCGTACGGATGCCATCCCGGCCATCCGTGAGGTTTCCGGAGCCAAGCGTCGTGGCAGACACATTTTCCATGCCGCCGCCAAAGTCATACATCGCGTTTTGGGCATACTTTGGCCATGCGTAACGGAAGCCGGTGATGTTAGAGAAGAACTTCATCATGTCCGGCGTGTCGGAGAAGGATGCATCGATGGTGTCCTTCTGGCTAGCGGGCACAACATACCACAGTGGTATTCCGTCCCAGACATCCTTCTTGATGGCAACCTGGCCAGCAACCAGAGACAAAAGATAGGTTGCGTGTGGCTGCGTCATCTTCCAGTGAGCCGTGCGGCGGCCATCTTTAACGGTGTTGCTTACTGGGATGCCATTGCCGACCACTTCCCACTTTGCAGGGACGGTGGTAATGGTTTCAGTGGTCGCGAAGTCATTTGGGTAATCCCAAGTAACTGCCCACTCGCGGTTAAAGCCGGTTTCACCTTGCGTCCAGAAGCCATCTTTGTCTGGATTTGCCTTCGTTGGAACCATCCAGTGCCAGCCACCATCCGAGCCGAAGCCGCCCCCCTGCTTGGAACCGCCGGTGTACTTTGCAGAGACTATTGCAGTGGATGCCGGTGCGAGCGGAGAAGGTAAGGTGACAACGACAAACTCTCCAGTTCGCTTGAACGGCACATCTTTCCCGTTCACAGCCATCGACCTAACGGTTAGGCCCTGTCCAACATGAAACTTTGCGGTGGTTAGAGTTTGTACCAGCGGGCGAATTGTGTTGAAGGACTCTCCGGTGAATGTTCGGTCTTTTTCATTAACATCCAGGACGACCTTGAGGTGAAGTAGGTCATATTCACGGTCTGGAGCATACGTAGGAGCAAACGAATTCGGGTTTTGCTGTCCCTGTCCGACGGCGGAGAGTCCGGCCATACCAAGGGATGCGATGGCGGCGAAGGTGCACGCCAGAACAGAGTTAATGCGCATAGGCGCAAAGTATCACACCGGTACCACGTTGTCAGGTCGATTTCGGACTATATGGCGGTCATTCTGGCAGCATAGGACCCTACTAGGTTACGGAAAGCGAGCTGCTTTGAATGAACTTCGGACCGCAAGCTATCTGCCTCGACTTCCATCGCTTTGATGACATCGGTAACCTTATCCAGAGTGGCCGTCTCCAGCGGAACATGCCTGTGTTCCTGTCCGATACTTTGCATAAAGTCCAGATTCTTATCGCGGTAGCCGAGGCTGACGCTTGGGATGCCAAGGTTTGCTGCGAGAATCGCTGCATGGAGTCGCACAGAGATGGTGAAGTGGGCACCATTCAGCCATTTGGAAAATGCCGTGAAGTCTTCTGGTAGCTGAACACTTACATGGTCAAGACCCGCGGCATCGAGGACACGTCGCGTTGGTCCACCATCCGTACGATGCATTGCGAGACCAATGACTTCATCACCAAACTGATCTGCAAGGCGGAGGTAGTTTGCGACCGCTGTCAGTGCAGGGATTTCCGCCGGTGAGCGCGTGTCATCCGGGCTTGAAGCGATGTTAACGACAATCTTCCGCCGTTCATTTCGTTGCTGAGGGGCATCCGGTGTCAGCACCGCTGCGAGGTCACCGATTAGCTCTGCGTGACCAACTCCCAGCTGACGCGCGGTATCGAGTGAGCGTGGCCCGCGAAGCCCGACTCCAGACATTTGCTTCAGGGATTCTGACCAGCCATCGAGGGAAACGGCTGCCTCATCTCCAAAACCGGAGCTTCCAATGCCACTGCCAAGCGTCCAGGTTCGGCATCCCTGCTCCTGTGCGTGAACGATCGCGGGTAGCCAATATGGACTTACCAGCGTCCCACCGCCGAGGATTACGCCATCAAAGAAGGCCGGGCCGGAGAGTTCCTTGCTCGCAAGCTCGGTCTCACGCCAAGTGGACAGCAGTGTGACCAATTCATGGTTTGGATAGAGCTGCCTCGCGGCAGCAAACATCGCTTCGTCACCAAGGTTTGCATCCCCGAGTGCACCGATATAGCCGAGGCGAGGCTTTCCATTCAAAAGCGTTTTTCTCGTAGCGATATCTGCAAGGAGAAGCTGCCGGTCGGCCATTTTCTGCCTAAGTACGCCTAGCATTTCCTTATTCTCCCGGGGTTGTCCATGCATGTGGCAGGGCCAATACGCCACGTGAACGCTCGGGGGTTACCGCGCGTCCGGCAAGCTCTCCTGCTTCGACATCAATGACGAGCGCACCCTCAAGATGGTCCTGTACACCAACGCTGGATGACACCTGGACGTTCATACGGTAGCGCCCGGGCACAAGATGAATCGTGCTGATATCGCATGTGAAGGTGTTTCCGATTGCATGACCGCGGCGGTCATTTGCTCCCGACATCCCGCTGTCGAAGCCGGTGACTACCTGCCCGTGGTGGTCATAGAGTGTGAAGAGGATGTTGAGACCGTGCGCTGGGTTGTCGAGCTCAAAGGTAAAGCGTGCGCCATCTCCGACCGCGAGGGTCTTGCTAGGGAATTCGCCTGTCGTCTCGGCATCCACTGAGACAAGTTTGACATCCCCCAGACCTTTACGATCTGTGCGCAGACGAACATCGGTGCCAGCATTGCGTTCGACGGAGCGGAGGTAAGCGCCGACAGTTTCCTCGATGGTGCCATCAAGGCCAACCGTGCCATTTTGCAGCAGGATTCCGCGTGTGCAGAGCATTTGCAAAACGGCCATGTTGTGGCTCACGAAAAGAACGGTGCGCCCCTGATTGGCGACATCCTGCATTTTGTCGAGGCATTTACGCTGGAAATCGGCATCTCCGACTGCGAGGACTTCATCCACGACGAGGATTTCGGGGTTGAGGTGTGCTGCGACGGCAAATGCGAGCCGAACGTACATCCCGGATGAGTAGCGCTTTACGGGTGTTTCGAGAAAGCGCTCGACGCCTGCAAACTGGACGATGTCATCGAAGTGGGTGTCGATTTCATGCCTTCGCATCCCGAGAATAGCGCCATTGAGGTAGATGTTTTCGCGTCCGGTGAGCTCGGGGTGAAAGCCGGTACCGACCTCAAGAAGGGACCCGATACGACCGTAAAGCTTCATCGTGCCTTTGGATGGCTGTGTAATGCGACTGAGCAGCTTTAGCATCGTGCTTTTGCCGGCACCGTTGCGTCCAATCAGGCCAACAACTTCTCCCGCGCGCACATCGAAGGAGACATCACGCAGCGCCCAGTACTCGTCATAGCCAGCATCCCGACCACCCCGAACCTTTTGGATGAGGGCTTCGGCCATGGTCGTGGATGACTGCCCACCGCGCTTGAGACGGTAGCATTTTCCAACACCTTGTACGGAGAGCGCGAGGGAATCTGACATCGTGAAATCACCGTGGATGCACAGACGTGCTTCTTGGTGTTTCCAGTATAGCGGTCATCAGAGCCATTGATGTTTCAAATCAGCAACTAGTTTTCTGATTACCGGGTGTGAGTTACAGAAATCACAGCCATGCAGGGTGTTGCGTGGCGGTGATTCGAGTTCTAAATCTTAGCGTTCTTTCTACGGTGAGCGCTCCCCATCCGGTGGCCGGGACCGTTGTCCGCTTCGGTGCTCTGTGTTCGGACCAGTTCCCGTAGCCTGATTTATCAAAAATTCTAATGGCGGAAAGCCGAGCCATCCCATGGATGTTAGAAAAAAATCACCGCCTCCTCGATAATGTGGGAAGCGGTGACAGGCTACTAATGCCAAGACGAAAATAGTTGCCTACGGTGAGCGGTCAGGTCCCCATCCGGTGGCCGGGACCGTTGTCCACTTCTTACCGAAGACCACAGACTTTGCATGTCCATCGAAGTAGACGGCATTGTAGCCACGGCTGTGGTTAAAGTTGGTGTTTTTACATGCGCCACCGCAACCATCCGGGCCATCCCACCCAAATGCACCCCGCTCAATGAAGATCATCCGCTCGCTGACCCAGTTGGATGCTTCGGAAACAGGTTCATTGTAGAGGTTTCGATATTCACCGTTGTAGCGTGTACATGGGAAGGGACCGGGGAACCCGGCTGTACTTCCTGGACACCAGGTGTTGTAGACCCAGTTCGGGAACCATTGGTAGGATTGCAGCCCTTGTGCGACGTTTGAATTGCTGAAGCGCCGGACTTTATCCGATGGGCAGAACCATATCTGTTTGTTCTTTAGGTACGGGAAGACCTGAATCGACATTAAGGTGCGGTAGAAGTCCCCACCATAAGCGCAACCGCTGAGAGGCTGTCCGCCATCGATTGCCGACATATCATAGCCAGCCCAGAATCCGGCACAGTCATTCCAGCCCTGGTTTCCCGGGACATCGGGGTTGACCTCCCAGTTGCGCTCAGAGTTGTACGTCCCCATCGGGAGGAGCTCATCATAGTCTGATGCGTACATTTTTACGCCAAGACCAAGTTGTTTGAGGTTTGAAAGACACGCCGTTTGTCGTGCTGCTTCACGAGCCTGCGCGAAGACAGGGAACAGGATTGCTGCGAGGATTGCGATGATGGCAATCACGACCAGAAGTTCAATCAATGTAAAGCCTCGGGCTTCACGTCGTTTCACAGATTGCATATGTATTCCTTTCCGACATTGGAATGAAACAGCACCTCGGCTACGTTGCCGCGATGTGACTTTGCCGTTCGACAGATTTTGCATCGTCTCCTTTAGACACTCACGGCGAAATCATGGATTTTTCCGCCAACTCAGCTCACTTACCTGTTGGTGTTGCAGGCTGACCGGCACCTTGCGGGGACGTTGCATTGGCACCCCCCA
>JBJTQN010000155.1:0-3389 GCA_046075665.1 Armatimonadota bacterium | reverse complement strand
GAGAACGGGGATGTTGCACTGGTCGCGGCGACACCCGGGGCTTACAAGGAGCTGGGGCGCTTCACGCCGGCGGGAGCGCCGGACCGCGGCCAGGCGAAGGCTTGGGCGTACCCGGTGGTGTCGGGCGGCAAGCTGTTTATTCGGGATCTGGGAGTGGTTTCGGTGTATGCGATTCGGTAGGTGAACATTCACCATTCAGGTCGCTTACGTTCACGGCATCTCCTTACGGTGGTGCCGTAGTTCTTTTCATTTTTATGACCTTCAGACTCTAATGCGCCACACTCACAAAGCCAACAATCTGTGGTGTAAAGACATTTTGCTGCGTGGCAGGGACGCGGTTGGAGCTTTTGATGCATTCTCTTGTAGTTAGTACCGTTATCGTTTCGATGACATCGTTTGTGATGGGGTCGCCCGTTGTGCTGCCTGCACATACAGCTGCGACACAAGCTTTATCCGGCGCTTTGTCAAAGGCAAATTCGCGCTTCCCAGCGACTCGCACAGAAGCGGATGCGTATAAACTCGCAAATCACGCCTGGAAGGAAGAAACGCTTCGCTACCTCGCGGATGGCATCCACCGGGCACATTCATCCACGACTGGAAGCAGCACGGTTGACTTTGACCGCTACCAGGCGATGGGCTCTGCTGTCGTCACATCCACCACAGTGGTTGGTAAAGGAAAAGTCCAATTCACGGTCAATCTTCCACTACGGGACATCCAAACTATCCGGGTTACGCAGCCAAAGCACAGCCAAAACCTTGCGATTGAACTTGTGACGCACGGAGGCGCGCAGTCAGTCCACGTGTGGAGAAAAATGACATCGTCCAGAGCGAATGACACGTTCAAGGCGTCCACTGATCGGATCCGCTTTGTCGCTCCCGAAACGGCAAGCGGCGCGCGTGTGCTTGCTGAGCTCTTGGCCGACATCATCCGGGATGCCGGCGGTGCGCCGGTAATCGCTATCAACCAGGTGTCCGAATCCAAATCTCATCGTGGCGGCATGGTGGATAAAAGTAACCATCGCTGCGATACTGTCCGTCAACCCTGACTTGTTTGGCATCGGGCTCCCCGCATCCACGCATTCCATGCCATAATCACCGGCATGACTCTGCGTATCAAAGTCCCGGGTGCAATCACGGCACTGGCCGCCGCTTTCGCCATCTCCAACACAGGATGCACAAACAACCCATACCCTGCCGGTGAATCAACGCAAAATGTCCACTACCTCAACTTCGGCGAAGACCCAAAGTCGCTGGACCCGACATTCTCATTCACAACCACAGAATCCAATGTCCTGGATGTCATCACGCCAAGCTATTTCCGCTATCACTATCTACAACAAAACCCTGTTCGCCTAGTCCTAAACCTCGGGGCCAAAGAACCACAACGTACACGCACCCCGGATGGCGGTGAGGTCTGGACATTCACTGTACGCAAAGACCTCCGCTTCTCAAATGATGGCTGCTTTCCAGATTCCAAAGGCCGCGCTATCACAGCCGCAGACTTCATCTACGCATGGAAACGCATGGCCGACCCCAAAATCGGCTACCCACTTACGGGCGTCTTCGAAGACAATGTCATCGGATGGAAAGATTACGCTGCTGCCTTCAATCCGGACCGAAAGGGGATGGCTGATCCCAACTATGACAAGCCATTTCCAGGGGTCACTCCCGACCCAAATGACCCCTACACCTTTAGCATCCACCTCAAACGACCCTATCCACAGCTCCGCTTCATCATGGCGATGCACCACACCACCCCCCAAGCACGCGAGGCCGTCGAGCATTACAACGATGAATACGCACGCCACCCCGTGGGCTGCGGCGCTTACAAACTAACGTCGTACACCCCAAAACAGCGCCTTGTTCTGGAACGCAATGAAAACGCCGCACCGGACATCTACCCGACCGAAGGCGACCCCGGTGACCGCGAGGCTGGCCTCCTTGATGATGCAGGCAAGCAACTCCCCCTGACCGACAAGCTGGTCTTTGACATGGTGCGTGAGTCGACATCCAGCTGGAACCTCTTCCTCCAAGGTTATCTGGATGAAACAACGCTAAATGCCAACAACTTCCAGCAGGCGATGGCGAGCAATGGCATTCTCTCGCCTAAAATGCAGGAAATGGGCATTGGCCTCCGACGGGCCCAGCAGTCAGCCGTTTACTACATTTTGTTCAATATGAAGGACCCGCTCTGGGGCGGCTACACCCCCGAGAAGCGCAAGCTCCGCCAAGCCATCAGCCTCGTCTTGGATGCACAGGAGTTCATCGATCTTGCCCTCCAAGGCAATGGGACCCCCGCACAGTGGATGCTGCCAAATGGCATTTTTGGCTACGATAAAGATTTCAAGCATCCCTATCGCACTGTAGACATCGAACGCGCCAAGAAGCTCATCGCCGAAGCAGGCTACCTCGGCGGCAAAGACCCGAAAACGGGCGAACGCATTGTCATGAATATCGACTGCGCCGCCATCACCGCCGCCGCACGCACGCAATACGGCATCCTCAAACGCCAGATCGAACGCACCGGAATCAAAGTGGAAATCCGCTCAACGCCCGGGAGCATCTTCCGCGACAAGCTCATCAAGGGTCAACATCAAAGCATTCTTTATGGCTGGTTTGCCGACTATCCCGACCCAGAAAACTTTGTTTTTCTACTCTATGGACTAAACGCCGGCCCCGGAAAGCCAAACTACGCCTGGTACCAAAACCCGGAGTACGACAAGCTCTTTGAACAAGTCCGCGACATGGATGACTCCCCTGAGCGCCTGTCCCTGCTCAACCAAATGCGCGATATGGCTATTGAAGACTCAGCGTGGATTCCGTTCTACCACCCTGAAGTGGTCACGATGTCGCATGCTTGGGTGAAGAACACCAAGGTTCATCCAATCGCCAGAGACATTCTGCTCTACCGCAAAATTGACAATAACCTGCGCGCGCAAAGGCAGGCAGAATGGAACAAGCCCATCTGGTGGCCACTGTTCGCTTTCATCGGACTGTTCATCGGTGGTGCAATCCCCGCTGTTATCGTCGTCAAGCGCCGCGTCAACCGTAAGCTGCGCGCTGGCGGAGGAGCTTCCTGATGCTACGCTTTGTTCTCCGGCGCCTGCTCCAGGCCATCCCAACCCTCCTCGGCGTCCTGACACTGACTTGGTTTTTGTTCTTTGGAACAGCCAGCGCTGAGTCCATCGCGAGACGTAACCTCTCGAGCAAAGACCCGACACCTGCCCAGGTCCAAGGCTGGATCAAAGAGCACGGCTACGACCAACCGCCCGCGGTCCAGCTCCGCAAGGCAACCGTTGACATGTTGATGTTCAAATTCGGCAAATCGGATGCGACTAAAGAAGACATCTGGATGCGTATCCGTCAGGGCGCCGGACCGAGCATTGTTG
>JBJTQN010000154.1:0-7385 GCA_046075665.1 Armatimonadota bacterium | reverse complement strand
CTTCAGGCATCCGTAAACATCGGCGCCCTCTTAATGTCCGCTTATCTTGCAAGACAACCTGAAATGAAGCGGGCAGGACCTGCGATGCTGTGGGCTGTCGGTGGCTTTGGCATCGCTACCGTTGGGTTTGCCTACTCAACGAATGTCTGGTTTTCTGCGTTGTGTTTGTTTACATTGGGGGCACTTGATGCGATTTCGGTCGTAATACGATCCACAATGCTCCTGGTTCAGGTTCCAAACCGTATGCGTGGACGCGTCTCTGCCTTCAATGACCTATTTGTCGGGGCAAGTAATGAGCTGGGCGGCTTTGAGTCAGGACTGATCGCAAGGTGGTTGGGACTAGTCAGATCTGTCGCTGTGGGCGGAGTGTTAACAATGCTCGTTGTTGGTGGAACTGCAGTGTGGGTCCCAGCGCTGCGCAATCTAAGGCGCATGGAAGACTCAAACGGGACTGACCTCATTTCGGATGAGGCGATATAGTTTCTAAGGAATGGTTGCAGAGAGAATAGACATACTTGGATTACCTGTTGATGATGTTGACATGGCTACGGCAGTCGAACGCATCGCCGGATTTATCCAGACAAACAGCATGCATCAGGTTGTCACAGCCGATGCAAGTATGGTTGTAACGGCATCCATGGATAATGAGTTCTTATCGATTTCAAAAGCAGCGTCGATGGTTACATCTGATGGTGCTGGAATCCTATGGGCCAGCCGTAAGCTTGGCCTTGGTATCAAGAACAAATGCAGTGGTGTCGATCTTGCAGAACGCTTGGTAGCCGAGAGCAGTAGCCGCAATTGGCGCATTTTCTTCTTTGGTGCCGCTCCAGGAGTTGCAGCGCAGGCAGCAACTGAGATGCAATGCCGCTATCCAGAATGCAATATTGTTGGTACTCGGGACGGATTTTTCGATGCCGAATCAAGTGCATCGGTGGCAGCCGAGATTGCAGCCTGCAAACCGGACATTGTTCTCGTCGCCTTGGGTATTCCTAAACAGGAAAAATGGATTTCCCAATATGGGAATCTCACAGGTGCAAAGGTGTGTATAGGTGTCGGGGGAACACTGGATGTCTTCTCCGGGACGGTTCAAAGGGCACCTGTTTGGATGCAAAAACGTGGGTTGGAGTGGTTCTACAGACTGACATCGGATCCACGGCAGCTCCGCAATCGTATTCAAAAGCAAAAACTGCTACCTAAATTTGTTGAAATGGTTCTGAAAGCCAGTCGCTAGGCATGCATTTTCAGGACAGGATGGAAATTGCTAAGCATGGCTGTTAACAAAAAAGCGCTCATCGCCGTTGGACTCGTGGTTGTCGCTGGCGGTGGTTTTACCTTCACCAAAATGAAGTCTTCGAAGCCCGCTGTTTCGATTGGGCGTGTTGTCACCGCGGAGACAGGTGATGTTGCACTAATCGTTTCCGAATCCGGTACGTTGGAACCCGTCATCAAAGTGGATGTTAAGTCTAGGGTCGCCGGGCGTCTCAGTCGGTTTTTCGTGAAGCCTGGAGATGTCGTCGGGGCTGGACAGCTGTTGGCTATCGTCGATCCCAAAGAAGTTGCCCGTGAAGTCGCCGGAATAGCCGCGCAGGTTCGGTCCGCCCGCGCCGGACTTGAACAAACGAAAGAAAATGAAGGGCTGATATCAAGACAAGTGGCGATTGCCGTAGAACGGGCCCGCATTGGTGTTCAGACCGCTGAATCTCAAGTCGCAGATGCCGAAGTTTCTAAAGCAGATGCTGCAGTCAACCTTCGGGATGCCGAGCTTGGCGTTGAGACGGCTGAAAAACGCTTGGCACAAACTGCCGCCCCGACCCGCCCTCAGGAACTTGCACAAGCGGTTGCGTCGCTCAAACGAGCTGAAGACCAACTTGAAGATCAAAAGCGGCTTGTCGAGCGTCGAAAGACCCTCCTGACGAAAGGTTTTATCAGCCAACAGGATGTCGACACTGCTGAGACCCAGGTACGCCTTCAGGAATCGGACATCCTTAGTGCACGACAACGTGTTGCTTTGCTCAAAGAAGGACCCCGCAAGGAAGATATAGACACGGCAAAGCTTGCGGTCGATGCCGCCAAAATTCGGGTAGAGCAGGCAAATGTTCGCCTCAAGCAAGCCGATATAAGAGTTGCTCAGGCAAAAATCAGTCTTCGTAACAGCAAGGTAGAGCTGCAGAATCAGCAAAATAACCTTGGTACGGTCGCGCTTCGCAAGCGGGATATTGAGCGAAGCCGAGCCGATGTCGCTCAAATCGAAAACCGGTTTGCCCAACAGAGCGTTCAATTGACCGAGACACGAATCGTTGCCCCGATGGCCGGCGAGGTAACTGGCAAGTATCTGGAAGAAGGCGAGCTTGTTGCATCGGCCACCGCAGGCTTTGCACAGGGTGCGGCCATCGTCACCATTGCGAACCTAAAGCAAATGCAGGTGCGTACGAATGTCAACGAAGTGGACGTTGTCAAGGTCAAAGTCGGGCAGCCTGTTGAGATTCGAGTCGATGGCGTCCGCGATGTAACATTCCATGGTGTTGTAGCGAGTAAGGCTCCGGCAAGTCTCGCGAGCTCGCAGGCCGGCACGACAAACACCGCAGCGTCTGCGACATCGAATCAGGTCGTGCGCTTTGAAGTTAAAGTCCGTGTCACCGATGGTGATGCAAGGCTTCGGCCAGGCATGACTGCATCTGTAGATATCCTCCTCGATCGTAAGTCAAAGGTGACTCGTATCCCAACGGAAGCCATTCGTCGGGATGACACTGTCATGATCATGACGGGAACGAAAGAAAAGCCAGTACTTACATCCAGAAAGGTCACTCTTGGCCTAAGAAGCGATTCAGTTACAGAAGTCATCAGCGGCATGAAACCTGGCGAGAAGGTTGAAGTACCTAAAATCGATGCTAAGGATAGACGGAAGGTCAACTTCCAGGATGGGCCCGGAGATTAGTGGCTAAAGTCCACACCGTGTTCGTATGCCAGGCTTGCGGATGTCAGCTTCCGAAGTGGCAAGGCCGGTGTAACGACTGTGGTGGCTGGAATACGTTCGAAGAAGAGAAGCAGGTAGCGGCGAAAGATTCTGCTGCCCGTACGCTCATGGGGACTTCGTCTTCCCGGCCCGCTCCCATTACGCAAATCGCAGCAACTGCCGGTAAGCGAATCTCAACTGGCGTCGGAGAGTTTGACCGGGTCCTCGGCGGAGGCATCGTTCCTGGTGCACTAATGCTTATCGGTGGTGACCCTGGCGTCGGGAAGTCGACCCTCCTCACGCGCGTCGCCGGAAATCTGGCATCCACCGAAGGACCAGTGCTCTATGTCAGCGGCGAAGAAAGTGTTCACCAAATCAAGCTGCGCGCGGCGCGACTCGATGCCGAACATGATCGCCTCTTCCTTGCCAGCGAAACGGATGTTGCAGCGGTTGCATCTGATATTCGTACAACAAAGCCTGTGGCAGTTATCATCGACTCGATTCAGACGATGCAATCTTCCACCGTGGAATCAGCGCCCGGCACAGTTTCTCAGGTTCGAGCCGCAACAAGCGGTATCGCACAAATCGCCCGTGAGCTGCACGTGCCAGTGTTCATCGTTGGGCATGTAACGAAGGATGGCGCGATTGCAGGGCCACGTGTTCTAGAACATATGGTTGACACGGTTCTCGCATTTGAGGGGGATCGACATAGCCATCACCGTATACTCCGGGCGGTCAAAAACAGATTTGGCTCCACCGATGAACTAGGCATCTTTGAAATGCGTGAGTCAGGACTTGAGGGTGTGGATAATCCATCCGGCCTGCTCCTCAGCGAACGTGCCGAATCGGCGAGTGGCAGCGTCGTATGTCCGGTCATCGAGGGCTCCCGCTCGCTGCTCGTTGAAGTACAGGCTCTGGTCTCGCCATCCCCGATGGCCACTCCCCGCCGCGTGGCAAATGGCGTTGACCGGGATCGCCTCGCCGTCGTTCTTGCCGTCCTCGAAAAGCGTATTGGTATCCAGCTTGGATCATCCGATGTCTACGTAAGCGTCGCCGGTGGTGTCTCGGTCGATGAACCCGCGCTCGATATGGCAATGGCCCTCGCCGTCGCGAGCAGCGTGACCGATAAAGTCATTGACCCTCACTCTGTTGTGATGGGCGAGATCGGACTCTCCGGAGAACTTCGCTCTGTCTCTCAAGTCGGCAAACGAATATCTGAAGCCAAGCGCCTCGGGTTCACCGATGCCATCGTTCCCGCTGGAAATCAGGACGACATCCGTACATCCGGGTTACATGGCTGCAAAACCGTGGCAGATGCGCTTTCTGCGGCCCTCGGACAAAACCGAAACCGATAGGATTTTCCGCCTCAACGCGGTATTCTTTGCAGGGCAGATTCTGCCTGATGATGGGGTGTTACCGTATGTCGAATTTGGAACAGTTACTCGCACGCTATAACGATGTTCGCCTTTTGGGGCAAGCCAATGCCGTCCTTGGCTGGGATCAACAATGCTATATGCCTCACGGTGGGGGAGCTGCTAGGGCCGTGCAGACAGCTGTTCTCTCAAGAATCTCACACGAAATGTTTACGTCACCGGCGACTGGTGAGCTCCTCAGCGCCGCAGAACGTGAAAACGCCGACGCTGAAACAACATCTACGAATGCACAAATGCTCCGTGTCCTTCGCCGGGATTATGATCAGGAAACCAAACTTCCGACCGATCTGGTTGAAGCTCTGACCCGTGAGTCGATGCTTGCTCACGAAATCTGGGTAGATGCCCGTAAAAACGATGACTTCAAAACCTTTGCACCAACCCTTCAAAAACTGTTGGACCTCGTGCGACGGCAGGCTGATTGTCTTGGGTACGATGAGACCCCGTATGATGCCCTCCTCGACCGCTACGAGCCTGGGCTGAAATCCTCAGATGCAACAAAGGTTTTCGATTCCATCAAGCCTGTCATCGCATCCATTCTTGCCAAAGTGCGTGCCACGCCTGAAATCGATGACTCCGTTCTCCGCCGCGTGTTTCCAGAAGCGCAACAAATCGCTTTTGGCGAGAAAGTTGTCCGCTACCTCGGCTTCGACTTCAACCATGGTCGCCAGGACAAAGCGGTGCATCCGTTCTGTACCGGTCTGGACCGAACCGATGTGCGCATTACGACGCGTGTCGAGGAAAACTGGCTGCCTTGCGCGCTTATGGGGACGATGCATGAGGCCGGGCACGGGATGTACGAGCAGGGGTTCCAACCTGAAGATGATGGTACTCCTCTGGGCTCGGCCGTTTCTCTTGGCTTCCACGAGTCACAATCCCGTCTCTGGGAAAACACGGTTGGACGGTCGCAGGCATTCTGGAACGAGTTTTATCCGGAGCTACAAGCGGCGTTCCCTGGGGTTCTGGATGACGTTTCGTTGGCACAGTTCTACAAAGCCATCAACAAGGTTCAGCCGTCCCTCATACGCGTCGAGGCAGATGAAGTCACCTATAACCTCCACGTTTTGATGCGCTTTGAACTTGAAAAACAGCTTGTTGAAGGGACACTTACCGTCAAGGACCTCCCGGATGCCTGGAATGCAAAGGTCAAGGATTATCTCGGAATTGATGTGCCATCCAATGCGCAGGGGTGTTTACAGGATGTTCACTGGTCGGCTGGCCTCATTGGCTACTTCCCAACGTACTCGGTTGGTACTGTGCTCGCAGCCCAGCTTTATGATGCAGCGCTTGCACAGACGCCAGGTCTCGCAAAAGACATCGAAAATGCAGACTATACGCGACTCCTTGGCTGGATGAGGACAAACGTTCATCACCCAGGGCGTCGCTTCCTACCGATGGAACTGGTGGAGAAAGCCTGTGGTGCTCCATTCAGCGCCGAACCGTATATCGCCTATCTATCATCTAAGTATGGTGCGATCTACGGTGCATAACCATTCGACCACATTGATGCCAGTGAAGCGGTTTGTTGGCGCGGTCGCGGTTGCGCTTAGCGTGGTTACAGGCGTAGTTGCGCAGTCGCCGCTTGAAGTGATGCCACCCCTCCAGCCAAATCCGTATGTGCCTTTTCCACATGTCATCTCGCCATCTTTTGATGAGGCAAGAAATGGCTACGGTATTGCTCAGCGGTTGACGCGGGCGGATGGTCTTCAGGGACGAGTACTTTGGATTGATGCGACTGCCAACCTGGAGCGTGTTAATTCCATCGAAAAAATCGATGCGCTCGTTAAGAAAATCAGAGCGACGGGCTTCAATACAATCGTGCTGGACATCAAGCCGATTATCGGCGAGGTGCTGTATCCATCCCAAATCGCTCCAAAAATGACGGAGTGGAAGGGTCGGACGATGCCGAAGGAGTTCGATCCGCTGGCGGTGATGCTTGCAAAAGCCCGTGAGAACAAACTTTCGCTGTTCGTTAGTATGAACGCGTTTTCGGAAGGGCATTCGCATTTCCCCGAGCGTGGTCCAGGTGCTAAACGCCCTGAGTGGCAGACCATACTGTGTGAACCTGAGCTTCGTATCCGTATCGATGGCGAAGAAGAGTCAGCGTACCTCCTCAGTGACCGTGTCAATCAGCCGCCACGTCAGCTGGATGATCTGGCATTGTACTCAGATGTCAGTAAACTTCCAAAGCTGGCTGATGGTGCTGTAATCGCAGTTGTTGATAGTAGTTACACGGTGTTGGCGCAGTTTCGCGCGGCAAACTTTAATCCTGCTGTCTTACAGCTTCCACCTGGCTCCAATCTCATCGTTGGCTTTAGCTCCGCTGCGGGACTCTTCGTCGAAGAAAAGATGAAGCCAAACGTTGTAGTTGAAGTGCTAGTTCGGCCTACATTTGTTCCAATGGGTAAGCGGACAGACCGCCAGATTCCCCTGATGACGAATCCGCTGTATCCTGCCGTTCGCCACCGTCTCCGGAACTTGCTGACTGAGGTTGCTCATAACTACGACATCGATGGCATCCTCTTCGATGACCGTTTGCGATTTGCGAGTATCAATGCGGACATGTCAGATTCCACACGTGTTGAATTCGAAAAGTGGATGCAAAAGTCTGTTGACTGGCCCCGGGACATTTTCCGCTGGGAAGTTGCCTGGCCGACACTCCAGCGACGCGTTGTCCCAGGTCCGCTCTATGATGCATGGCTGACATTCCGTGCAATGACCCTGCGTAACTGGCTGGCTGAGACTGTCAAGACAGTAAAAACAGAACGCCCTTCGATGCAAGTCGGAACCTATGTTGGATCTTGGTATCCGGATTATCCGGAGGTTGGTGGAAACTGGGCCGCGGATGACCTCCAAGTCGGTTTACGCTTCCATACAGACTCTTTCCGACGTACAGGTTGGGCAAACCTCGTAGACCTCATTATCACGGGATGCTACTACCCAACGGCATCAATGCGTGATGCAGCTGAGCAGGGTATTTCAGTTGGCGAGTCCGTAGAGGC
>JBJTQN010000153.1:0-15106 GCA_046075665.1 Armatimonadota bacterium | reverse complement strand
CTGACCGTAGTTGGAACGTTGGATGCCGTGCCAGCACAGCTACACTACTAAGAAACACCGCGATGAAGAGGACATCTGCGGGACCGATGGTCACCGAGCTGATGAGTTGGACCGTACGTCCACCCCATCCGCCAGGACCTGCAGCCGCGCCAGCGCCGACGCTCACGGCACTGATAAGCGGCGAGCGAGTCTCAAGCAAAGCACGGACTGGCCCTACCGATACCACGATAACATCAAAAAAGGCAGCAAATCCGGCTGCTGCCAGCAAGGTGTTTGGGTGCCTGATAATCCTACCAATGGCTGCTCCAACAAAGATTGCTCCAAGCGTCCCGAAAAGGTTGTTGGCGCTTATTTCAAGAAGCGGATTGATTAGCTTTCGCGACTCAGACGCCCAGAGAACGGTCAGCATCGGGGATGCCAACAAAACACCCGTAAGCAAGAGAAATGCGGTTGATATACGTAATTGAGACACCGCACGCGCCATGACTAACAGGCACCAAAGTATTATCCCCAAATATGCGGTACCGAGGATGATGGCTGGAATGGTCCGTACAGGCGGGAGGAGAATACCTCTCCCGCCGTTTGATGCTGCAATAGTCTCTAGTGCAAATCCCAGATAGCGATTGAGGAGCGACAGTACAAATGCAAGCAATGTAGCTCCAATGAGAGACCACATTGCTGTTGATTGGGAGGAATTAGTCTGGTTCACCGTGATACTCTAAGTATACTCAACCACAGTGAATATGTGGCTAGATTGGTCAAAAGAATGCGCTTGCAGCCCGCGACCAATCAAGGACGCCTTGGTTTTCGAAAACCACAGTGCTGTTGAACTTGACTAAAGGTGGAAAATTCAGTGGATCCCTTGCGTATTGTGATCGCAGATGACGAACCAATCATCCGCATGGACCTGCGGCGGACACTTGAAAACATGGGGCACGTGGTGGTCGGCGAAGCCGGCGATGGCCAACAAGCCTTAGAAATTACCAAGGAGTTGAAGCCTGACATTGCCATTCTTGACATCAAGATGCCAACAATGGATGGCATCGATGCGGCGAAGCTCATTTCCACCGAAGCAATCGCTCCAGTATTGCTCCTCACAGCCTACTCCCAACGGGACTTAGTTGAGCGTGCACGGGATGCAGGCGTTTTCGCCTACCTGGTAAAGCCATTCAAAGAACTCGACTTGATGCCCGCGATTGAAATCGCTATCGCACGCTTCGAAGAATTTGAAGAGCTCGACCGCGAAGTAAATGACCTTGAGAACAAGCTGGATGCCCGAAAGACGGTTGACCGTGCGAAGGGTATTCTGATGGACCAATACGGCCTTAAAGAGCAAGATGCATTCCGTCGTATTCAGGTCCAAAGCATGAACACACGCAAGACGATGCGTGAAATCGCCGAAGCGATTATCCTCGCAAACAGCGTTTGAGTCATTAATGGACGGCCTCTCCTCCGAACCAACCATCGATACACAGAAACTGATCCGCCAGCTTGCCAAGAGGGATGATGAGCTTCTCGAAGCAAAGAAGCGGATTCGTCAGCTGGAGGAATCACTTGATGCACGGGCATCGGAGACAGCAGCCCTAAGACGAATCGCCGAGGCTACGGGGCATGTCGTTAACCCGGATGACCTCCTTCCACTGATCGCAGAAGTAGCGCTTGAATCGACCGGTACCGATGCAGCATACGTTTATCTGTTCAACGAATCGCGTGATTACCTCGTGCTGCGTGCTGCGACCGATAAGTCCCTAGATTCATCACTTTTGGGATCGCTGAAAGTTGCGTTCGGTGATGGCATCACTGGCTGGGTTGCACGCGAACGTAAACACGTGGCTATCGCGAGTGAAGCATGGACGGATGAGCGATTTCACTTCATCAAAACGCTTGGCGAGGACCGCTTTCAGTCGATTCTTTCGGTTCCACTGATTTGGCATGGCGATGTTATCGGTGTTGTAAATGTACAGACATTCGCGCCGCACAACTATACAAAAACACAGGTTCAGCTTCTGTCCAGTATTGCATCACAGGTTGCCGGTGCGATTCAGGCATCCCGGCGCGTTCGCAGTGCAGAGAAACGAGCAAGTCACCTGAGCACTGTTGCCGATGTTTCCCGAGCTATCACTGGGGACCTCTACCTTGAGGAAATCCTCCAGCTTGCGGTCGCTGCAACCAGCCGGATTATGTCGTTTCGCATAGTCTCCCTGTCACTTGTCGATGAGGAGAAAGGCCTATTGGTCCTCAAGGCAGTGAAAAGTCAGAGTAAAGAATATCAAAAACGGCCAAATCTTCCCCTAACGCAAGGTATCTCCGGCAAGGTCATTGCAACCGGGCAGCCACACACGGCGTATAACGTCCAGGACGAACAAGACTACGTTCATAGTGCACTGGCAAAACAAGAAGGTTTGACAAGCGTAGCGATGATTCCTCTGAAGGTTAGGGAACAAGTCACAGGAGTTCTGTCCTGCTACACTGAAAAACCACACAAGTTTTCAGCGTCCGAGCTCGATGTGCTCTGTACACTTGGCAATCAGGTAGCCGTGGCGATTCACAATGCAAATCTGATGGTTAAGGGAGCATTACTTCAGGAAATGCACCACAGGGTTAAGAACAATCTCCAACAGATCGCCAGTCTTCTCAGGCTGCAAAAACATCATGCTGCTGGCCGCTCATCAGCGGAAGTTCTGGATGAAAGTATCAATCGTGTGATGGCAGTGGCGGCGGTTCATGATTTGCTCAGCCGTGATGACCTCGATACCATCGCGATTCGAAAAATTGCTGACTCAATCGTAACAGCAACGCAACAAAGTATGACATCCCCTACGCATCGTATCGACATGTCGGTCGAGGGCCCTGATTTACGTTTGAATTCAAAGCATGCGAATTCGCTGGCTTTGATCATCAACGAAATGGTGCAAAACAGCGTTGAACATGGTTTCAAGCATGCACAGGTTGGTGAGATTCAGGTTCGCATCACTGAGGAGCCAAACGACTGGTTACTTCAGGTACGTAACACTGGCGACATGCTACCAGATGACTTTGACTGGCAGACGCACCATGACCTGGGGCTAAAAATAGTCGATTCGTTGACTCGAGGCGATCTTGGTGGAGTCTTTTCGCTCTACCGTAAGGACGACTGGACGATTTCTGAAGTACGCTGGCCAAAGTAAACAAGCGTAGCGACCGGGCACCATCATCGACATTCGCGTTATCGACAGGTCTACTGGTGCTCGAACACACGTCCCTGAGGTGTCATGCCACGTCAGATGTGATTGGCTTCACGGACAACAAGCGTCTCACCATGCAGCAATGCTGGACATGACTTTGCGATGATCACTGCGGCGTCCATATCCCGCGTCCGAATCAGGAAGAAGCCTGTCACGACATCCGAGAGGTCATCGGGTTCAACTTTGGCATCCGTAACTGCGCCAGCACCACTTCCGACGAGTAATCGATACTATCCTCCACAGGATCTTCCGGTCACGAATCGTCCGCTGTCTTTAAGGTTTGAGACCCACTCTCCGTACATCGACAGCAGACGCGCCTGTTCATCCGGTTGAAGCTTAGACCAAGCGCCCTCGCATTCGTGCATCAGGATGATGAACTCCTTAAGGTCATCACTCCCATTTAGGTTGCTCATCTACGGATTCTTGAGCACTGCCAAAAGGACATCGGCGACCTTTTTGAGGGACTCGCCACTGCACTGTTCGGGCGTGTCATCAAGGGTATGCCATGGAGCATAATCGAAGTCAATCAGATCAATCGCCTTCCAGCCAATTCGTTGAAGCTCCAGGTGGTCATCCATGATTTCATGCCCGGGAGCATCGATAAACTCTTTAATACCGAGCTTGGCAGCGGCGCTAAAGACCCTATCGTTGATGTCCTTTGCTGCACGATCGCTGTTGTGTTCGCGTCCGATTTGAAGATCTTTGTCACCAATCATGTCAATGAGAATCGCGTATTCCGGTTTCCCAAGCACTGGATTCTTCGCGTAAAACTTTGCGCCAAGGAACATGTCCTGAATCCCTGGTCCGTAATCTTCACCATCGAAAAGTACGAATTGGACTCCAACATTAACGCCGCTTGTTTTCAGCTGACGGGCTACTTCAATCAGGACAGCGACACCACTTGCCCCATCGTTCGCACCTGGGATAGGCTTACGCTTCTTGTCAGCGGAGATTTCCATATCAGCCGATGGTCGAGAGTCCCAATGGGCACACAACATAATCTGGCGTTTTGCCGTTGGATTATAGTGCGCGAGAATGTTCGTCATTGGAACCCGGGCCCCACGAGCTACCATCGAGAAGTCCTGTCGCTTTGCAGGCATTCCGAGTGCCTTGGTAAATTCACCAATGGCCCAGTCCCGACAAGCAGCAGCTCCGGGAGAGCCAGGGGTACGCGGGCCAAAGGCAACTTGCTTTTTGAGATCGGCAAAAGCGCGCGTCGCATCCGATGGCCCCGTAGTTGCGGGTGGAGCCGTACTTGCTGCATCTGAAACCGTTTTTGCACCACACCCTACTAGTGCCATAACCACAGCGGCAATCATCCACTCTATTCGCATCACAGATACCTCATTGCCCACTAACTCTGTACGAAGGGACTGCAGTCGCACTTCCGTTTTGCTTACGAAAACACCCGACAATTGTCAATTCTGTCGCCATTCGCACTGCCTGCTTATCCCAAATCTGAAAATATCCCAGCTGGCCATCAGCGAGTGGCTTTGGCATCGCCACTCTATACCGCCGAGATGGATCCAAGCGTTTCCCAACAGCATCCACCTTGACAACTTTCGCACGACCATCCTGACTCAATGCAACCGTTGTTGTCAAACCTGCCGTTGACAAGAGTCCACCAAATGCTTTGGGAACATACGATATTGAACGCATCATAGCATTCTGGATCTGGATCCCCGTCAGGTCAATGATGACAATTGGATCATCCTGTAACGGAGTGACATTTTGAGTATCAGCACCAGCGGTCGCAGAAAATGTTGCAGCAGGAACGAACGCGATGTCTGACTTTGCATCCCGCCAGACCGTATCCGCAAGTGATGCCACCATCGGCAACTCCTTGAGAGGAAGGTCAGCCAGTCTGGAAAATCTACGCATCGATGTCATCATTGGAATCATCCCCGCTTGTACCCTTGCCCGCTATATAGCGCAGGTACGCTGTCATGAATGGCTCCAAATACCCATCCATTACCTTTTGGACGTCTCCAACACTTGCTTTTGTTCTAACATCTTTAACCAATGTGTACGGCTGGAAGACGTACGAGCGGATTTGGGATCCCCACTCAATATTCAGCTGGGTTCCGCGAATCGCGGCAAGCTTTGCTTCTTCCTGTCGGGCTTTCACTTCTGCAAGTTTGCCACGCAGCATGTGCATCGCGACTTCCTTGTTTTGCAGCTGAGAACGCTCGTTCTGACACTGAACAACCAGTCCCGTTGGGATGTGGGTGATACGTACAGCCGAGCTTGTCTTATTGACATGCTGGCCACCCGCACCACTTGCTCTGTACGTATCCAGACGGATGTCTTCTGCACGGATTTCTACATCGGTATCTGATTCAACCTGCGGCATTACTTCCACAGCGGCAAAACTCGTTTGGCGTTTGCCATTGGCATTAAATGGGCTGATTCGAACCAATCGATGCACACCGTGTTCAGACTTCAGGAAACCATAGGCATTACGCCCGGAAATAAAGACCGTCGCAAACGAGATTCCAGCGACTTCTCCCGGAAGCTCCTCGTGGATTTCCGCTTTGAAGCCATTGTCTTCCGCCCACCGGACATACATACGCAGTAGCATCGCAGCCCAGTCGCACGCTTCTGTACCGCCCGCCCCCGGCTTGATTTCCAAAATCGCATCAACAGAGTCGTAGGTACCAGCCAGCAAGGTTTTGACTTCAAGAGCATCCAGCCCCGAAACGATGTCGTGAATGGCCTTAACGACTTCAGCTTCGTAGCTATCTGGGTCGTCATCCTCCTGAGCCAGCTCATACAAAACCTGCACATCATCCACACTTGCGCGGAGGATGTCAAATGGGTCCAAATCGGCCTTTGCACCTGAGAGACGTTGCATGAGCTTTTGTGCGGCAGCCGGGTCATCCCAAAGGGTTGGGTCCGATGATTGCTGCTCAAGCGCAGCTAGTTCTTGACGACGCTTCGGAAGGTCAAAGATGCCTCCCGAGTTCATCAAGACGGTTGCTTAGAGCTTCTATGTCGCGAAAGTGGTCTGCGAGCATTACGTGAATGTCCTGACTATGAGTAGCGGTAACAAAAATGGCACCGCCCATCGAAAGTCTACCATGCGCCATAGTTGCAGCAGATCGAACATGGCACTTGATTTGGATCCATCTAGCTGTTGTTCAAGTGCAGTCTGCCACGTTGTCTAAAAAGACTGGCGGATTCCCATTACCAGCGAATCTTATCCGGGAAGAACTCAGCGATCAGGTCTTCGTAGTAGGGCTTCAATGCGTCGATATCCGGCTTTGTATCCGACTTGGAGTAAAGATCAAACTCGTTAAACTTCAACACCCACGGCAACATCGCTCGGTCATGATCATTTTCAAATTGCCGGTATGCACCTTCCCGGTGCCACGGATAAAACGAGTGATAGCGAAGCATCGCAAGGCCTTCCTGTGGCAGATAGTCCTTTGCAACTTGATAGATGTACTCATCGTGGCCCCACGAGAGATGCACATTGTCAAAGCCACATCCACGCTCGTAGATCCCAAGTTCGGTCGAATACACTGCATCATCGTGGTCCGCGTTAAGTGCCAGATACTCACTAAAGACAACTCGCTCGCTATGTCTGCAGCCTACTGCAAACGTATCACCCACAACGGCCCACTGAGCTTCTCCCCAGAGACAAAGAATTTTCCCAAGGTCGTGGATGAGTCCGGTCAAAATAAACCAGCGAGGATGTCCTTGTTCGCGGATACGCTCGGAGGTTTGGAGAAGATGTTGGATTTGCGAGAGGTCGGTGTCAGGGTCAGAGTCATCCACCAGCTGGTTGAGATACTCCATTGCTTCCCAGATTCCCATTTCCATCCGGTTCAGTCCGAGATACTCAGCCTTCTTTGACTTGACGAAGTCAAGTGTCTGGCCGATGTGATTTAGGCGGTAAAACTCCCGAACACTTGGTCTGACTTCAGCAGCATAGTTACGGAATGCATCCTTTGGCTTATCTTTGTCAGTAAACATGCTCTCACCGGCTACCGGATAGCGCGTCTTTAGGTCAGCTTCCCAATCATCGAGGGATTGCAATGGATTTTCGCTCATGTGGATTCTCCTTCACCAAAGCCGACGTTGCGTCTTGGTTGATTACATCGGTAACAGTGATACATTATTGCCACGATGCAGCAGCAGACAGCAACGGTAAAGCGCAAGAAAAAGTCAACCCATTGGGGCTTGGCGGGCATATTGTTTTGCCTGAACGTTGCGATTTACTATTTGATGTTTGTTTGGCCGTCTAGTCCTGATGGTAGCAAACAGCTGAAGGCACGCGGTACCGGAGACGCAAAGTCTGCTTTACATACCGATCTGGCAACATCCAGTGACAAACACTGACGCATCACACCCGGTTTGCTCGTTCAATCGATGAGAATCGCGCATCTCATTAGTCCGAACAAAACCCAAGTCACACCTACTATCGGTAGACTCCGAGAATCCAGTCAGCGAATGCAAGTGTTCAGTACTTTCAGCGCCACCCAAATTGCGTGGTCGGACCGAGGACTAATTCACTCGAATCAATGCGTAACTGTTGAAGCAAGTGCTGCGAGCAGGAGCTCAGCCGATGCCAGATTTGTCGCCAATGGGACATTGTGGACATCACAGACTTTCATTAGTGCCAAAATGTCAGGTTCGTGGGGATGCGCGGTCAGAGGATCCCGTAGGAATATGACGGCAGCGACAGAACCTTCTGCGACCATCGCGCCAATCTGTAAGTCGCCTCCAAGGGGACCCGAAAGACACCTGTGAACTGTTAGTCCGAGGTTTCCCTCCAGAAGTCCACCCGTTGTGCTCGTCGCCACAATTTGGAAACGGGACAGCACATCGAGGTGCTGCCCCGCAAAGTGAACCATTTGATCTTTGCGACCATTATGTGCGACCAACGCGATACGGTTCGATTGGCCGGTAATCATTATGGCTGTGGCTTGAGCTGGTTGAAAGCCAAGACTGCGCTGATAATCACCGCAATCGCACATAACGACACCACTCCTGCCGGCCAGACAGCCTGCGTCTTGATAAAACCAGGAAGCATCCGAGGTAGTGGTGCAATGGCACCAATCAAAAGCAGTATCAAGCCAAGCTTGGGATTCTTTGCCATCAGCAGTGCACCAGCGATGGCAAAGAGGCCTGTGCCAACGCCTGCGTACAGCGAGATTTTGGACTTCGTAGCAGCAGAAAGTCCGCCCCCCATCACAATCAAGCCATACATGCCAGCAATCGCCTGCATTACCTGTGTATTCATTATGCTAGTTTCTCCGCGAGGTCGGTATTTTCCCATGGGAAAGCCACATTGCCGAAGTGACCATTACGGGCCGTATCGCGGTAGATTGGCCGTCGAAGGTCCAGCATCCGGATGATTCCCGCAGGTGTCAAATCCACGGTGGCGGTGAGCTTTGCAGCGATATCCAAGTCGGTCAACCCTTTGGTAGCTGTGCCCCACGTGTCTACGCGTACAGACACGGGTTGTGCAACTCCGATGGCATATGCAAGTTGAATTTCACAGCGTGTGGCGAGGCCGGCTTTGACGACATTCTTTGCCAGATATCGAGCTGCATATGCAGCAGAGCGGTCAACCTTTGTCGGATCTTTGCCTGAGAATGCTCCACCACCATGCCGTGCATAGCCGCCATAAGTATCGACAATAATTTTACGTCCGGTCAAACCAGTATCGCCATGCGGGCCACCAATTACAAAGAGGCCGGTTGGGTTGATGTGGCGGATGATGTCGCCAGTTACAAGTTCCTCTACTTCAGCAAGGACCGGAGCAAAGAGGTGCTCTTCAACCAGAGCCTTGACATCTTCAAGGGTAAGATTTTCATCATGCTGGGTCGAAAAAACAAGCGTATCAATGTGGTGTGGACGACCGAATCCGTCATAGGCCATCGTGACCTGACTTTTGGCATCCGGGCGGAACCCAAGGCCTGGATGCGCACGGCGAACTTCAGCTTGACGTCTGGTCAGCCGATGAGCGATTGCAATCGGTAATGGCATCAACTCAGGAGTCTCATCACATGCATAACCAAACATCATGCCCTGATCGCCAGCGCCACCTGTGTCAACACCCATTGCAATGTGTGCGCTCTGTGCATGGACGTAGTTGCGAACTTCAACATCGGCAGCAGAGAACATAAGTGCCTTGTCATCGTAGCCGATATCGGTGATGACTGCCCTTGCGATGCGGTCAATAACATCTGAGTTGAGTTCTGCGCCAGTGGTAACTTCACCCGCAACGACACAGAGGTTCGTTGTGACCAATGTTTCGCAGGCGACCCGGCTCATTGCGTCTGCGGTAAGACAATGATCCAGAACGGCATCACTTACCGCGTCTGCAACCTTGTCTGGATGCCCTTCGCCTACTGATTCAGACGTAAACAACGAATACTCTGCCATACTCATCTCCTGTAACCGACATATCTTGGGTTAGCGGCTTGATCCCGGTCCAATTACGTATATGTCGTTTTGCCAATCCATAATACCGAACAACGGAGAGCGGAAAACGTAGCTAGCAGCAGTGATTTGTCGTGCGCTGAGCTGTATTTGTGCTGAACCAATAAAAGGTGCAACTAATATATGTAGCTCATCACCAACTTGCATCGAAATCGTCGGAACGCCGCTTACGCGAACTTGGGCTCCCCGCCAGCGATCACTTGTGGCCAACTTTACGATGCGGATACGCCCAGAACCGCTAACCACATCAATATTGACATCACGGATAGACCGATCTGCAACACCATTAATACGTAGTCCATCAGTGTTGATGGCACCCAAATCTGCTCCGCGTCGCAGCTTTCCGCTTACCTGCTGTCCCCCCGGCGAAACGTAGGCATCGAGTAAATAGTCTGTCGAAGAAGTCGATAAACCTACGTCGCTTGTATTATCTGCTGAAGTACTCTCAAAGGACTTGGTCTCATCTAGGCGACCGAAAAGCTGGTTCGCCGACATCATGGATGTCACATTCGCAAACTTGCAGAGGGCATCCCGACCAAATACCGACCATGTATGGGACAAAAACGCAACCGAAGCTTCCTCGACCTCTCCGGGTGTCAAGCCGCTATCAGGATTCTGCATCGCAATGGCAAGCGCTGCTGCTACGTCCACGGTTTCACGGCTATCAAGCGATTGAAAACCGTCATCAGAGCGTCCAACACATCCCCACAGCCAGTCCGTCCGCACTTGCACTGCTGCAACCAATGCGGAAAGCGATGTTTGTAGATTGGACTTACTTAGTGTGTCCCCGACATGCAGCGTGAAAGCATGGTCAACCAAAACAACTCGCGCAAGCGAGACAACATCATCAACATCACGCTTATCCTTCACATTTCCGCTTCGCGGAAGCTGAAGGTGGACACCGGTGATTGGCTCAGCTGAATCCGTAAGCGCTACCTTTGTTCGCCGTACGCGATACGTCCGTATGAGGTTAGTGCGGACATCCACCGGTAGCCGTTCGGCAGCCACAAGCCAAGGGTATAGGCTCCAGAAACCAACGGCTGGCGGTGTACCAGGTGGTGTCGCTGTGAGCCGCTCACTTGGTATCGCAAGGTCTTCTCCATACAAGGTCGTTGCAGCCTGAGCTGGAGGAATGAGGCTAATACGGGATGTTTTGTCGGCGACATACGTGTATGGGCCATAGCGGGTTCTGATTTCTGTGCGTACCAGAGGTCCACTTACACGTGCTGGGAATCCAGCCTGCAAAGCGAGAGACAGAATGGGTGAGATGGGTGCGTATGGTGTGTTCCACGTTTGGTTTGTTGTAATCTCAGCCGCAGTACAGTCGTTGGAAATGCCTTGTAGAACGGGAATCGGTGCATCGCCCCAGTCGGAAACAGCCTTCCACGCTGCATTCAACGACGCAACAGGTCGCATCCCCGTAGGGGTGGTAAATATGACTTCGCCGAGAGGCGTCGGGGATTCTACAGTAAGTCCATCACCGGTAAACCACGCCTTGGTCCCAGCGCTCCTCGGAACTTTTATCAGTAATGGGACTGCCGGATATCGGTCACCAGGAATGACCAGTAGCCATCCTTGCTTTAGTCGCGTTGGGTCCAACCCAACCCGTACCGACTTGCCGGCACGATTCGCAAATCGCAGGACGAGTTGTTTCCCAAACGTTGCCGAAAATCCTGGGTAGACCAACGTGTAACGTATCTGGCTTGGTGCCCCGACCCCACCCCCTTCAACGGCGAGGATTTTTTCTGTCGGATTTATTGATGAGACTACTGCTGACAGCGCAGCCTTCGGATCTCCCCAGCGAATATTCAGTTCCGGGTTAGTTCCCAATAAGGTAAATCCTCGTGGATGAACATTCGTTGTCAGGAGCCCATCCTCATGAAATCGTCCAAAACGCCCGTAAGCCTGATCGGCAAGCACTGGACAGAGCACCTGAAGGGCAATCACCACCAAGAGAACAACTTTTTTCACGATAGGCGCATTGTAGGTTATTCACAGTGTCATAGGTAAACGATGCACACGCTACACTACTTAATTGTGAAAAACCGTTATCGCCAACAAGACCGTACATCACACTTGATCATCCCGATGAGGGCTGGTTCTGTGATTACCGCGCATCCACGGGTGCCCGAAATGTCTATTTCGCTTGCCGCAGTGACATCAGCCCGCAACACGGTTCGATTGCATTCCGGAATGAAATTTACCGTAAGCGCCTTCACAAAGACTTGCCTCACGCTAACATCTGAGCGGGCAATTCCGATATCGATCCGTATTGGCTCACAGGCGTTTATGGATGATAAGGACCTCCCCACCGTACTTACCGGAGATCCGGCAGGCCTCCCAATTGTGACATCAGGATTGGTTCGTATCGGGATGATTGCCGAGGTTGTTGACGTTCAAAGTTCGGCGGGTGAACAGCTGATGGCTCTTCGGATAGATCTAACCCCACAGACAACCGATAACCACGCAATCGTCTTTGAGAATATTCCGGATGGCAACATCACTCTGAGGCAGGATGGCCGGCCAGATCGGCTGATCGGTCGGGTCATTCGAGCTGCAGCGGGAACCGGCCGTGTAAATGGTACAGAGAATCTCGGTAATGGGGCACTTTCAGAGGCGGGACAGACAGCGCTAGTCCTCTCGACTTCACCGGATGCCACGGCTCCCACCAGCCGATTTGTAGAGCGGCGTGGAGGCGTATCAATGACGACTGTCGCAGATAATCACCCCTATGCGATGCTTATCAAGGATTCTATTCCGGCACTAGCCTTGAAGGGATTTGCCTTTGGCGGAAAGTCGCACATCGCGGATGTCCAACGCGAAAGCGGCGATTGGGAACCCTTCCCGTCTATTGTTGGGCACTGCGCAGATACCTTTGTGCGCCCTCATCCTAAAGGACAGGTCATCGTTATACGTATCCGCCCGACCACCGTAACATCAAGCGGGCAAGCAATACAAGCAGTGGCAATACAGTACGAAAAGTCATCACTCGCCGATGCAACAAAGCGAAAGATCCCGGTTATCAGTGGGTTGCACACACTGCGGATTTCCCCTACTGATCCGGGTAGGGTTGCATCGCTGAAGATCCGAATTTCAGAGTTGCTTTTCGTGATGAATGTAAAGCCGTTCTCCAAAACGTGGGACACAGCGTCTCTACCGGATGGTCTGCACTCGGTCAATGTTGAGCTTCTTGATGAGAGTGGTGCATTGATCACTACGACACGGCAGGAAGTTTATGTACACAACCGCAACGTCGCCACGGAGTTATCTGCGTGCCAGTGGTAATTCCTCCCATTCAGGCCCCTCCACCACTACGGGCAACCTGGTCTGGCGTCTCAACGAAGGATGGATTTGCACAGCTGAAAGACGCCAATGTCCGTTGGGGGGCTCTTGGGATTTCGGCGGCCAGCCTCTTAATCAGCCCTTCATTGACCAAACCATCTCAGCTGCGCGTAAGCGGTGGCTTTCGGGCCGAACGCGGTGGCGACAAACTGATTGGCAAGACCATTTTCTTCGATGTCGACAAGCAGTTACTGCTCGGTGAGACGATTTCCATTCAACATGATGTCTTTCGGATTGACACTGGTGGAGTCAGCAGGGGGCCTCTTGGGATGTCTTTGTCGGATGTCGTGATCGTCGACAATGTCCCCGAACAAAGCAGAACGCTTGCCATATCGGCATCCAAGCTCTCATACAGCAGGCCATCTGGACAATGGAACATCCAAAACCTTGGATTAAGTCTTTACAGAACACATCTCCTTACCGTGCCGAGCGTCCGCTTTCAAACTGGCAGTACTGCTTCGGCCAGTCGCGCGACGCGTTTCCAGCTGCCGGTTTCGATTAGACAATCAGGAATTTCGGGTCCTGTAGCAACCCTTACCTATGCCACGCAGCCTTTACCGGGCTTTGGAGCTGCAGTGCTGTTCGAACAAACGGCAAAGCGAGGGGACGCGGCATCTCTTGCTCTGTCATACGAAGTGGCGAATCAAACTCCGCGCCAGCCGGCTTCACCTGATGAGGACACAGAAGGGCTTCCTTTTACTGATCGGACATCGATACTAACGGAACCTCCCGCCGTTAAACGGGATGTGGTCCCTAGCCTACAGTTACCATCGGTGCTGGGACCGGGTATTGGAGGAGCTGGAACTTCTGCCGTTTCCTTGACGATGGCAGAACGTCAGGAAGTTATCAGGCGCTACAAATCAGTCCTTGTCGACAATAAGCCTCTGGTAGCCATCAGCTCATCGTGGGTCATGGGAACATCCGCAGTCGAAGCGCACTTTGAAACGGGAGAGCGTCTGGAGACGGACTTACAAACTACGGTGTCGTCCTATCGAACCAAAGCATCTCTGAGATTGCGCTCAATGGTTCCAGTCCTTAACCATCGTATTCCGATCGAGGTTCAAACGGTGCGTGTGGTAGCAAACGATGCCTACAGTTACACACAGCTTTCTACGGAACTCA
This sequence comes from Armatimonadota bacterium, assembly GCA_046075665.1. Taxonomy (GTDB): domain Bacteria; phylum Armatimonadota; class Armatimonadia; order Armatimonadales; family Armatimonadaceae; genus CAIRTT01. The sequence continues at coordinate 965 of JBJTQN010000153.1, read as the reverse complement.
TTCCAAGGGGCATAGGGAGTCGACTTTCTGCCGCGCTATCCGTGCGTGACATTCAGGGTCGGGCGACATATTACTCGGATGTCCTTGAAGCTCCATCGGAGCTCCAACTCCGACTTAACACACCGCTTTCGGGATGGCATCTCGCATTGGGTTCCCGCCTCGATCTGACATCAAATCACTTCTTTGACACAGAATTTGTCGTTGCTGCACCAGGCAGGGTCATACGCCCTGAAATTCGCTACCGTACGCGTGGTAACCAGTTTGCCATCAACATTGCAATGCCATTTTTCTCTCTCTGATATCCGCAGGAAAGCAATACAGGTAAGTAGAACTACCTAACTATGGAACGACGATCATTTTTGACGAGTGCGGCTACAGGCTTTGCACTCACAACCCTCCCAGATTGGTTTTCTGCACGCGCTGAGGCAGCAGAAGCCGAAGCGCAAGCTGCGCGCCCACGACGTGTCGCAGCAAATGACAAGATTCGTATTGGTTTGATTGGTGCTGGAGGCAGCAAGGGTGGTTTCCGTCAAGGTCTTGGGGATGCGCGAAACATCGCCAGCCGTCAAGGAGTTGAGTGCGTTGCAGTCTGTGATGTCGACTTGAAGCACCTTCAGGAAGCATCTGAAGTGTTTGAGGGCTCGAAAAAGTACGTCGACTTCCGCTACTTGCTCGACCGAAGTGACATCGACGCAATCGTCATCGGCACCCCTGACCACTGGCATTCGGTCATCGCTGGAATGGCAATCCGCAAAGGTAAAGATGTTTATTGTGAAAAGCCAATGACCTTGACCATTGGCGAGGGACAGCAGCTTGTAAAGCTTGCTAAGGATAATGGCACGGTTTGGCAGACGGGTTCCCAGCAGCGCTCAGATGCACGCTTCCGTCTTGCATGTGAGCTCGTCCGTAATGGACGTCTTGGCCAGGTTCGAAAAGTTACGGCCCACCTGCCCGGTGGCAGCCGT
>JBJTQN010000152.1:0-21279 GCA_046075665.1 Armatimonadota bacterium | reverse complement strand
CTGAAGAACGCCGACAACACACCTGCAAATCCAGTTGGCCCAGCTGAGAACGTCAAGATCACGGCTGCTAACATCACGGTTGCGCAAACAGCATCCAACACGACTACCGCCGTCCCGGTTGACCTCACCACTATTGGTGTTGGCAAGTCTAAGTCAAGTGCGCTTGACTTCAATGGAACGATAGGCAAGCCTGGAACGCTGGCAAATGTGACTGTGAATTGGTCGTACCGTTTCAATGATGTCACATACAGCGGATCTGCAACGTGGAGGACGCGTCTTCCATAGGATGCATATCCTGTTACGTCATAGACCCCGGGTAACCCCCGGGGTCTTTTTTTGTCAGGCTAGTGATCACATTCGATGTGGTTACAGTTGACATAAACACTCCGTAGGTCAGGTCATCAGGCTGATTGGTTATCATTGCGTTGTTTCGAGTTCTGGAGCTTGTGGCTCAAGACCGATTTCAATATTCAGACCTGACGGGGTGTCGATGCTAAGTGTAGCAATCCCAAAGGAATGGACACGTGCGTCCATACATCCTAGGTAGAATAGACCCGGATGAATGATGTTTATAACTCGCTTACACTGACGGAAAAGTTAAAGAATCTTCCTACGCAGCCTGGATGCTATCTGCACAAGGATAAGGATGGCGTCATTCTCTATGTTGGCAAAGCCATCAATCTTAGGAATCGAGTACGGTCTTACTTTCAAAAGAGCGCCAATCACTCCCCTAAGACCCGTCGGATGGTTGCGCAGGTTACGGATCTCGACTGGGTTGTCACTGACAGCGAACTGGAAGCCCTGATTCTTGAATGTAACCTCATTAAGAAGCATCAGCCAAAGTACAATGTACGCCTTAGGGATGACAAGCACTATCCTTACCTGATGCTAACGACATCCGAGCAATTTCCCCGTCTGGTGATCACAAGGAAAGTAAAGCAGGGGGATGGTAACCGCTACTTTGGGCCATTTACAAACTCAGGCGCTGTAAGTCAAACCTTGGCCCTTGTTTATAGACTTTTCCCGCTGGTGACGTGTCGGAAAACATGGACTAATATCCCTGAGCAAAAGCCATGTCTCTATTATCATATGGGGCGATGTCCGGAGGCTCCGTGCGCGGGACTCGCTGATCGTGAACGTTACCTTCAGGCTGTCTCCGATGTAGAACTCTTCCTGTCGGGGCGGCAGGAGCCACTGGTAAAGAAGCTGAAGTCGGACATGGAAGCGGCTGCAGAGCGGCTCGAGTTTGAGCGTGCAGCAAAGCTGCGTGATCAGGTCAATGCGCTACAGACTATCGTGGAACGGCAAAAGGTTGTCAACACAACCGGTGGAGATCAGGATGTCATGGCGGTTGTCGCCGATGAGCATGGCGCAGCCGTTCAGATGTTCTTTATTCGCGGTGGAAAGCTCATCGGACAGGAACACTTTCTACTGGATGGTGCTGATTCCGATGCTGATACAGGTATTTCAGAGGCAACGGCTGAGTTTGTGAAGCAATATTATCAGGATGCTGCATTTGTGCCGAGTGAGATTCTGTTGCCAAGACACTTGGAAGAGATGGAGATCATCGAGTCGTGGCTCCGTCAGAAAAAGGGTGCGAAAGTTACCCTTCAAGTTCCTGAGAGGGGCGAGCGCCGCAGGCTTTTGGACATGGCAAGTAACAATGCAGAACTTGTACTTAGGCAAATTCGGGATGCGGCAGCAGAAGAGCAATCGCGTATCGACAAGGCTCTTCTTGAGCTCTCATCAGCGCTTGGTATGACGGGTAATCTCCTGACGCGTATTGAAGCATATGACAACTCCAACGTGCAAGGGCGGCATGCGGTTGGTGCAATGGTGGTGTTTGAGCGTGGAAAGCCTCGAAAGGATGCGTATAGACGCTTCAAAATCGAACAAAGCGAGGGTGATCCGAATGACTTTGCTATGATGCACGAGATGCTTAGTCGCCGGTTTGCGCACATGCAGGCGGGTAATCCTAAGTTTAGTGCAGTTCCAGACCTGATTCTGGTCGATGGAGGCAAAGGACAGGTTAGTGCTGCAGTCGAAGCGATGCGCTTCTACGGCTACGACTTTCCAATCGTTGGCCTGGCAAAGCAGTTTGAACAGCTGTGGCTTCCGGGCGCTAATGAACCTATTGAACTCACTCGCGGAAGTGCAGGTCTGTTTCTTGTGCAACGTATCCGGGATGAGGTACACCGCTTTGCGATTACATACCATCGAAGCGTTCGTGGGAGAGCGGCTAATATGAGCCTCCTAGATGAGATTCCAGGAATCGGACCTACGCGTCGTAGAGCCCTGATGCGCTTCTTTGGTAGCCTTGATCGCCTAAAGGCAGCATCTGTGGATGAAGTTTCAAAGGTACCCGGGATGAATTTCAAGGTTGCATCCGATTTGGTCGCCCATCTCAAGCTCTCTTAGGTTTTGACGTCGAATTTGCATAGTGCAGGTAAGGTAATCGAAGAACCAATAGGCGAGTCTGTTAACTTTGATTAGTGTGAGTACAAGCACCCACCGGAATTGCGGGATATCTCAGTGGAACAATGTGTAGTATTCTGTCGTAACGATGTATGTATTGGAACCCAGCCGCTTAATGGTTTCTAGGGGTTCCCGGAGGGGTGGAAGTTGCTGAAACTGATTACTTTGGTCTTGGTCTGCCTAATGTCTGTCGGGGCATTTGCACAAGAAAAGGGTGTTGTCCTTGCCGCTGGAGAGCAGCTTTTGGTTCTCCGGACGACTGAGTTTGGGCTTAGCGCTCCAGCTCGTGCAGATGTAATCAATGAGCGCCTCAGAACAGCCATTGGTGAACCAATCAAAGCATCCGATATCACTGTAAGAGCCGTATCTCGTGTACGTGCTGACATTCTGTTAAAGGGTAATCTGTTGATCGCGATAGGCGTCACGGAAGCAAAGGCAAATAAGGCAAATGTCCTCTCGCTTGCCGATGTGTGGGCTCAGCGATGTAAGGATATCCTGCCTACGGTATGCGCCGGAGATACTCCTCCAAAACCATAGATGATTGCGCCGAAAACCACTGTAGTTTTTTGCCTTCGGCAGTAGTCTATGTTCGTTCATTGGAGTCTTGCCGCACCGCGAAGGACTTGATTCTTTGGTATCTTTGGGTACCATTGCGTTTTTGCCTCTAAACGCGATCCAACATTTTTAGTCATCTTGGACGTAAAACGTCCAAACGACGAGTCGCTTTGTAAGATAGAAAACAGCCCACCGCTCTGATCGCTCAGGGTGGTGGGCTGTCCGTAATTACGACGTTGGATTACTTTGCAGCTTGGATACGCTTGATGGCAATCTTGGCATCCTGACCGATTTCTGGATGCTTGGAAAGGCCAGCGATTGCGGCTGCATCAGATTTGCTTCCGACAAATCCAATCAGGCGTAGTGCATGTGCACGTACCAGTCGTGGCCGGTTACTCTTCGCGACATCCACGAGTGCTTTGGCTGCCTGTGCACGTGCCGTCTTTTGGCCAGGTGCTGCTGCTGCATGTGCGGAAGTCTCGAGCTCTACTTTTGCTGCCTTAGATGCCACAGGATCCGTCCCTGACATTTGGTCAGCCAGCTTCCCATAATCGGCGAAAATCATTCTTGGATTCATTCCTAGTACCCTTTCAGGCTCCACGGTTCACGGTACGGATCGCTCAGGAAGCGGTTTGCTTCCTCATCGTTGATAAAGCGATTCGTCTTTGGATCGAATGTAAGCTCCCGACCAACCATATAGGAGATATTGGCGATGATGGGGAGGATGATTGTCTTGTACTGAATCCCGATATCAGAGACGGGAAGCTCCCGGGTCTTTATACAACGGCGCCAGTTACGACGGTGCTTTTCCGTGACATCCACCTTGTCTGGCTCAACCTCGTGCTTGAAGCCACCGGCTGGTGGTACATAGTCGACAGCCTTAGGCTCAGTGTCAGCACCGCCATCACCGCCGGTCAGAATAAGGTCATCTTTAGTTCCGTAATACGTGGCACCCCACTCGCCCTCAAGGCGCTCATTTGGCTCTCCTGGCTGGTTCCATTCCAGCGTCCATTCTGGATTACGGAACTTCCAGGTGACATTCATGGACTGTGGAGCATCATAAACACGATTTGGATTCGTTTTACCGGTTGCCTTGACAGTAACAGGTGCGGACCAGGCATCTTGTCCTGTAAGGAGCATGACGCAGCTAATCGCATGGTTGCCACGGTCGCGGATAAAGCCTGCACCGGAATCCATCATCCAGCGGAAATGGAAATGACAGGTCTCTGCCGTATATGGACGGAACGGGATTGGTCCAAGCCACATATCCCAGTTGAGATGGGATGGAGGTTTACCAGGTGTTTCGAATCCAGAGCCACTTGAGAGGTTTTCCGGATGCCAGATGACGACTTTTTTGATGTCTCCGGCCTGACCATTGCGCAGGTAGTTTGCCGCAGCCGCAACCTTTGGGTTGCTCCGGCCTTGAGCACCAATCTGCACAACGCGCTTGTAGCGTCGCGCAGCATTGACCATCGCCAAGCCTTCCTCAATCGTTTTACAGACCGGCTTCTCGCTGTAGACATCCTTGCCTGCCATACAGGCATGGACGGTCATGATTGCATGCCAGTGGTCTGGCGTGCCAATCGTAACAGCATCGATGTCCTTGCGGTCCAGAACTCGGCGATAATCATCGGTGAGCATTGGTTTGCCCTGAACACGCTTCGCTGCGTTTGCCAAGTGGTTTGCATCGACATCACACAGTGCGGCGCAGCTGTCGCCCACGATATGACTGCTACCCATGCCACCCACACCAATATGGCCATAAACAATACGGTCGTTGGCTCCAAATGCACTCTGAGGTACATACGTTGGAAAGCCAAGTGCCGACTTTGCCGGATTTGACATTTATACTCCTTCGGGCGATTTTTCGCCCATTCTCGAGAATCTTCCACCCCCTAATTGGCGGATCAACAGATATGTGCGCCCTTGGTCTCGACATAGACCATGTAGACAGACTGGCTGGCAGTGATGTAAAGCTTGTTTCGCTTTACGCCGCCAAAACATAGGTTAGAGCCGATTTCTGGCAGCTGAATCAAGCCAATACGCTTTCCTTGTGGGTTGAACACGTGGACGCCATCGTAGCCATCCCCAACCCAGCCGCCAGCGCCCCAGACATTGCCTTCGATATCGCATCGTAGACCATCCGCGACGCCACTCGCTTCCGTACCGTCCTTCATTGTCATCTTCATGCTGGCAAAGACACGGCCGTTCGTTGTTTTTTTGCCATCCACGATGTCATAGACGCGGATTTCCTTTGTGCCATCGGTGTCGGCAACATAGAGCTTTTTATAATCCGGCGAGAAGCAGAGGCCATTTGGCTTGGTGATGTCATCAAACATCTTCTCGACTTTGCCGGTCTTGCCATCGATGCGATAGACCGCTTCCTTCAGCTCATGAGGAGCCTTTTCGCCTTCGTAATTGCCTTGCGTGCCGTACCCGGGGTCGGTAAACCAAATTCCGCCATCTGGGTGAACGACAACATCATTGGGAGCATTGAACTTCTTCCCATTGAACTTGTCGGCAAGGACTGTGACGGTGCCATCGTACTCGTAGCGTGCCACGCGCCGCGTCAGGTGCTCGCAGCTGATCTGGCGCCCCTGATAGTCGAATGTGTTACCGTTGGTGTAGTTGCTTGGATTGTGGATGGTGCTGACATGGTAGTCCTCATCCAGCATCCGGAGGTGAACATTATTCGGGATGTCGGACCAAACAACATACTTGCCGACACCGTTCCATGCGATTCCTTCAGCCCAAAGCATCCCGGTATGCAAGCGCTTTACGGCAACGTTCCCCACTTTGACCTTGGCAAATGCCGGGTCAAGGGTGATGATGGAGGCATCAGGGTAGCGCACCGGTGGGGCACCGGGCGAATAACGGTCATCTTTGGCAAGTGCGGGCAGAGTGACCGAAAGGGCCGCCGAAGAGAGCAGGGCGCGCCTGGATACGGAACTGGACATAGAGCATCCTCGCTGTGTCGAAGTAATGACCGATTGTAGCCGTGAAACGCCTCAAAGGCTATGGAATTTACCGGGAGATGTTCTCGATCCATGCACGAACTGGAGCCGCATCAGCACCCTTAAAGACAAAGGGAACAATTGTCAATTCGACATCTCCTGCGCTGACTTTTGCATTGTCGAAGGCAAGACCTTCACAAATCGTGATTTCTGCGTTCATCAGAATGTGGTGGATCGGGAGGTTTTTTGAGTCGACAGCATCCACAGATGGCAGATCGATACCAAAGAGGACAATCCCGCGGCGCGCCAGAAGCGTGGCGGCATCCGGTGTCAGCAGCGGAAAGGACATTGGAAAGGATGAGCTGTCCAACCAGGCATCGGTGCGCACGAGAACCCGTGGGGTGGAGACAGCCGCAAATAAGTCCGCAGACAGGGCTTCTCGGCCTCGTGCATCGATCACGGTTGCCGGGCCACACAGCGTGCTGTCGGGAATGTCATCCACGGAACCACTCTTGCTCACTAGGTGACGTGAGGCATCAATATGTGTTCCTGTGTGAAGGCTCATGGTTACAGCGCCGACACGCACGGTTTCCCACGTATTTTCCTGATGTTCAAAGCTGGTGTCACCAGGCCAGCAAGCAATTCCTTGGTACGGAATACGGTCGATATAGGTACGCATACGCATATTCTATGGTTTGTCGTTGCAGGATACCGTCAAGGTCACTTCGTGAATTCGGTTCCAAATGCAGGAAGCTCGTTCCCGTTTGTGTAAGGAGGGGCTATGGATACAAGGGATGTAATTCGTTTTAAGCCGCATAGCCTCATGGTGGATGGTCGATCTACCGGGGCGTTTATCGCTAGGGCATTCCCTGAGCTGCGCTGGAGCCTGGATGGTATCCATGGGCGTAATATTTTGGAGCCAGGATACGAATTGGAACTCAGGACATCCAATGGGACATGGACAGAAACGAATGTCCGTTCTGAGACCGGGGTAACGGCCCGGCTAAATCGGCCTCTGCAGAGTCGTCAGGATGTCACATGGCGTGTCCGAGCCATCATCAATGGGGTGGTAACGCAGTGGTCCGATTACCATAACTTTCGTGTCTCACTGGTGGAGAAAAGCGACTGGAAGGCAAACTGGATTACACGAAACAGTGACCGTGATCGAAGCGAAAACGATCAGTTTGCTGGAGTCCCGAGTCCCGTTTTTGGAAAGCAGATAAAAGTCACGGGCAAGATTCGTCGTGCAACCTGGTATGCCGTTGCACTTGGCTATGGTGAGTTCTTTGTCGCTGGAAAACGTGTTGCGGATGGTGTTCTATCTCCCGGATGGACGCAGTTCGAGAAACGTGTCGCATTTGAATCCCTAGACGTCACAAAGCACCTGTCGCAAGGGAATCAATGGGTGACCATCCATGCGGGTAATGGGTTTTGGAACCCGTTTCCGTTGAAACTGTGGGGGGCAATCAACCTGCGCGAGCATTTGCAGACGGGGTCTCCGATGGCCATCGCCCAACTGGAGATCGAATACACGGATGGCCGTTTGCAGGTGGAAAGCACGGATGGGACATGGCAGTGCTGGGATGGGCCATCGGTTAGAAACTCGGTCTATCTCGGGGAACGCCGAGATGCACGGCTTGATGCAAGGCTTGCAGCGCCCCCAAGCGCTACCCGGCCCGCCGACCTGTACCGCGGTAAGGTCGGTGCCCTGGAACCGACAGCCGTCGAGCCAGTTGGCGCACTTGGCGAACTGGTCGGCACAGTCAAAAGTGACACCCGGGGCAAGGTCGTGGTCGACTTCGGGATAAACCATACCGGAAGTATCAATGGCATCGTTCAGGGAGCCGCTGGTGCAATGGTCAAGGCGCTTGCCGGTGAGCGACTTTACGCCGATGGAACTGTCAACCCTATGACAGGTGTTTGTGGTCAGATCAAGCGACGGCGGAATTCTCCGGGGAGTTTGTATCCAGTTACGGCATCGCAGGAGGATGAGCTGATTCTCTCCGGGGATATTGACCGTTGGACGCCATCATTTACATTTCATGGCTATCGGTATATTGAGCTGAGCGGCCTATCGCGTGCTCCGAAGCCCGGAGAGTGGACATCGACCAGGCTGGCATCAAGGGTTGCTGAAACGTCCACATTCAGTTGTTCGGATCCGATGTTAACCAATCTATTCGATGTCACCCGAAGTACGTTTCAGTCGAATATGGTTTCCGTTCAGAGCGACTGCCCACACCGTGAAAAATTTGGGTACGGAGGCGACATCCTTTGTACTGCGGAAACCGCCTGGCACTTGTTTGACATGGAACGGTTTTATCGTAAGACGGTGATTGACTATCTCGATGCCCAGCGTGGTAACGGCGGGTTTACTGAGACCGCTCCGTTTGTCGGTATCGCAGACAGTGGGTTGGGCGACAAGAGTGGGCCGGTTGACTGGGGGACGGCGGTTCCACTATTGGTGGATGGTTTGATACGTTTTCATGGTGATACTGAGACAGCGCAGCGTGCCTGGCCGGCCCTTATCGCTTGGTGGAGACTACTGGATAGCCAATCAAGTAATGGAATATTGGATAACGGCCTCGGCGATCATGAAACCCTTGTCCCTCGGAGCACCGCGGTAACAGGATCGTTTGCGCTGCTGCAGAATGCAACGCTGTTGGCGCGTATTGCTGGGGCTCTCGGGCGCCTTGATGCCAGAAAGCGCTACGAGGGAGAAGCGAAGCGTATCCGGGATGCAATCCGTAAGCGATTTTATTCAGACTCTGGGACGTTCGGCATTGATTCACAGGCATGTTACGCCGGTGCCTTGTTCCATGGAGTCCTGACTGCCAAGGAAGCGATGCCCGGGCTAATCAGAGCTGTTCAGGCAGCCGATGGCCACCTAAACACGGGGATTTTCGGCACGATGTGGCTGCTCGAAGCACTTTCCCGCTACGGGCGAAGCGATCTTGCCGTACAGATTGCCACACAACGAACGTTTCCCGGATGGGGGCATATGCTGGCAAATGGCGCGACATCCCTTTGGGAAACGTGGAAAGAGAGTGATGACACATTCAGTAACAATCACCCGATGTTCGGGAGCGTCGTTGGTTGGATGATGCGTTGGTTGGCCGGGATTCAGGTGCCCGATGACTGCCACGCTGGAGACCACGTTGTCATTCGTCCACAAACGATGACATCCATTTCAAATGCCGCTTGCCAGTGGCAGAGTCGACGTGGTGTTGTGGCGACTCGCTGGGAACGAACGGGGAAGAGGCTGATGCTCGATGTCGTCATTCCTGTGAGCGTGTCCGCGGATGTCCATATTCCAGCTGGTCCAGGGGCACGGATTTTTGAGTCCGACAAGAGCCTGACCGGCCATCCGGATATTCGCGTCATCAAGCGCCTCACGCATGCTGTGGTTGTAAAGATGGGCAGCGGTTCATACCGTTTCGTCGTGGAATCAGAGCAAAGTAGTGCGTAGATTTACATTCTGCTTGACGATGTTGCAAGCGAAACCTATACTCCGAGATTAACCACCGTCTTTTTAGCGGGAAGGATATTGCCAAAGATGGCTTCTGTAACACTGCGAAATCTGAACAAGGTCTTCACTGACCAGCAAACGAAGAAGGAAGTTCATGCCGTCAAGGATATGAACCTCGAGATTCGTGATGGAGAATTTCTCGTCCTTGTCGGACCGTCCGGATGTGGAAAGACGACATCGATGCGTATGGTCGCCGGACTTGAAGAGTCCACAAGCGGAGAAATCCTTATCGGTGACAGAGTTGTCAACGATGTTGCTCCGCGTGACCGAAACATCGCGATGGTTTTCCAAAACTATGCTCTGTATCCCCACATGACGGTGTACGACAACATGGCGTTTGGTCTACGCCTGCGAATGTTGCCTCCGTTCTACAAACAACTAATGAACTGGGGCGAGACGCAGGCGATCAAAGCGGACATCGATAAGCGCATTCGCGAGACCGCCAAGACGCTGGGAATCGACCAGCTTTTGGAACGAAAGCCAAAGGCTTTGTCGGGTGGACAGCGCCAGCGTGTCGCTCTCGGCCGTGCGATTGTCCGTGAGCCACAGGTCTTCCTGATGGATGAGCCGCTGTCAAACCTTGATGCAAAGCTACGTGTACAAACCCGTGCTGACTTGATTAAGCTGCACCGCCAGCTCAAAGTCACCACGATTTACGTTACCCACGACCAAGTCGAAGCGATGACCATGGGAGAGCGCATTGTTGTGATGAAGGATGGCCTGATGCAACAGTGTGATACCCCGATGGAGCTTTACAAGCACCCGGTAAACATGTTTGTAGCCGGCTTCCTTGGGACGCCGTCGATGAACTTCCTGCATGAAACCAAAGTCACCGTTGATGGCGATACCGCCACATTGGAAAACGGTTTCACGGTCAAGGTGACGGGTGATCGCGCAAAGAAGCTTGCTGCTTATAATGGCAAGACCGTTGTTCTTGGCATCCGCCCGCAGGACATGGTCGAGAAGTCGTTTTCCGGTAGCATCGTGCACCCAAGTGACACGGTTCGGATGCAGGTTGATGTCATCGAAACGATGGGCGCCGTCAAGACGCTTTACCTGACCGTTGGCAAAAGCTCGCTGGTCGCTGAAGTCGATGCGGAATCTCCAGCGACGGAGCTCGCGCCGATTGACATAGTCTTTGACCTTGATACCGTCCATGTATTTGATACAGCCACGGAGCAGGCAATCTTCTAGGATAGTGCTTTGACTACCACTTCAAGCCGGCGTAAGGGACCTTCCTCTACGTCGGCTTTTTCGTTCCTTGTGATCAAAGCCGCGGTGCCCGCCGTGCTTGTTTACATCGGCTTAGGTGGTTTCCATTCTATTCCGGTGGCCGTAGTTCTTTACCATGGCTTCTGTTTGGTCAGCGTGGCTGTATCGGGAAAACGGATGGGCAGGCTTGAGGTTCCATCTGTCATCGAACTTCTCTTTGCGTCGCTATCCGGCATTGTCTTATCGCTGGTTTCTGTCGGACTATGGCGCCTTACCGGTGACTTAGTCGCAGACCCGGATATATGTCGTTTTCGCATAGAGGGATTTGGACTACCGAATGGAAGCTGGGGGCTGTTCGCTGCGTACTTCTTACTCGTGAATCCACTGATTGAAGAATTGTACTGGCGAGGAAATGTACAAGAGCGCGCAAGGGAAATCGCAAATCTAGGGGATACTTTAGTCGCCGTTCCATTTTCACTCTGGCATCTGGTGCCCATTTGGGCGATATGCGGTCCGATAGCGGCAGTACTGGGTGGCGTTGCTGTTTATTGTGTTGGTGTGTTGCTGACCACGATGTATCGCCAGTCGCGTAATCTTGGACGGTGCATTGCGTGGCATGCAATGATGGCAGATCTAGCCGTTATCAGCTTGATGTTTGCCTGCCGCTAGTCACTCACTGTTTGTAATCGGGCACACCTTGAACGTTGCGTTGCGATTGGTGACTGTGAGATCTTCCCATCGACATCGGTAGGTTTCGCTTATGCGATTATCTTGATTGAAACCCCATGCGTCAATCTGTGCTGTGGCTTCATCGTGAAACCGACGCCAACATCAACGTGTAGATTGAACGGAAACCCAAATTGATAACGGCCCCTGGATGACTCCAGTGGCCGTTAGTGCACGTAGGTCGGTCTTTCGATTATTTCTTGGCTGCAGGGAGAATCAACTTCTCACCATCTGCATCTTCCTTGTCGTTCTGTCCAGCGATGATTCGGGTGGTGATTGCCTGGCTTGTAACCTTAGCAGCGGGGAAAGGCAACAATGGGTTTACAACAGTGTTCACAACCTTGAAAACCTGTCCGGTCTTGACTTCGACCCAAACGGTTGAGTCGACCTTGGATATTTCAGATTCCTGTGCTCCGTAGGTTGTCGGGAACTCATATTTGGCTGTGAGCTTCAGGCAGTCGACGCCGAGGATCTTTTCTGCAGCAACCAATGTTTGCGTGATGCTGATTTTTTGACCCTTGACCAACAGGTTAGGGACTTCAGTCTTCCAGGATTCTCCAATCTTTACGGGTGCCGTAGGAGCTGGCACACACATCAGGTTTGGAACACCCTTTTGCGAACGATCGAATGGGTCTGCGGCAGGGTTTACACGCTTGACCATCACACCGGCCTTCGAATAGGTGACAACAACCGGTACAGGAGGCTTTTTGTCCGCAGGAAGTGGCATGTTTTGGAACGTCGCCGCGTAAAGCGTATCCAGCTGCTCGTACGTGGCGGTGCCATCTGGAAGGACATCCTTTACATCATGCTTGGACTCACCACGTGTGGTGATAACGATGTCGCCGGATTCATCTGCCTGGCGGCCGTTGATCTTAATGTAGGTGCGGTAGCTAGGCGCTTCGCCTTTTGTAAAGTTGACTGTCCAGCTGTAGGTTCCATCTTTGGCCACAACTGCTGGCGCTGTCTGTGCCGAAGCTACCTGTGAAGGTAGAACGGAGAGTGTAACCGCGAATAGCGCAAATGCCTTGCCGATATGCATGAAGCCAATCCTCAATCGTCAATGATTCTATCCATCGGCGTTTGGGAACGAAACGATGGTCTCACTCCTATCATTACCGGAACTCATGGGAGATGCCAATAGACATCGTGTGATATAGTGCCTATCGCAAGATTTGTTTTTCCGAATGGGAGAACGCACCTGCTTTCCGCGACTTTAAGTGGTCGTGAGACGGTTTGGCAAAGGGGGGAAACGAAGTGGCACAAGTTCAAGTAAAGCCAGGTGAACCGATTGAAATTGCGCTCAAGCGCTTCAAGAAGGTTCTTCAACAGGATGGCGTTCTCAAGGCTGCCCGCGCTCATGAATTCTATGAGAAGCCGAGTGACCAACGTCGCCGTGCAGAAGCCGCCCGCCGTCGAAAGATAGAGCGTAATGAAGAGCGCTAAGCTCTGGTAAGGGATTCGGGGATGGTTACTAATCATCCCCGTTGACAATTCATTGGCAATCATTTCAGACATAGCAGCCCGTTTTCTTAACAAGGTTGCTCCTCAACCCCAGGATGGACGTTCTGCGTTCCGCTTGCGTGCCGCGATGCGCCGGACGACGGCTTCTCCTGCTCCTGCCCCTGAACGCTTTAACGTATTTCTGGGTATTGCGGTCACGATCGCACTCACCGCACTGCTATGCGTACATCTCCTCCCAAATCGCACTAATCTCAAACTTGGAGAGACGGCTTCCTCGGATGTCGTCGCACAGCGAACTGTTCGCTACGAAGATTCCGAGCTAACATCGAGGCTACGGCGCGAAGCAGCAGATGGTGTTGATGATGTCTTTGTTGTTCAATCCGATGCCGCCCGACAGGCTGATGAAGCATTGCAGGCAGTCTTCAGCATCATCGATACTGCTGACAGGGATGCGGAACAGGTCATTGTTGAAGATGTTGAGAGGGCGACCGGACTGACGCTTTCCTACAAAAAAGTATTGGAACCGCTTCTTGCCGCTGAAGCCACACAACGCGCAACCGCCCTGAGTATCTCGTCCTCGGTAATCAATCGTGTGATGACCACACCAATTCGCGACACGCGCGATGACATCGCCGTCGCAAAACGTGATGCGGCCGCGGCGATGGCCATAGATAGTTTGCCCGAGCAACTTCGTATACCGGTTCGTACGATATTGCAGGGACTCATTACCCCAAATCGAATACTTGACCGTGTTGAGACGACGCGCCGCCGGGCTGATGCTCAATCAAGAGTGGCTCGCCAATACCGCCGTGTTGCAGCTGGTCAAGCTGTTATAAGGAGCGGTGAGCGGGTAACGCAGGCTCATTTGGATGCCTTCAGTGCATTGGGATTACGCTCAGCTACACTGGATGCCAGTGCAATTTCCACGGTATTCCTGCTCGTTAGCGGAATGGTCCTGCTTGTCAGTGCGTTTGCACGCCAATATGCGCGAGAAATCTGGTCACGGAAAAACCTAAAAGTCCTGACCGCAATCGTCGTTACGATTGCTGTTGCCGGTATCAAGATTGGATCCACACTGCTCGGGCTACCGTTCTCCGGCGTCCACTTTGGATATCTGGGCATGATGTGTGTTGCGTCGGCTGGAATGGTCCTCGCACTCCTTGTATGCCCAAACATAGCCACTCTTGTGGTCGCGCTGTTGGCTACCGCAGCGGGCCTTATTCTCAACAATGAGCTCCGCTTTACAATCGTCACTCTTGGGTCATCACTTGTCGGAATCGTCGCTGTATCTACGCTACGCAACCGCACCGACCTTCTTCGCAGTGGCATTCTTCTGGCGATGTCAAATGCACTCCTAATCGTCCTCGCTGGATTGATTGAAGGGGACACCGTTCAGGAACAAGTTACGGGAATCCTTTGGGGAATAGTGGCCGGTGGCGTCGCCCTAATGCTCTTCTATCTTGGCGTCGCTGTCTTTGAACGCCTCTTTGGTGTAACAACACATTTGCGTCTGCTTGAGCTTGCTGATCCTGCTACGCCATTGCTTCAGGAGTTCCGGATGCATGTACCGGGAACCTATGCACATTCGCTGATGGTCGCCAATCTGGCTAGCGGTGCCGCTGAAGCTATCGGAGCCGATGCACTGCTCACTCGTGTCGCCGCCTACTACCACGACCTCGGCAAGATGAGCCGACCAGAGTTCTTTATAGAGAATCAAACGGGTGAGAATATCCACGAGACGCTCAATCCAAGCCTCTCTGCCGTTGTTCTCGCGTCCCACGTTAAAGACGGCATGGAAATGGCGAGAGTGGCCGGCATTCCCGCCAAAGTCATCGATGTGATGTCTCAACATCATGGAACATCCGTGATGAAGTACTTTTATCATCAGGCCACGGATGGTGTCCCGGATCGCTTGCTTGAGGCTCAGTTTCGCTACCCGGGCCCTAAGCCCCAAACAAAAGAAGCTGCCATTCTGATGCTCGCTGATACCGTAGAAGCTGCTAGCCGTGTTCTCCAACAGGCAACGCCGCAAAAGCTTGCCGAATTTGTGCAACGGATGATTCAGGATAAGCTCGCAGATGGCCAGCTTGAAGAGAGCGACCTCACGCTCCGGGAACTAAAGACGATTGAGACCGTGTTCATCCACATCCTCAGTGGAACAATGCACGGACGGATTCGCTATCCGGAACAGGATCAGGCGGATGCCGCAATGGAAAACACTCGTGAAACGCGGACCAATGATGACCGCTGACCCGGATAATCGCCTCTATCGAAACTCGGCGTTATCGCACCGATGGGTGACATCATGACGGTCGACTACGGAAATCCAAACTTGATTGATGTCGCATCATGCAACCTGGTGACGAAAACTCTACACCGCGTATTGGATGCGCCAACACTGTACCCGTATCAGCGCACGCTCCAGCCAAGACTTGACTTCTTTCAAACCGCCGAAGTGACAATCATCTTTGTGGATGACGCTGCTATCACAGAACTCAACCGCACGTGGCGAGGAAAGGATAGTGTGACCGATGTCCTTTCTTGGCCAGCAGTCAACGTTGACGAACCTTTGGAACCATTTCTAGGTGACATCGCAATCTCGCTCGACACAGCCGGACGTCAGGCAGCAAGTCGCTCATGGAGTCTCATCGATGAAGTCTGCCTGCTTGCTCTTCACGGATTTTTGCATCTTCTCGGTCACGATGATGACGAGGATGATGATGCGGCCCGGATGCGTGTTCTTGAGCGCTATGCCGTTGGAAAGCCGTTGACACTTGATGGAGATGCCAATGCCGAGGCATGACCCGGTTCCACATGACAAGCTGGCAGCGTCTGCACGGCGGAATCTGCGAGCTAGCATCTGGAGACCAAAGCACCCACGGGACAGCTTTCGGCATGCTGTCGAAGGACTGGGACACGCTTTTCGCACACAGCGCAACATGCGGTTTCATGTTGCTGCGTTCCTTGTCCTGTTCCTGGCAGCGATGATTCTGCGCATTCCGCGTCTTGAAATGATTGCCCTTGTCGTTTGTTTCTCGAGCGTGATATTTGCCGAGATGATGAACACCGCGATCGAAGCGACTGTTGACATGATCACAGACCGTTATCACCCGGCTGCCAAGTACGTAAAGGATCTCGCGGCCGGTGCAGTTTTGGTGACGGCCACTGCAGCCGCAGTGATTGGGTCGATTATCTTCCTTGGTGCTTTGAACATCGATGTCATGCAGCGGCGGATGGTGTTTCCCACCACCTTCCCAGTCGTACTTGGTGGCTACCTCTTGGTCATGGTTGTTGTTCTGATCGGCAAGACGCTGGCGGGACGTGGAAGCGTGATGCAGGGTGGAGCTATTTCAGGCCATGCTGCAACGGCATTTTTTGTCGCCACTGTTATTGCCGTATCGTTTCCCGATGTCTGGATTATAGCTGGTTCATATGCGCTCGCAGCACTTGTTGCACAGAGCCGTGTTGAGGGTCAGATTCATTCCCTCAGAGAAGTCGTCATTGGTGGGGTGGTGGCAACAGTCATCGGTGTCTTGATTGTTGGCGCGCCAAAATGGCTTGGTACACGTCTCGATTGGATTGAGACACTATGGCAAGGAGTTCTTACCCGTGTTAGATGAGTCTGTCCAACAGATCGCTTGGTTAGGTGGTGGAATCATCGCATCGCTGCTGCTAGGTGGATGCTATACGCTTGGTGACACTGCGCTCATTACCGTTAGAGCATCAAGAATTGAACAGCTGTGCAATGAGGGCAAAAGGCGGGCCTTTCTCGTAAAGAAACTCATTGCGGAGCCAGCCAAACATGTGGCAGCCGCACAGGTTGGATTATCACTCTTTGCATTCTCATCCTCAGCCCTCGCCGCAATCGCCGGACTCGAAATCGCGGACCTCACAGCTGCTGGAAAACCCTCTGTTGAGATGCGGTTCGTCTATGTTGCCGCAGTGGTAATGTTCACTGCGTTTCTAAACCTTGTGTTCGTAGGACTTGTCCCTAAGGCGTTGGCACTTTCGTCGCCTACCAACTGGTCCATACGTATGGCCCCGTTTATTGTGCTGTCCTCTAAGGTCTACTTCGTCCTGTCCGGAATTGCTCTCTGGGCCGCGAGCGTCCTTACTAAACCCCTCGGTGTTGTCGCACGCTATGAACCACCCTTCATCACACGTGATGAGCTGGAACAAATTGTCGGTGAAACAGGTAAGACGGGCGCAATCGACGATGCGGAAGCTGAAATCATTACTCGGGTTTTCACGCTATCAGAGCACGATGCACGTACTGTCATGACGCCCCGACCGGATGTCAGCGCCATTCCCGTCACGGCAAGCCTGTCGGATGCACTCACTGCAATTGTCGGTAGCGGCCATACACGAATACCAGTCTATGATGGCACGATCGACAATGTCGTTGGGATTCTCCACGCTAAGGACTTACTAAAAATACTGGCTGAGCACGTCGAAGCTGAACGGTATGTCCCTGACTTTCATCTACGAAGCATTCTACGCCCGGCAGTCTTCGTCCTCGAATCAAATCCTGTCCCGGACCTACTAACCAGTATGCGGCGTAATCAACAGCAGATTGCCATCGTACAAGATGAGTTTGCAGGTACTGAAGGTATTGTGACGATTGAAGACTTGCTCGAGGAAATCGTCGGGGACATCCGGGATGAGCACGATGTCGACGAGCCTGCATTTGATGTGGATGCATCCGGGAAGACGATTTTGGATGGCCGGATGCCGATTGATTTGTTCAATGAGCGGTTTTCGGTGTCACTCCCGGATGATGACTACAACACCGTTGGTGGGTACGTGTTTGGCGCGATCGGTCGCGAGCTTACATCTGGAGATTCGATCGATATAGAAGGTATCCGTATCATTATCGTGGAATCATCGGGGCGTACAACCACGCTTCGGGTTGAATCTCTCGACACCTGATTTCCGCCACTTAGTCGTCACACGAAAGAAAGCCCCCTCCGGACATCTACTCCAATGGGGGCTTTTTCTCATTTCTTTGTCTTGGCCAAGAGCTCTTTGATTGCCCGTTCCAGCTGTGGATCTCGCGCAGCCAAGTAATCTTCAGCAGGCCGTTCGACATTAGTTTTTCCGGCACTTAGTCATCACACAAAAGTAAGCCCCCTCCGGATATCAACTCCAATGGGGGCTTTTTCTCATTTCTTTGTCTTGGCCAAGAGCTCTTTGATTGCCCGCTCCAGCTGTGGATCCCGCCCAGCTAAGTAATCTTCTGCCGGCCATTCGACATCGATGTCTGGCTTCTCACCGACATTTTCCATCGGACTGCCATCCTTGCGGTAAGTACCGGCACCGGGCATACGCGCACTGGTGCCGTCAATTAGAGGCAAACCCCACGTCCAGATCACATAGCCCGGTGTTGGTTTTCCAATCAATGTTGCCAGACCCGTCGCCCGCATCCCGTATGGGAACATTTCTGCATTCGAGAATGAATTTTCACCCATTAGTACGACGATAGGAATCTGTGGGAATGTCTTGGCTGCCCATTCAGGAGGACCAGCCTTAGGGTCGCCATCCCGAGGAACATACGTACTGTAGGGTTTGTTTCCCAGCCAGCTGATTAGCCTGTCACCGATATTCCCGCCACCATTCTCGCGGACATCAATGACCATTGCTTCTTTACCTTCGGCCCAACTGAAGAACTCTTTTTCGAAGATGTTCTGGTTTTCTCCACCCATCCCTGCAATATGTACATACCCTATGCGTCCACCGGATGCTGTTTCGACTTGCTTTCGTCTCGCGTCAATGCGATTTTTATAGTTGATTCCACTCCATTCACCCATTGTCAATGGTCTGAATGTTACACTTCGCGCACCATCCCGGGATGGCTTGCTATTTACCAGTAGCGTAACGTCACGGTCACCACGGTCGATGAGTAAGTCCCATAGGTTTTCATCGACGGTGCAGTCTTTGCCATCGATGGCAACGATGAACTCTCCTGGGATCAGTTTGGTCTTTGTGTAGCTTCCAGGCGTGCGTGGCGGAACAGTTCGAATTTTGATGCCAGGGCCATCGTAGCTTTCATCAAATGTAATACCAAGATGTTTTACGGCGGTGCTTGCAACAGGTGATGGCGCGGGCCCAACCTCAGCATGGCTAGCCTCCAGCTCACCAACCATCATATTGAGTACGGTCGCAAACTCTTCCCGCGTCCCCACGCCACTCAGTAGCGGTTTGTAAGCATCACGTAGTGCCACCCAGTTACGCCCATGGAAATTCGGATCGTAAAATCGTGTCTGGTACGACCGCCAGAACTGCGTAAATGCGACGGCACGTAGCTGGTTGATGTCGGTTTCGCCACTCGCAGTAAACGTAACCAGTGGCTGCGGGGTGCCCGGTGCAATTCCCTTCAGAGCGATGATCGCACCTCCGCGAAGGAACGTGGCTGACCTTTCATCCGTAGCCAAACGCAGCATGCTCACACCACCACCCGCGGTGACCTTTGTGACGTTCTTTCCATCAAATGCACAGGTCGTGACATCGCCATTTCCGATATAGAGAACACGCCCATCTTTAAGGACCGTGATATCGGTTGTCTGACCAGGAACTATCTGCCGAATGCGCGTGTGTATATCGGTGAAGTCGATGTCTACCTTGACATTGTCTAGCTTTCCGATGGTTGTTTCACCATCATCGGCACGAACATCCACCTGCTGCAAAGGTAATGCATAAAGGCCATCGCCATCCCGGTTGCTCGAAAAGAACAGGAAGCGGCCATCGGGAGACCATGCCATCTGCCCGTGGAAGCTTGCAAGGCGAGTGACATTCTCTGCCGGCTTGCTCGCATCAAGAGGGGCAATATAGATGTCAGGGTTCCCGGTAATCGCAGACTCACGGGAATAGGCGACATAGCGGCCATCGGGGGAGAAACTGGCAAATCCTTGATGCGCGCTTGGAACAGCGGCAACTTTCTTGGCATCGGTGCCATCGAGTAGAACTGTATAGAGTCCGGCAACGTCCCGAGACCCACCCACCCAGAAACTGACACGTTTGCCATCCGGGGTGACCTTTGGCGACGAAACTGCCTCTGGTTTGTTCCACAGGGGTGTGACCCGCTTTGATACGACATCAACGGAATATAGCTTGTCATTGCCATCCCGGTCTGAGACAAAGATAAGATTCTTACCATCCGGTGTCCATACGAAGTCACGGTCGTAGCCGATCCAGTCCGTGATGCGCTCAGCTAGGTCAGCATTGCGTCCCTTGGCCTTGTCGATTGGCGCGACCCAGATATCGTTGTTTACGAGGAAAGCGACCTGTTTACCATCCGGGCTTGGCTCCTGTTCGGCGACTTGATTGTTACTAATCGTCCAGCGGCTGACAGGGTTAACTTTGTCATCCGCGGTGCCTGCAACCAGGACGAGCTTCTTAGGCGTTCCGCCAGCCGCAGGACGGATGTAAATCTCTGTTCCATGGGCAAATGCGATGTCTCCGGTTTTTGTTGCGATGGAAGGGTAGCGAACGCTGCCTCCGGTGAAGGACGTTAGCCGCTGAGCATTGCCGCCATTTACTGGAATACTCCAGACATTTGGGGTTTTGTCTGCGTTGTCTGTCCACTTTAGAGGAGGCTTCCCAAACCACTGTGCGTTTGGCGTCTCTTCGCCAGTGGTGACACAGATAATGGATTTGCCATCTGATGTAGGTCGTGGCCACAGGTATTGCTGCTCACCGTTGGTGATTGCGGTGCGCTTTTTTGTTGCTATGTCGTAGTGCCAGAGCTGGCTTGCCGCAGAACCCCGATAGCGGGGACGTGTCCATGGAAAGCCATCACGCGTGTAGATGATCTGCTTGCCTCCCGGTAGAGGAGCGGCCCCACCAAGTCGCTTGAAGTCTTCCACAACACGCTGGACTTTGAGGCTCTCGATGTTGATTGTGTAGACACCTGGCGTGCTTGATTCCCGATTACCGGAGAAGTAGATAGCTTTTCCATCGGGAGTCCAGTCGGTTGGCACCTCGGATGCCGGTGACTTTGTAATGCGACGGGGAGTTCCACCCGTGCTGGGAACGATGTAAATATCGGTGTTTCCGTTACGATTGGATGAAAATGCAACCCACTTGCCATCAGGGGAGAAGACCGGATTCCCATCGAATTCTGCGTGTGCTGTCAGTGGCGTTGCCGTTCCGCCTGTTGCCGGTGCGATGTAGACATCCCCGCGCCAGCTAAATGCGATTCGCTTGCCATCCGGTGAGAGGGCAGGGGCCTGAGCCCCTTGGATGGCAACATCCTGAGCGTACGACAATGATGGAACGGCGGATATGCCGAGAGCAGCGATGGCAGCAAGCGTCTTCATTTTTAGAGTCTACCGCGATGCACAATTGTGCGTAAAACAACCCGGTGATTTGGTG
>JBJTQN010000151.1:0-7238 GCA_046075665.1 Armatimonadota bacterium | reverse complement strand
CCACCGAACAAACCACCAACGCCGCAACCACCGCTGAAAATCGCTGCATGATGTGTGTCATAGCGGTAACATACCATGAAATCGCATGGCTGAGATGCGTTGACGCCAGCGACACGATTCGGCCGTAAGGGTATCCACTCGGTAGAATCGAACCACCATGGAACTTGAGAACTACACACGGGATGGCGGTGCCATCGAATACTCAAAGGCTGCAAACCCGCTCGCGAATGGCGCGACACCTCCGATGCCAATCTTTGAGTTTCCGCCGGACAACTACGAAGGACGGCCAACGGGAATTACGCCACTCGACCTTTCAGGAATGCTTAAGTGTGAAAGTCCCGCGACCAGCCCGGGGCTTCTCGCAAGCTTTATCCATGTCATCGCTGGCGACACGCTGACCGTGCGCGTTAATGCTACATCCCAGCTAATCTTTACGCGCTGCGGAACGGGCATCATCACGATTCCTGAAAACGATGCATCCATTCCGTACCAGCTCGGCGATCTCGTGACGATTCCTGCGACAGGCGATGTCACCATTTCCGCAACCAGCGACACGATTTTGTACTGGGTGCACGATGAGCCATTGCTACGCTATTTGGGCGTCACGGCTACCGAGCCAAAGTTTCAGCCGACGCTTTACCCCTGGAATGACACCCTTGCGGCGGTCCACGATGCGCTGAACGACCCAGAATCCGGCAAGCGCTCCCGCATCAGCGTGCTTTTGACGAATACGCATTTCCCGCAGACGATGACAATCACGCACGTTCTCTGGGCGATGATTGGTATCCTCCCGGTTGGGGCGAACCAGCTTCCACATCGGCATCAGAGCGTGGCTCTGGATTACATCATCGATGCAAAACCGGGCTGTTACACGCTGGTTGCGGAACATGTGGATGATGCCGGGCGGATGATTGATCCGATTAAGGTTCCTTGGTACTCCGGAGGAGCATTCACCACGCCGCCGGGCTTTTGGCATTCGCATCATAATGAGAGCGGCGAAAATGCGTACTTAATGCCCATTCAAGATGCGGGCATCCATACCTATATGCGAACATTGGATATTCGTTTTCACAAGGACAATGAGCACTAGGTTTAGGGAGCACGCGATGGCAAATGCTCACTCAATCCATGCATATCGATTTGCTGGCCCGGGCTGGATGAATCAGCCCAGCCCTTACCACCGGGAATTGGATGGACGGTCTGGTTAGGTTCACTCACGCGTTTAAAAACGCCACCATCTGAAAATCATATAGAACAATTATTAGAATCGAGCCAGCTAACTGCGTACCGCGGAATAGGCAGTGTTAGCTGTCACCTACCAACACGCATCCAGCAGCGATATCGATGTTTCCTGCCACACGAAACCGGCATGCGTCATTGGCCAGGTTTACTTTTGCAACCATCGGAGATGATGCTGACCGGCGGATGCCTTGCTGAATTCTGCAGCTCGAAATCGGGTATCACGCAACGGAACACATTAGGTAATGATAGGTTCTATACTTTCCGTTTAGCGCATTCAGGATGTAAGGAGCGACCGGACACCAGTAACGGTATTGATGCTTTACGGTTTCCAGCGTGTAGCTGCGATGTGTTGCTGCGGTATCTGTGCTGTTGACCAATAGTACATCGCTACCAATGTGCTATCCCGGAGCTGTACTAATCTTGGATAGCCGAGATCATTGTCACCGAAGGTATCGGCCTTAAAGTCCGAGCGGAGCGTGAACGCGTCCCCCCATGTTGATCCACCATCATTTGAATAGCGTCCGAGCATCAGCGCCTGCGTTCTGTCGCCGTAGACACAGCATAACCGTCCATCCCGCATCGCCACGAGTGCTGGAGGATTGCCATTTTCCTTACCAGTTTCCGCCACCCGACCAAGGAAACGCCAAGTCCGTGCATTGTCATTGGATCCATAGCAATCGACCCAACATGGAACCGAATTATCTGAGAGGATGCGACGGCGTAGAGCGGCAACGAGACTGCCATCTTTGCGGCGAACCACACTGGGCATCACCGCCCGAAAAGGGTCTGTCCGGGGAACAATCCAAGAGATAAATCGGAAGGACTTTCCACCATCCGATGTCTCGGCACAAAATGGTTTGTCTCCGCCAACGGCACCCCGTTCAACTTTGACCGGGCGGGCGGACAGAAAGAACAGAGACGATGATTTTCCAGTAACTAAGTAGGATGTCCGGCCGGTGATGTCCATGCCCTTCAGCTCCGGTACATCCGTGAGGCCGCCAAATGCATGTGGACCGGTCCACGCTTTGCCGCGGTCAGTTGACACATAAAAGGCTCCAGCAGGTGTCCGAACGCCGTGGTAGCCAATCCCTGCCACACGCATCGCGAGGTCCGGATGATCGAAGCGCAATGGTTGACTCAGCGGCTGACCAACTGCATCAAACGTTACGAACCCGACAGGCTCTTCAACCTGCCAGGTTTTTCCTCCATCGCGGCTCCGGGATAGCAGACTTCGGATTGATGCTGTGTTGTCCGACTTTCCTTCGATATTGTGCCCTGACTGTTCGACGTATGCGCCATCTGAGAAACCAACCAGTATTTCGTTACCGCGCCACAGCCAGACACCGTTATTTGCTGGCCATCCTGCAAAACGACCGGGTCTGTGGACAACAATAGAGTGTTCGAGTTGACTTGACTGACGTCCCTTGGCTGGCATATGTATGGATCCCCTTCGTCTAGCAGTTATGCATGAGTCCCGTTTCACTATTCCATAGACTCATTTCGGTGGCAAAGTGCAGCTATGCATCACCATCGCTCAACGCTATAACCGCCGATTGTGCATTTTTAGCATCCGGATGCTCCCGGCGAGCAAGTCTCCAACCGCGGTGGCCGCGATGATTAACATCCAAAGCATTGCCGAATCTACCGCCGGCTTTGTCTGGAAAACACCCGCATTCAGGGCATCCGCAAAGGCTGAATACATCCGCTGTATACCAGACATGCGCTGCTCGTGATAACGCGCATGTGCATCGGCATTGTCTTTCCAGAGCGTTTCTGCCTCTGTCCGCGTTTTGACACGGACCATCTGGGGTGCCTTGGCCACTCGGGTCACCGGACCTGGAGCCAGCCAACCCGCAGTACTCCTGATACGTGGATGTGGCGTGTTATCCGTAAACATCCGCTGTGACCAGGCAAAGGTCTCGGATGCCTCCCGCGTACTCTTTAGCTCAGGCTCCCACATTTTTGCACCACGGGATGCCAGCCAGCGCGGACCATTGACCCAGTCTTCACTCGGGTTTGTAACGGTCGCAAACCCGCTGATGAGCGAGAGCAGCGCGACGATGGGGAGGCCGTAACGGATCACACATCGGTAAATGCGCTTCGCGGTGAACACTCCCGCAATGCCAACTAGGAGTCCCATGAAGATGAGGAGATACCCGATCAGGCCAAGGGGATAGCTGAGCCCAAGCTGCAGAAGTCCCAGCACCGGAATCAGGATGAGCGCTAGCACGCGGGCCTTATACGTGTCCGCCACGCTCTTAGGAACCGCCAGCCCAACCCCTTCGAAATTTTCTGCAGACTGCTCAGCCACAGCGTGGTTCGCTACGCTGGAATACTCATCACTGCTGGATGCACGCTTACTTTGTACAAACTTCTGCATAGCGCATTCTAACGGCATCCGACATCCCGTCGGTTTACATTGCCATCAACAGGATTGCGCTCATGGTAAATCGAACCTGACTTTATGGCTACGTCCGCGCTCCGCATCACATCCCTGACGATCGAAAACCGCAGAAACCCTGTGGGTATCACCGAGAATACGCCCCGCATCCAGTGGATGTTTGGCTTGCCAAACCGCGCCTTACAACCCGTATCCGTGCAGGTCCAAGTCAGCACAACGCCAACCTTTCGCAGTGGAATCCTCTGGGACATCACCATCAAATCGCTCGCATCGAATGAAGCCATATACGCCGGCAAGCCACTTCAATCTCATCAACATCTCTATGTACGAGCCCGTGTCCGCGACACCGCCGGCAACCTCTCACCATGGTCAGACACCGCAAAATGCATTATCGGAATTCTCGATGCCCGTAGCTGGCGTGGGAAGTGGATTGGCTTCAAACCCGCCGAGACCGCGCTGCCTGATCATCCACTGATCGCAACCACCTGGACCACCAAAACTCCCAGCCCGCTGCTTCGAAAGGAATTCGATGTCCCGGGAAAGGCCATCCGCTCCGCGACCCTCTACGCCGTCGGTCTCGGCTTTGGCGAGTTTCGCATCAATGGTAAACGCGTGGGCGATCAGGTCCTTGACCCGGCATTCACCCGCTATGACAAAGCCGTGTTGTATAGCACCTTCGATGTCACTAAGCTCCTTCAGTTTGGGCGAAATGCAATCGGTGTGATGCTTGGAAATGGCTGGTGGAATCAGCATCAACCGGATGCCTGGGAGTTCGAGAAGGCCCCGTGGCGTTCGGAGCCGCTGGCCCGCGCGTGGCTGCATATCCGCTTTGTGGATGGCAGTACCAAGGACATCGCGACCGATGCCAGCTGGAAGGGTGTGGCAGGTCCTGTTATCCGAGATGGGTTACGTGCGGGGGAAGTGTACGATGCCCGTTTATGGCCGGATGGCTGGGACATGGGAGGCTATAACGGCACGCACTGGCAGGCGGTAACGGTCCGGGATGCTCCCCGCGGGGCGTTGCGCTCGCAGGTCGCGGATCCGATCCGGGTTACACAGACCCTGCAGCCAAAGGGCATCACCAAGCGCCCGGATGGCAGCTTTGTCATCGACTTCGGCCAGAACATCGCGGGTTGGTGCCGCCTACGCCTCGCGAACGCAAAGCCTGGGAATCCGGTTAGGCTTGTGTACGGCGAGCGGGTGAGCGCGGCCGGGGATGTGACTCAGGATGAGATCAAAATGCACACCAAGGCCGGGCCATTCCAGACGGATGTTTATATTCCACGGGGTGCGGTTGGTGGCGAGACTTACGAGACGAGGTTTACCTTTCATGGGTTTCAGTGGGTGCAGGTGTATGGGCTTGAATCGTTGGATGCGGGGCAAGTCGATGCCCGCGTTGTCCACACAGATTTTGACCATAGCGGTGATTTTGCGTGCAGCGACACCCTTTTGAATCGTATTCAGCAGGCGACAAAGTGGGCGTACCGCTCCAACTGGGTTGGGATTCCGATGGACTGTCCCCACCGTGAAAAGAATGGCTGGACGGGGGATGCGCAGCTTGCGATTGAGCACGGGTTGCTGCACTGGAAAAACGATGCCGGTTACGAGAAGTGGCTAAGAGACATCGCGGATGAGATGCAGCCAAGTGGCGAGATTCCTGGGATTGTGCCAACGGGTGGCTGGGGCTATGCGTGGGGAAATGGCCCGGCATGGGATGCGGCATTCATTGAGATTCCCTGGCAGCTCTACCGCTACCGCGGCAACCGCAGCGTGCTTGCGGAGCATTATCAAAAGATGAAGCGCTACGTGAACTACCTTTCGGGTAAGGCAAAAGATGGCATTGTTTCGATTGGCCTTGGCGACTGGCTGCCGGCCAAGACGGAGACACCGGTGGATGTCACCAGCACGTGTTACTACGCCAGATGCGCGGACATCGTGGCGATGACGGCAAAAGTGCTTGGGCATCAGGAAGATGTCGATACGTACAGGGCGGTCGCGATTGGTGCCCGAAAGGGATTTACGAAGCGGTTTTTAAACACATCGGATGGCACGATTGCCAATGGCTCTCAAACGGCGCAGGCGGCAGCACTGTTTTTCAATATGGTGGATGATTATCCGTTGACGTTCATTTTTGACCGTCTCATCGATGCCGTTATCCGGGCGGATTTTCATATTGACACGGGGATTCTGGGGGCGCGGTATCTGTTTCGAGTCCTGAGCGATTATGGCCGTACGGATATTGCACTTCGAATACTGCGCCAAAAGACAAAGCCTGGGTATGGCTGGTGGCTGGAGCAGGGTGCGACGACGCTTTGGGAAGACTTTGATGGCACTGCGAGCCGCAATCACATCATGTTTGGTGACATTTCAGCATGGTTTGTGTCGTATCTCGGTGGGATTCGTGTGGATGATGCGACGCCGGGGATGCGGCATTTCCGTGTGGAGCCGATGTTCGATGCGGATATCGAGAAGGTGGATGTGTATCACGACAGTCCTTTTGGTCGTGTTGTGGTCAAGTGGATGAAGCAGGATAAGAATGGTCAATGTCGTGTGGTGGTTCCAAGTGGAAGTACCGCTGATGTGGTGTTACCACTTGCGGATACACAGGCATTGCTGGAGGGCGGTAAGCCCGTCGCCGGAAGACTGAGAGTGCAGCTGCAGGATCGTCACCAGACAACGCTGCGGTTGAGCGGTGGTGAGTATACGTTTGCGTTTCCAATACGGTCAAAATAAGGATACGGAGAGAAAAAGTGAAGTCGAAGACATCATGGGGTGAAAAGCTGCGTCAGCCAAAAGAAGCAAAAGTTGTCATCATGGACAAGGCTTGGGGTGGGATGTCAGCGGGAGACAGAATGTACATTTCGACACCGCTCGAGGTTGATGCGGCCATAAGATGTCTTCCTCCCGGCAAGGTGATATCGATTGCCGATTTTCGCCACATTCTGGCGGATGATCATGGGTGTGCAGGTACCTGTCACCTAACAACCAGTATTTTTATTCGGATTGCCGCGGAGGCCGCGCGGGAGCAGCTAGATGCGGGGGCATCGCCAGCTGATGTAACACCATTTTGGCGTGTCGTATCACCGGGGAGTCCGCTTGCGAAGAAATTGCTCATTGATGATGTCTGGCTTGCGGAGCGTTTGGCCGTAGAGCGACGAAAACATGGAATGTGAAATCGGCTCTGATCAGGGGCAGCTCGAGATTCACATCCTTGACAAAGCCAAGTGTGGTTTGGTTGCTGGGCAGAAAATGCTTATTCCAACGCTCGCAGATGTTGAACAGGCGTTACGCGCGCTACCTGGCGGCACGGTGACATCTGAACCAGAATTTCGGGCACAAATAGCGGCTCCGTTTGGGGCGGATGGTTGCTGTACGTTTGCCACGAATAAAGTTCTGCGTGCGATTGTGGAAGGGGCGTACGCTCAGCATTTGGATGGCGTTTCGCAAGAAGTGGTTTTGCCATTTTGGCGTGTGGTCACCGTGGGAAGCACGATAGCCAAACGGATGGGGCTGGATGCATCCATGTTTAGGAGTTTGCTTGAGCGGGACATTCAATAGTGATGTGTCATCTTACGTTCTTACGTGTACAGAGGGA
>JBJTQN010000150.1:0-2930 GCA_046075665.1 Armatimonadota bacterium | reverse complement strand
CAAACTTGTCGGCGATGGCTCCAACGCCTGTTCCCGCGATGGACGAGCCAAAAACATAGCCGAAGAACCCTGTAAAACCTGCGGCGGTGCCCGCAGCTTTCTTTGGCACGAGGTCAAGGGCATGGAGGCCGATGATCATGATGGGGCCGTAGATAAGAAACCCGATGGTAATCAGTGCCGTGATATCAATCCAGAGAGGGCCTTTGGCGTTGAACCAGTAGAGGAGGAGCCCGAGGAGAGAGAGCCCCATAAACAGCATCGTCGCCGGGGCACGCTTGCTCTTGAAGACTTTATCTGACATCCAACCGCAGAGGATGGTCCCCGGGATGGCGGAGTATTCGAAGGCCGCCGCGGCCCACGCGGACTTGTTGAATGCAAAGCCTTTGGCATCTTTTAGGTAGGTCGGAATCCAGTCGGCGATGCCATAGCGGACGAAGTAAACAAAGGCATTGGCGATGGCGATGTACCAGAGGTATTTGTTGCAGAGGACATATTTGATCAGGATGTCCCGTGTCGAGAGCTCGCGTTCATGGTCTTCGGAGTAGCCATCCGGGATGTCATTCCGATGCACTTCCACCGGTGGAAGGCCGCATGACTGGGGGGTGTCACGAATGAGAAGCAAAGCCCCAACGGCGATAACGATGGCTACGGCTGCGTTTGCATAGAACTTGGCGCCCCAGTCGTGAAAGAGGGTTACGCCGACGAGCGCGAGCTGCGGAGCGAGTCCACCACCGATATTGTGAGCAACGTTCCAGAAGCTGACGGCACGCCCGCGTTCTTTTTGGCTAAACCAATGAACCAGGGATTTTCCGCAGGGTGGCCAGCACATCCCCTGAACCCAGCCGTTCAGGGCCTGGAGAGTGATGAGTGGTAGGAGGCTGGTGTAGAGAGCTTTGTTGGCACCACAGATGATTTGGATGATGGCGGAGAGGATCAGGCCGAAGAAGAGGAACCAGCGTGGGTTTGAGCGATCGGAAACGGTGCCCATGCAGAACTTGGATGCCCCGTAGGTGAGGGACAGCCAGGTCATCGGTAGTCCGAGATCGGCTTTTGTGTACTGTGGGTAGGCATCCATGATGTCAGGGATTGCCAGAGAGAAGTTTTTACGGATGAGATAGGAGGCTGCGTATCCGACGAAAATGCCGGCAAAGACCTGGAGTCGGAGCCGTTTGTAGTTGCCGTCGATAGATTCCGGCGCCACTGGGGCTGTGTGCGGAGCAGATTTGAGTATACCTATCATCGTTGCTGTGTGTATTACGGAAGTATAGGGCGCTTTCCTGCGTCTGTACGGATATCGAAGCGGTGTCCGATGTACCGGATATTGTTCGAAACACAGTAGTGTTCAAGGGATGTAAACCATTCTGGGGCTGATGGTCGACGGTGGGGGCCGGCCTCCTTGGCAGCAAAGCAGACATCGATTCCGGAGGTTGGTAATGACTCGATTGGTCCTAGAAGTGGTTCGCAGTTGACAAATGTGATGAAACGATGTTGGAGGTCGCACAGATATTCGGCACGCCACGCGTAGGCATCCGATTCGACGGTTACACCAATGCAGACATGTGGCATTGGTGGAAGACTGCCAAGTATGTGGTGCATTCGCTCCGGACGTTTTGTCAGCACAAAATAGGTGTGTCGCCTATTGTTTTGCATGACACTAAAAGTCTCAAGGATTTGCTCATCAGAAAACGCCTCATGAAACAAATCGCTCATCGAGTCAACAAAGATCCGTCGTGGAGACCGATATGTATCCGGGATGTTAAGACGTGATGGATGAAAGACAGGGAGAAAGCCATTGCTGTAGGCTGGAACATTCCGCGACTGCAGAAACCGGGCGGTAGTATCCGCGTAACAGTTTACACATGCATCTGAGACCTTTGTACAACCCGTAGTCGGATTCCATGATGCCCACGGCGCGTTGCTGGTCAGAATGCGATTGACGGTCGAAGTCCTGTTGCTATATTCAAGTCGGTCAGCGTAAGGCTGTCCGGCACTGTCTCTATTCGCTAGCATCGAAAAGAACCTACCAGATGGACGGTCAATTTCAGTGATTTACTTTACTGATGTCCAAAGGTATCGAAAACTGGTCAACGTTTACGGATTGCACCTGCGAGAGAAGGAAGTGTCATCGATAGAAGGAGTGCCTTAACAAAATCTCCGGGGATAAACGGAAGAAGACCGGTGGTAATCGCCGCGGTGAAAGAACCGGACGTGATGGCCAGCCATAGAACGCCGGCGATGAAGATCGGAGCGGATGCTAAGAGCGATGCGATGAACGTAAGGAACGGTGACTTGTAGCCGTGTCTATCGCCGATTATGCCGGAGATAGCGGATGCGGGAAGAAATCCTAAAAGGTAGCCAGCTGTAGGCCCTGTCAGGTGATGTAGTCCTGACCCACCACCGCTGAACACAGGGAGACCTGCAGCGCCTTCAGCAAGGTACATCAGGGTTCCACCAATAGCAGCGGCTCTGCCAAAGGTGAGACCGCAGAGGACTATAGAGAGTGTCTGGCCGGTGATGGGAACAGGTGTGTACGGTAGGCGGATTTCGAGCTGCGCGCCGGCTGCGATGATAGCGGAGACGGCTACAGCCTTGGTCAGTTGCGACAGAGCGACATTGGTAACAGTGTTTTGAGATGGAGTAGTCGTCGACTTTGGGATAGCTGCAGAGTGTGTCATGTCATCAGAATACAGAGCAATCGGACCTCGGGCTAGTGATGTAAAAGAAGTGGAAATAAAATCTACTTGTTAATGCCAATTTCATCTTGCATGTGTTAGTTGTCTGCCGTATTATTCCCCTTGCGTCCGGTGCCCGAGTGCTCTGGATGTGGATTGAAGCTTAGTCTTTTCGCAGTTTTTTACATACAAGATAGTGTGCATCCATTGTCAGAATCCACGTTCTTTGAGGATCAATGATGGTGGTTATGCCTAGTA
>JBJTQN010000149.1:0-12391 GCA_046075665.1 Armatimonadota bacterium | reverse complement strand
GTTTCAGCGTCTTGGTGATGGCGCGTGCAAAGGTTACTTCGGGCCCGAAAGCATCCATTGGTGTGAGCGGAGCCCAGCCTTGGAATTCTGACTTCGGGAGCTCTGGAAGGGTTGTAAATCGCACATCGGGTTGAGGCGTTCCTGCTCCTTTGTACATCGGAAAGGAGTCTATTTTCGCTGCGTGGGCATCGGAGCCGACCATGTTTGACTGACCGGCGAGGATGAAGACCTTGATGGGGGTGCGCATGGCGTAGATTCTAGCAGGGATTTAATCGATGATATCTAAGTCTGGTTTTTGAACCGGTGTCACGTTTCATTGCCTCTGATAGGGTGGAGAAGAACAAGATGAAACGCTTTGCTTTGCTACTTTTTCTGGTGATCGGCCTTGGTATCGCGAGTGCGGCACCGTGGCGTGGTGACAAAGGTCGCAACATCAAGTGCTCTACTGGAGATTGCCTCCCGGTGGTCCCGCAGGTGGAGGAGACCCAAAAGATGCCGGACAAACCGTCTATTCACCGCTAGTTTCATGCCCGCGGGATCGCTGGCAGCCACAGCTAGTGGTTGTCAACCAGGGCACAAATGAGCCTGAAATTCCCGACGCGATATACACGGAGCACTATGTGCGCTACCTAGAAATTATCCGTTCTGCCTATCGCAAAGCGTTGATTATTGGCGTCTGTCCGTTCAATGGTACACATCGGGATACGATTAGAACCGCTGTGTATGAGCGTGACAAATGAGGCAATAAACGGGTGAGGTTTGTAGACACAAATGGTTGGTATGACGGTCCGTTACACCCAAATTTGGAGGGTAGCGCACTGCTAGCTGCGAATCTGGCAGCTGCTATTAAACGGTTTATATAGTACGTATTGATATATATAGAAATATAAAATCACCTGATGGTGACTAAATACGTCAAATATAATTTAGTATCTTCTATAAGTTTCTCAATATATTCATTAGCAGGTGTTGTCAACTAATGATGTTAGTAGTTACTTTACCTGTATCGTCCTCCTCGTTGGTGTCGATACGTAAGGAGCCTGATTGCAGCTACATCCGGAGGTAGATAAGTAGCATCTGTTGATATTTATTGCTATTAAAATAATCTTAGTGGTCAAACGGTTGATCACAGCTCTGAACTGAAATGTCTCATATACAAACTCATTGATGATTGTTTTGGCTTATGTGATTCAAGAATTACTTATTGGTATTTATTGCTATTTAATTCGCCTAAGCAATCACACTCTTAACCACATTGCCTGCAACATCCGTCAAGCGAAAATTACGTCCATTGAAGTGATATGTCAGCTGCGTATGGTCGATACCAAGGAGGGCCAATATCGTCGCATGGAGGTCGTTAATCGACACTCTGTCTTTGACCGCCTTATGACCAAGCTCATCCGTCTCGCCGTAGTGAACGCCCGTCTTGACCCCGCCACCCGCCATCCAGCAAGTAAACGCATGCGGATTATGATCACGCCCCGTGCCGCCGCGCTGAACGAGTGGCAAGCGCCCAAACTCGCCGCAGCAGACCACCAATGTGTCATCCAGCATCCCACGCTGCTTCAGGTCGGATAGCAATGCAGCAATCGGTCGGTCGGTTTCGGCTGCGAAGCCACGATGGTTTCCTGCGATGTCAGTATGGCCATCCCAGCTCTTCTCATTTTCCTCGCCACCTGAGTACAGCTGAATAAACCGAACGCCCTTTTCTGCAAGCCGGCGCGCCATAAGGCACTGACGGGCAAAATGCCCACACTCTTTGCGGTCGACTCCGTACATATCGCGGATGCTTTGCGGCTCAGCTGCAATCTCAAGGGCCTCTGGAGCCGCCATTTGCATCCGGTAAGCCAACTCAAATGACTCAATCCGCGCGGCTAGTCGCGGGTCTTGCCCCGCCGTCTTCAAATGCGCCTTATTCCACTTGCCAAGCAAGTCCAGCTGTGCCCGCTGGGCGCTATCCGTTTGTGTACGCGCAAGGTCATCAATTGGCTGACCTTGATGGCGCAGCCCTGTTCCCTGAAAAACTCCCGGAAGAAACCCGGAACCCCAGTTTTGCGCATACCCCTTCGGAAGACCGCGCCCCAGTGTGTCAACCATCACGACAAAACTTGGAAGGCTTTTGTTCATCGTGCCAAGGCCATAGGTCACCCAGGCCCCGACGCTCGGAAAACCCATCCGGCTGAAACCCGTGTTTATCTGAAAAAGCGCGGGAGAGTGGTTGTTTGTCTCGGTGTAGCAGGAATGGATAAACGCCATGTCATCCACATGCTTCGAAATCTCCGGGAAAATCTCACTAGCCCACGTCCCGGACTTACCGTGCTGGGCAAACTGAAACGGGCTCTTCATGATAGGACCAACACTGTCTGCAAAAAAGCCCGTCGTGTTGTCAAAGCCCTTCAATTCCTGGCCATCGAGCTTTGCAAGCTGCGGCTTGTAGTCCCACGTGTCAACCTGCGACTGGCCACCATTCATAAACAACCAAATAACCCGCTTCGCTTTTGCGCCCTTTTTGGGCGTGATGACCTGATTGGCAGTGGCTTCATCCGCAAACATCCCTGCGAGCGCCAGCGAGCCAAAACCCGCACCAGCCGCCTGCAAAAAGTCTCGCCGGGTCGGAGTGCCTACAAAGTGGGGAATACGCTCTAATGCCATTTCAGGATAACCTCTGGGCGCGGTCGCCTGCAGCATCGCAAAGCACACCCCGCCATACGATGAGTCTACCAAAACACCGCAGCACTTCCGCAACCGCAAAGCACTTCCATCTGCTAGGATGCCGTATGTTACGCACGCTCCTGCTGACCGCCACTTGGCTTGCCTTGGTGTCATCGCCTCTGCACGCGATGGACATCCATGTGTCTCCCGTGGGAGATGACCGTAACGCTGGCACACGGTCGCATCCAATTCGCAGCTTGGATACAGCCCTCGCTCGTACAGCAAATGTCCCAAAATCTACCATCTGGCTTGCATCCGGCAGATATCAGCGGACAAAACCACTTGAACTCGCCAAGCGTCACAACAACCTCACGCTACGGGCTGAGCCAAACGCAGATGTCCATATCACAGGCGCTGCGCGCATCCCGGTCACCTCCTTCAAACCGATTCCCGTAAAAACCGCTGATAAGCGAATCCAGCCAAGTACGCTGGCACACCTTGTCGTCGCAGATCTCAAAGCGCTAGGCATAAAGGACTACGGAGTGCATCGGCAGTACGGACACTCCATCAGCGTCCCGACCGCGCCGCTCGAGCTATTTATCGATGCAAAACCGCTCACGCTTGCCCGCTACCCGAATCGCGGAAATCTGTTGCTCGGAAAGGTCATCGACCCCGGTTCCATCCCGCGCACGGGAGACTACACTGAGCGCGGAGGGACATTCACCTATACCGACCCACGCCACGCCGCATGGACCGGCGAAACCGACATCTGGCTGCAAGGCACCTTCAATTACGGCTTTGCGGATGACTTTCTAAACATCAAAGAAATCGACCCATCCGATAAAACAATCACGCTGCGCCAGCCGCATTTGTATGGCCTTGCTGCCGGTCAGCCCTATCAGCAGTATGTTGCTCACAACATCCTTCAAGAGCTGGATGAGCCCGGTGAGTGGTATATCGACCGCACCACCGGAAAGCTCTACCTCTGGCCAGAGAAGCCACTTTCGACATCATCAACCATTGAAGTCTCGACCCATGATGCGCCGCTTGTCTGCATCGAAAACGCAGCGGGAGTGACCATCAAAGATATTACGTTTGAGGCATCTCGTGGCATCGGCGTCTACATAGAAAGCGGCCGAAATAACCGCATCGAGCACTGCACCATCCGAAATGTTGGCAACACGGGAATCTTCATGGGGCAGGGCGCCCGGCAGACTTTTCCGCACACCACCGTGGATGACTACACGGGCGTACCGGAAGCCCGGATGCTTGGAAACCTTCAGGGGCATATCTACAACGACACGGTTTGGGACCGTAAGGCGGGAACTGGCCACGCTATCGTCGGCTGCGACATTTACAACACAGGCAGCGGCGGCATTGTCCTCTCTGGTGGGTCAAAGAAGTGGCTGAAACCCGGAAACAATACGGTGGATGGCTGCCGTATCCACGACTACAACCGCAGGAATAAGTTTCTTTGGGCCGGCATCAATGTGGATGGCTGCGGGAACACCGTCCGGCACTGCGAAATCTATAACTCCAACTGCCAGGGCATTTATGTCCACGGGAATGAGCACGTTTTTGAGTACAACAACATCCATGATGTCACTCTCGACTCAAATGACACATCCCCCTGGTACGTCGGCCGTGACCCCAGTGACCGTGGAAATGTCGTGCGCTGGAACTACTTTCACCACATTGGCAACCCGGCCCGGATGACGATGGGCATTTACTGCGATGACTCCAGCACCGGAGTCATCGTTTATGGGAATGTCTTCTACAAAATGGCAACGACGGACGGGGTTCTGTTTTCAAACTCTGGTTGGGATTTGAAGATGACAGGAAATCTCATCATCGATCCGATTGCGGCATCGTTTGAAATCTCGGCGCATTACTACACATGGGCCGCGGCGGAAGCGCCTCAGATGTTTGGGCCCAAAGGCCTCCTGCGTAAACGCCTTCTCGAAAGCGTCGATATCACCAAGCCGCCCTACAGCACACGCTACCCAGAGCTATTGCCGTACCTCGATGAAATCATCCCTGGCAAGGAGTGGCAGGGGATGCGTTCGCGAGGGAATGTCTTTAGTGGGAATGTGATTGTTGGTGGTCCGAAGCAGCCCGTCAGCTTGCTTGGCGGTGGGACAGCCAAAGTAGATGCCAGCAATAACTGGCAGACGGCTGAGGATCCGGGGTGCGTTGACTTTGCCGCGGGAAACTTTGCATTGCGCTCAGGTAGCCGTGCGTTCACAGAAGTCCCCGGGTTTGTAGCGCCACCATTTGCGAAGATGGGCCTTCAGAGCGCGCCTGGCCCCCGGACAACCAAAAGAGCCACCCGGTAACTGCCGAGTGGCTTTTCAGTCGTTATCGAAACGCTTCGCTTAGAGAGGCTTGAGCTCGAAGGCGTGTGCCCGAGGCTTCGCCGCATCCCGCTGCGCTTTGGTTAGAGGGCCATCCGCGGCATCCAGGTTCTTGATCAGCTCCGGGATAAACTGCCCAGCTTGCGGATTACCCGCAAGTGGCACCTGAAATTCACGCCAGCGGCTGTTGTGGATATCGGCACGGATCTGCGTCAGACGACCCACCAGACGGGCCTGCTCCAGCATCGGGGTGGGGAGCACCGCGAGGTTGATGCCCCGCGCAAGCTGCGCGGAGGTGAACTCGCCCGCTGTTTTGCCATCGATGGTCAGGCGGTAACGGCCATCGGTCAGATTCGCTACCTTTAGCATTTCCTGATCAAGGGCATCCATAAAATCGCTACTCGCAACCGCGAGGTTGTAAGGCGCATCATTGCCATTACCCGCAACAGACATCAATGGAAATGGCAGCGCATTCTCGGTCGCATTCCAGCGGATCGCACCGCCAGCCGCCTTCGTAAATCCGCCGACCTTTGCATTGCGGGTGGTTGCTTTACCCGTTACTGCATCGATAGCGACATCCGATACCAGCGCTGGAGCATTCCATGCCTTCAGCAGGCACTCCGCCATGATCAGGTGGCCGCCCCAATCCGGGTGGACACGGTCAGGGATGATTTTCGCAGCATTTTGTGGATCTGTGGCATTTGCTCTGCGCAGCATGTCGACAACAGGCCCGTTCAGATCTGCTGTGGTAGCCCCTTCACTTGCCGCGAGCTCGCCAACAAAGTCGGAATAGCGTAGCAGAACAGCGTTGTAGCCACCGGGAAAGCTTACGGGCCTGGTGATGTCATCAAATGGGCTTGGCTTGATAAGCGTGAGGCGAACCCCAGGGTTGTCTGTCTTGAGCTTGCTCACGAGGTGGCGGTAACCATCTGCGTAGGTCTTGAAGATGTTGGCATCAAATGGACGATAGCTCGCATCGTTCATCCCAAGCATCACGGTGACAACACTTGGCTTGTAAGATGTCACATCACGGTCGAGGCGGAGGTCAATCGGACCGCCACCGCCGCCCGACACGCGGTCGCCGCCCCAGCCAGAGTGGACAAATCGGACATTGATGCCCGGGAAGCGTGTCACGATGTACTGCTCTGTCATTAAGCTGTACATCCGCTGGTCGGTAATACTGTCGCCGTAGAAAACCACACGGTCGCCAGCTTTTATAGCGAAGTCAGAGGCTGTTTGGGCATTTGCAGCACCGCCTAGGAGGGCTACACCGATGCCAATGCCAAGAAGCAATTTAGTCATGCATGGCAGTTCGCTAATGCCGGCCGAATTCCTTTGTTTTTGATAAGTGTTTGCGTCACTGTACGTACGCAAACTCATTCAGCGAGATCACGATCTGGCAAAGCCCGGCGGTGGTCCCGCCCCGTTGCAGATAGCCGGTCGCATCCAATACTTCCGCCTTTGTCGGGTAGCGCCCAAGGGCACGCTCAAAGATCGCGGTTATCGTTTTTGCGTTGTCTCCCGGTGTTTCCACTGACTTTGCAAAAGCCGCGCACCACTCGATAACTTGAGGATTGTTCATCAGGACCAGTGCCTGCGGCGCAACGGTGGTGGTCTGGCGCGCACCGATACTCTGGAGGGCATTTGTGCCATCGAATGCGAGCAGAAAGGGGATTAGCCGGCTGCGCTTGATGAAGAAGTAGATGCTCCGACGTTTCATCGAGAGGTCCATGGTTCCGGGACCAAACGGCTTGCGGTCGAGCTCACCGCTGACAGCAAGAATCTGATCGCGGAGGTTTTCCGCTTCGATCGGCCGTGCCATAAATCGTGACAACAGGCGGTTGTCGGGATCCAGCTTTTGCTTCAGCGGGCTTGTTTGGCTGCTCTGCTGGTAGGTCTTTGTCAAAACCAGCCGGCGGATCAGGCGTTTGACTGACCAGCCATCCTGTTTGAACTCTGCTGCCAAGGCATTTAGTAGCTTCTCGTTCGATGGAGCATCCCCGGTGGTCCCAAAGTCACTTGGCGTCGAGACAATTCCGCGCCCAAAGAGCCGATGCCAAACACGGTTGATGGCAACACGTGCCGCAAGGTCTCCAGCGCCGCGCTCAGAATCAAGCATCCACTTCGCAAATGTGCTCCGCTGTCCGCTGGAGCGCCCGCCAATCGCCGGTTCTGCCTTCCATGTCGCACTCTCTGCGCGTGCGAGGATGGTTAGAAAGCCCTGGCTCACCACTTCGGCCTTGTTGTTTGGGTCACCACGGCGCAGGAAGTGGGTCTGTTCAAGGTAGTCGCCGCCTTGTGTGTGGTTACGGATTGCTGTGACACCTTCCGAACAGATCATCCCGGTCTGAAGTGCTGGCTTTGGCTTTTCGGCGAGATGGGCATCCACTTTTGCCTGAAGCGCCATCCACTCAGGATCCGTTGTTTTGAACCATGCTTTGAGTCCGGCAGCTGTTTCGGGGGCTGCGGGCCCTACGAGAGGCGCATCGGTTTGCTCGCTGATGCTTATCCTTGGACGGCCCATCCCGTGGCCGGTGTTT
Organism: Armatimonadota bacterium; assembly: GCA_046075665.1. Classification (GTDB taxonomy): domain Bacteria; phylum Armatimonadota; class Armatimonadia; order Armatimonadales; family Armatimonadaceae; genus CAIRTT01. Next base: position 4,845 of record JBJTQN010000149.1, on the reverse strand, counting down.
GTGTTGAACTCAAGCCTTACCGTAATCGGGAACCCCGGCGGGATGGCGGCTGGCTGCTCGAATGTGAAGACAGCCGCGTGATCCTTGCCAAACTGTGGGTCAACCGCCCAGCCGCTGACTGGATCGCTGTCAAATGCGGCATTTACCGGTAGTCCCGCTTGCTCAAAGTCAGCTTTGGCACTTTTGATTTTCAGGCCTCCAAAACCACCGGATGGCCCATCAATGCGAACGTGGATATTACTTAGCGCAAAGTTGCCATTGCCCGCACGTCCGGGGCCACGGCGTACAAGGCCATCGTCTGCAAGAGCTTCAACACGCACGCTGCCAAGCTTTGTCAAATTGGTGGTGAGTGTAAATGTAAGCGTCTCGGATGCTGGATTTGTCCCAGAAACACGGTGGGAGCCATCTGGGAGGACGGTTGTCGTCGCGCCGCCTGCGGAGACAAGCTTTTGTGATGCCGGCTGCACCCAGATTGGTTTCGTAGTGGATGTACCCTTGGCCTTCCACGCCGCAAAGCGGGTATCGAGGTGTTGGTTTTCCCACTCGGTGACGGCATCCACTAGGGGGTTATGTGCGGCAATCCAGGCATCTAATCGTGTCCGATCTCCAGCAGGATCAATGGCAATTTCCTGATCGGAGCGCACCGTTTTGGTGAATGTGGCGAGCATTTTGTAGTAATCGCGCTGCGAGATGGGATCGAATTTATGGTCGTGGCAGCGTGCGCAGCCAACCGTCAGCCCAAGAAATGCCTGGCTTGTGACGCTAAGCATGTCATCCAGCTCATCGTAGCGTTCTTTTTCGACCTGACTCTTCGTAATCTGTGTGGCATGCGTACCGGCTCCAAGAAAGCCAGTCAGAAAGTTTGCATCGGCGTTGGTGGGAGCCAGCTCATCCCCGGCGAGCTGCCAGGCGGCGAACTGGTTCCAAGGCATGTCAGCGTTGTATGCGCGGATAACAGCATCCCGATATGTCCATGCATTCGGCCGATCATAGTCCTGTTCGTAGCCGTGACTCTCGGCATAGCGTGCGACATCCAGCCAGTGGCGCGCCCACTTCTCTCCGTAATGCGGATTTGCGAGGAGGCGATCAACGACGCGGGCAAAGGCGCCGGGTTTGGTGTCGGCGAGGAAGGCCGCGATTTCGGTTGGGGTCGGGGGGATACCTGTGATGTCAAGTGTGATGCGCCGAAGCAGTGTCCGCTTGTCGGCCTGCGGGTTACGCGCTAGACCGATAGCTTTTAGGGGCTGGTCGACGGCGGCATCGATGTTGACGGGTCCCTTTGCGATGGGCAGACGCTGGAAAGCCCAGTGGTTCCGTCCGCTGGTTGCAACTTTGCCAGCTGGGCCAGGAGCGCCGCGTTTTGCCCAGTCTGTAAGCAGTGCCAGCTCTTTGCCGGTCAGCTTTCCACCACTTGGCGGCATCGCTGCTGCGCCGGCTTCGTGATGGACGGCCATTAACAGCTTGCCGTTGCTGATCGCGCCTTTCCAGCCATTTGCATTGTCGAGGCGAAGGCCTGCGGATGCCTTAGGGCCACTGTGGCAGGCATTACACTTTGCTGCAAAGAGCGGGCGAATATTTTGCTCGTAGAAAGCTGTTCCAGCCCTGTCACTTGCTGCCGGCGTTACGGATTTAGGAGGTGCGGGTTTGGTTTGTGGTGCGGCCAAAGCCACACCGATGGTGGCTGACAGCACCGTCAGTCCGAGCATGAGTCGCATACACTATGCTACCGGAAAACCGCTAATCTGTGGGTGTTCACATTAGGGTCGGTAAACGATGATACGGATGTCAAGAGAATCATTTCGGTCAGTGAGCTGTGAGCGAAGCAATTCGATGACATCATCAGGGGATTTACCCCCAACGCCAGCACCAATCAGCGGTATGGCAAGGGACTTGTAGTCGCACTCGATGGCTATCTTGACGGCGCTTTCGATGCAATTTTTGACGATGTCATCGGTTGTTGTCCAAAGTGGAGTAAGCGCTGCGACATGAATGATTCCCTTACACGGCAGCTTTCCTGCCGGGGCATGGAGCGCACTGCCTGGCTTAAGATAGCCTGCCAAAAGGAGCGGGCGAAACGCACCCGCGCCTGCCCGCTTGAGGATTGCACCACTCACGCCTTGCGGGATGAGCAAAAACCAAGGGATGACATTGCTGTTCCATGGATTGACGATGGCATCAACAGGCTGTTCGAGGAGGTCGCCATGGACCACGGTGCAGCTAGCCATGCGTTTCGGTAAGTTGCTTTAGGTCTTTGTCGAGAAAGAATGTCCCGAGTGGGATGATGCTAGCGAATCCAACTTTAATTCCCCAGAGGAGGCCCTTCCTGTAGGCAATCATCGCATGTAGTGTCATGAATGCAAATGCGACAAATAGTGCGCCGTGGATGCCCCCAACAATCGTCACGCCGAGCTTAATGCCAAACACATATTTCAGTGGCATCGCAATCAGGAGGAGAAGCAGGTAGCTGATGCCTTCTACAAACGCGATTGCGCGAAGTCGCTTCGGGGCTGAGCCGAATTGGAGAATCTGTGTGATGTCCATGGTGATTCATATGCTAACAGGTTGTTACGAGAGTGTGCTGCGGATGCTTGCGATGGCACCGATGGCTGCCACCAGACGCTCTTCGTTTTCTTGTGAATTTAACCAAGTCGATGCACCGCTGGAGTGTGGCAGCGGTACAACTGGGATGCCGTTGTATTCGTAGACATTGCCAATCCGTTCGGTCAATGGTCCCGGGCACAGAAAGCGGTTAATGGCCATCGTACCGAAAGGAATAATCAGCTGGATGTCCAGTAACGTCAGCTCACGGTCCATCCACGTAGAGCACAGCTTTTGCTCTGCGCGACTCGGTGCACGGTCGGTTGACATCCCTTGTTTACGCCCCGGGAAGCAGCGTGTCATTGCCGTTGCATAAATCGTCGTGCCAAGGGCATCTGCGGTAAAGCCCGCTGTTACAAGCCACCCCTTCAACTTTTCTCCTGCAGGTCCAACGTAAAAACCACGTGTTTCGTGGTCGGTCCGGCTGGGAGCTTGTCCTACAAGGTAGACCCTTGCTCCAGGTGTGATGAGTGTTAAAGGACGTGCGGCCGGGATACACCCGGCCGCCTCGCATTTTCTGCAGGACCTGAACTCCTCTTCGAAGGTGTTCCAGTCCGTGTTTACAGCTGGCATTACTCTTTGGATGCGACCAGCTCATTCCAGCGTCGGCGGTATGCAATCACACCACCAAAGCTGTAGAGAACAGAGCCCAGCCAAACTAGCCAGATCATCGGCTTGGTGGACAGCTCAATCACTGCCATCTCGCCCGGGTCTGGAGCATTCCAGGTCTCAAACCGCAGCGCTTGGAACGTTGCCAGCTGCTGGTAAGTCTCGGCCTGCTGCTTCAGGAAGACACTTGGGATAAGCGCTTGCTGGAATGCAGGGGTACCAGGCTTTCCTGCCTTCTTTGCTTCTTCAATCGCACTCATCCATGCACCTTGCATCTCTTGAACCTGATCAGGCGTCGGAGGTGGAACAAACCGTAGGATGATGTCTTTCCGTGGTCCTGGAATCGTCACGACATCGGAGTATGTGCCACTCTTCTTGCCCTGACGAATCATCGGGGTCGCGAGAATCTCCTGACCCTGATACTTGACGCTTACGATAGCCTTGAGCTGGATTTCGGGGAGGGCATTGAACGCCTTCTCATCCCGTGACCGGAACGCTGCTGCAGCCTTGTCATCGAACGACACATTCATCAGCTGGAAGGTGTAGTCACCAATCGTCTTTGGTTCACCAACCTTAAGGGAGAACTGGTTGTTCGGTGTCTCAGCACGATCCGGGTCATCCATGATCTCATTGGTGTCGCCACCAAGTGCGATGTAGGTGTCACCGAGGATATGCCGGTTGATGGCTGGTGGGTTGGCGAAGAGGGTGTCTTTCCCTTCCCACGGAGCGAAGTAGTAGCTTGGCTCTGCAATCCATGATGACTTGCCTTCTTCCACCTTAATTTTCATGGTGTTGGTTTTGTCAAATGGATGCTTGGAGTGACCGAGGTACGTCAGCTTGTAGCCATCAACGTATTGGGCACTGTCCTTCATCAGGACAATCTTTTCCTTCTTGTACTGGAAGGCCACTAGGATTGCGATACCAGCAAGGACCATTGCTGCACCGGTGTGCGCAGTAAACCCACCCACAGTCAGCTGTGCTGTCTTTGTCTTCATCCGGGGGAGGATAAGCACTACGTTTGCACAGATGGCAAGTGCGCTGGTTGCGAAGAGGAGGACCATCAATGGTGCGCGATGGTGCGTGACGAACGACACGATGGTCATCACCAGTGTCACACCAATCGCCGCAAGATATGGCTTGAACAAGCGCTTGAACGCACCTGGTACATCGCCTGTCTTCCAGCCAAGGTAGGGGACAAGGGACATCATCAGATTGACGACGATGGCAATCGGATAGCCAACCTGGTTGTAAAAGTCAGCCTGAAGTGCGGATCCCTGCTTCATCCAGATACGGGTGATGAGTGGAGCGGACATCCCGATCGCAACTGCAATACCCATCGCGTTCATCAGGATGCTTGCAAACGCAAAGCCACCTTCGCGGGATACCGGAGACTCGCAGACTTTGTCCTTAGGAATTTCTTTCCAGCGGACGAAGGTCAGGACGATTGGTCCAGCGGTGAAGAGGATGATTGCCGTTAGCATTACCCAGTAAGCATCCGGTCCGAGTGATGATTATCAGGATCTTCGGCTACTACCCTGTACCGTATTTTCAATTCCAATGGCGCGGCACCCGGTACCACCAGATTGGTATGGAAACTGGAAGCCAACATCACCGGGCTCGTATTGCCGGCCGGTACTT
>JBJTQN010000148.1:0-4617 GCA_046075665.1 Armatimonadota bacterium | reverse complement strand
CGATAACCCCATAGTCCATCCCGGGAGTCGGCATAAACCCCATCAACTGGAGTTCCAGTTGATGGGGTTTTCTCGTTCATCGGCCGTCCATGAAATCTGTTGTCCATCCGTGTGGTTGCCAGGACGGTACGATCACTGCTGTTACATCCGGAATTACTCAGATGAAAAGCAATTGGCTGGCTGGTTGTGCCGTCGAACCGGAAACCCTCGTGCAAGGTTTAATATCAGGACTGTAGCATCCTGCCAGACCTGCCTAATGCAGATTACTGACGGTCATAGTGCCGAAAGACACTCTTGGAATCTCTTGTACATAAGATTTATCCGAAAGGCAGCTTCGTTCAGTCGGCGATCATGTGCACCAGAATCCAAGATGCTGCCCTAGCAACGACCTCATTTTAGCCATGAAGCAATGAATCAGATCATCAGTCCCGATAGTCGGTCACTCCACAGGCATGCTATATCGGAGGACGACTGGGGCGGACTAATATTCTGTGTAGCCGATGTACACCAAAAGCTTTTCATCCCTGTTGGTTTCCCCCGCGTGAACATCTTTTGGAGGTACGCTGGGCTGTTTAGGATTGGCTGTACTGTTGTCGAATACTGCACGCACTGTAATGTTGGATCCTGCGGGTACAGTGACTGGTTTTTCAAACAAGTAGGCTTCCTGCCAGTAAATATCCCAATCTCGAATTGATAGAAGGGGCGTTTCCTTGCCATCCGGAGTCGTCATCGAAACTTTGATAGACTGTCCGGCAAAGTGCATATGTGGCATGATGCTGTAGAGTTGGATGTTTCTCTCTACTTTATGCGTAAGGGTGAATGGTTTTACACTCCCAGCGCGCAAGAACAGGTCATCAAGCCTCATGGTTAACAGCTTACGTTCATGTTCTACCTGCGCTTTCGCAAAGTGAAGCTTGACGCTTGGCTTGTCTGACTCGATCTTTCCAGTCGGATGATAATGCATTTGGACAAGAATGTCAGAGCCTTTGGGCAATTTCCATGCTGTCCCGCTAGGCATCACTTGAACAGGGTTTCCTGGAAACCATGCGCCAAGGTCTGCATCTGGTTGTGAAAGCAATCCGCCGAAATTGTTGTATCCAAGTGCGGGAAGTTTGTCAGAATGACCCCGGGCCCGTTTTGAACCGTCTACAAAACCTAAAATGCGGTGAACGACTTTTGGATTTGATGGCTTGAAGTCAACGGCGTCAATCCAACGGTCTTCGGTGAAATTCGTAGGAACAATAAACGTTCGATATTCATCCGGTCCGCTTGCTGGAATCGTGTAATCCGCCGCGGCGGCTAACTCGATATCCCAAGTGATTCCTGGTGCATGTACAGGGACATTAACGGTTGGAGTCGGGGTTCCGGATGCAGCACCGGTTGCAGCCCAAAGCATCAGGGCCTTACGATCTGACTCGCTGACTTTACGCAAATTTGCAAACGAATGGGATGAAGGTTCAGCCTTCCAAGGAGGCATTTGCCTTTGAGCGACAACGGATGCAATATTGTTGGCATATCGTTTTGCTGACGCATACGTTGCAAAAGACATCGGGGCCACACCGCTGGCATCATGACAACGAACACAGGTCCGGTCCAATACTGCCTTTATTGATGGATAATACTCAGGACCTTTTTGACCATTTGGTAATGCCCGTTCGATAGCACAACCGAAGACCTTTGTCCGAGCTAACTTCACACTTCGGCCCGCCAGAACGGCATCGACCGCATTCCTAAGTTCATTCGTTCGCGCTGCACTTCCTTTTGGTCGCGTTCTATCGAGAAATCGGTCATCCAATCGCCCCTGATAGACAACTTGATAGTCTTTGATTACATACATTTCCGGGGTCATTGATGCATGAAATGCACTCGCCACCACTTGATCCTGATCCAGAACGATCGTGCATTCAGAGAGTCCATATTGGCGGACATGCTCAGCGGCTTCGCTGATGTCACCGGCGTTTGAGTACACCAATATCAGGTTGCCACCCAGCTTTTTCAATTCGTTCTGAAGCTTTGCATAATCAGGAGCGTATGCGTTTGCAATAGGACAATTGACGGCGATAAAGGCGACTACGGTAAGTTTCTCACCTACCACCTGACTGAATGCCCGGTTACCCAATGTCGTGGAGAGTCGAAGTTCCGGATTAACACGGATGATACGGACATCACTTTGTTGACCCTGTGCAGAAAATGCAGCCGTCGTGGCAGTGATTCCGACAATCGTTGCAAACCTCATACCAGACCTCACGATTTGTCACCTCGTAACGATAATGTTCTTACAATGCCATCCACGCCTACCGCAAAGATATAGCTTCCAGATTTCGTACATCCTAGTGACTGAATTGCGCAGTCGGCGCATTCGGCGTCAATGATTGAGGTCATTGTTTGGATGTCCCAAACCTGTACATTACCGGTGTTCGTACCAATCATAGCGAGCCTGCCAGACTGCTCCCCATGGCATGCTGTTGCTTGTTCAGCAATTGTCGACTGAGATACCACGGGTTTGTCATTGTTCACGACAACAATCTTGCTTCCGCCAACGATGACTGTACGCGTTGAGTCTGATGTGACGGCTGTAGGCGAAACTGAAAAGCTGCTCTTGATCACTTTAGTAACCCGTTTCTCGCGGCCAAGAACACGGTAAACCGCACCGGTTTGACCTATCAACGTTGCTACGTTTTCAGACTGAACAATAATTCCCAGTGGTTGCTCAGGAATTGCAATTACGGACAAGACTTTGCCTGTGCGTGCATCCCAAAATCGGCAAGTATTATCTATCGAGACACTTACCAATACCTTGCCATTTGGTGAGAGCATCGCATCACGAACGATAGCCGAGTGCCCACTGAACATCATCACTGGTTCCAGTGACTCGATATCGAAAATCGATGCGGTTCCATCCCAGCTGGACATCGTTACAAGCCGTTTATCGAGGGGATGATTACGGATTTTCTCAATGCGTCGTCGATGACTAAGAAGTGGATTGGACACCGCCCCAGTAATTGTCGAGATTTTGAATAGCTGACCGGATGTGTCTCCGCAAAGGAGAATCGACTCGTTTGAACACAGTCGAGCATCACTGATATTCGATGAACCTAGCTTCGGTCTTGCCCAAAGGTCTCGTTGTTCCAGTGGGATGACGCTAACAGAATTCGAAGTGTTTGGTATGGCGATGGCTTCATTTGATGTAAAGGTTGCCTTGATGTGTCGTAAATCGGAGGCAAGTTGCCAAACATGCGTTCGTTCTGCAGTTGCTAGTTCAAAGACAGAGACTCGTCCATTTGCAGTCTGAGCAAGTACTTTCTTGCCATCGCCAGAGACAGTCACATGTTCCACCGGTGATCCATCACCTTGTAGCACAGCGGCTTCGCGACTCATTTTCACCTCAATGATGCGTGTACCGCCATCCTGACATCCAACAACAAATGCTCTGGCATTCGGGAGAGCACAAATCGATGTTGCGTGAGTTCCGCGTGGCCGAATCAGGTGGATTTCACCGTCACCCTTGAGATTGAGATATCTCGCTGGGCCATTCCCGACTGCAATGCAGACCACTTCACCACTTGGAGTAATGGACAAGTAAGGAGAGGCAACATCTCTTAGTGGGATGGATGTTAGCGGAGTAGCTGTTTGACCATCCCAAATTCGCACTTGATTGTCATCACCAAAGGATGCAGCTATGGATGCGTCATCGCTTACAGCCAGTAGCCATACGTTGGAATCATGGCCATCGGTTCGATGCGTTTGGCGCGTAGCTAAGTGCAGAAAACTGAGCTGTTTCCCGACGGATGTGACGACCATTGATGCGTTCGGAGCAAGAGTCAAGTGGTCGGCGGTCAGGAGAAGTTGCGGGCTGGAAGATAGTTTGAATTGACCCACACGATTTCTGCTCACGACATTGGGTTGCGGTTTGTCCGAGCATCGAATAATCGCATAAATCATCCCAGAGGGACCACAGCTTATGCTGGATTGTTCACGACTTACTAGCTTTTCCGCTAGTTTGAAGTCAAGACTATCAGCCTTACGTGGAGCGCTCAGATACCGGTTTGCGGTGCGACGGGCGTCAACGAAATTACCATCCTCTGCCAACTCGGTAGCAAGGCGGAGTGCCATTACGGATTCGCGTCGGGTTTGCACTGTAAGCCTAGGGTCTATTTGAGGATGGATGGATGGTAGTTGCTGAAACATAATCAGTATTTAGTATGCAATATTGATGCCCGCGGAGGTAGAAGAATGTCGCTTGGGCAGGTGAATTCATGGTTGTGAATGCTGGTATCGGATAAATGAAGATTTCGCACAGATCACACTGGATGGATTGCTAGATGTGACTCTTTTTAAGTGGATCTACTTCTTTCACCATCTGTTTAGAGCGCTGTCATGCAAGTCAAAGCAAGGTTGCTGTGTGCCCGAATTACGCATCCAAAAAACGCCTCACAGCCGAGATGGTTCAGAGTTACTGGAGGAGGGCTACGGAGGCTTGGCCACGCTTAAATGACAAACAGCGCTCAACTGTTTTGAGCGCTGTCATCAAGCATATCTCTGTCACTTCCAATTCATCTGTGGTCGCTACGTTGTCAGCAACTCCAACTCTCACAGGCAAAATGTTAGTATCAGACA
>JBJTQN010000147.1:0-5016 GCA_046075665.1 Armatimonadota bacterium | reverse complement strand
CAGTCACACGCACGCATAGTTTAGACCAGCACGAATGTGTGCAAACGGAATTGTCGACCTTGTTTTCTTTGATCAGCTCGCGATGAACACAGAGACAGCGTACATGCAGCAGGTTCAGCAGCTGCGTAACAAGGTAACGCTACGGCTGACATCGCAGAGCATGGCGTAGTCCCCTGGGGCGACCGTCGCAGAGGCCCGCATCGGTACGCCGATGTGGGTTTTTTCTTTTTATGGATGAACGTTACCAAGTGTCGATTTTGTCCACATAGCGGGGAGTTTAGGTTACGCTACGGCTGACTTTGGAGTAATTCCCTTGAACACCCATCTATGTAACGAGAACACCACAAATCTTATGTGATTGCTGCGTCACAACATCAATCCGCCAAAGTGCAACAATTCGTTCTAGATCAGACATCACATACCCCTGTTGCTTGTCGGTTTAGATGTGAATTTTGAGCGAATGTCCAACATTTTTCCTAGGGATAGAGTGGGGATAACCAGTGGAAAACCGCTGTCTAAATGTGGGATTAAATCCAGCACATAGCGGGTCTGTGAATTCACCGGTAACTGATGGAACCGTGATGTTTGTAATCCAACATCGATTGGGGAAATCGCGTCGATTTTATCCACACTGTAAAAATTACCAGTTTGTCAAATTCATGCCATTTCTGAAGCCAAATCTAACCTTTCAGGCATACCCATAAGCAAATTCTGTAATGAACAGCCTATTTGAATCGAACATCAAAAAGTTATCCCCAATGTCCACATCCCTACTACATCTTCTACTGTAAATATATACATATATTTCTGTTAGTAATTCGGAATGTGGATAGGTAAAACTCAAGGTGAATTTTCCAAAGAACGATGTACATTACGTGGGATACACTTACTGCGAGAACCCGAAAAGGTGGATGGATTTTTGGCCAAAGTGACGATCACGATTACGATGAAACCTACATTACTGGATGCCCAGGGCAGAACAGTGGAAGGTGCACTCAAAGCAATTGGCTATGATGGCGTTGCTGGGGTGCGTGTTGGAAAAGTGATTGAGCTTGAGCTTTCTGGTACGGATGCAGCTGTGATTGAAGCAACGGCTGCCGAGATGTGTGATCGTCTTCTCGCAAACCCTGTCCTCGAAGATTACCGAATCTCGGTGGCACTGTAGGAACGTAGCTTATGTCAACCCCTACCATCGGCGTTGTTGTTTTTCCAGGCTCGAACTGCGACCGTGATGCGGCTGCGGCTTGGACAGAGCTTGGGTTTGGAAATGTGAAGATGCTCTGGCATCAGGATACAGACCTCACGGGCATCGATGCGATTATCGTCCCTGGCGGCTTTTCTTACGGGGATGCGCTGCGTGCTGGTGCGGTAGCGGCGATGTCACCGGTGATGGATGCTGTGGCCGACTTTGCGGCGGAGGGCGGGCCTGTCGCCGGTATCTGTAATGGTTTCCAAATTCTGTGCGAAGCGGGTCTCCTCCCAGGTGCACTCACCCGTAACGCCGGGCTAACCTTCCTCTGCAAACCAACGGTTCTGAAGGTCTGCACGGATGATTCTCCATTCCTGTTCGAATATGAAGTCGGCGGAAATGTCATCATCCCGATTGCACACGGCGAAGGACGCTACGTCTGCAGCCCTGAGACACTTGCAGAGCTTGAAGAAAATGATCTCATCGCCTTCCGTTATGCAGAAAACCCAAACGGATCCCTTGGCGATATCGCCGGGATTATCGGTGGTAACGATCGGAATGTCCTTGGTATGATGCCGCATCCAGAGCGCGCGGTCAGTGAAGCACTTGGAAGCACTGGCGGTATCCCATTTTTCGTCTCCCTCGCAGGAGCCATTCAACAATCTCTTAATGAAGTCACGGTAGGCTAGAAACGAATGTATGCGCATTTCATCGAGCAAATCCCACTCTTTCGCGACCTTACGGAAACGCAACGGAATGCAATTGCCGCGAAGTGCAAGCTGCGCTCTTACGATGACAAGGATGTCATCCTGCATAAAGATGCGCCTAAGGAAGGCCTCTTCATGCTGGTGCACGGGAAGGTCAAGATTTCCTATTCTGATGATGTCGATGAGACCATCATTGCGGTTCTCAGAGTGGGTGACTTCTTCGGCGAGCTATCAGCAGTCGATGGCGCAGTGGCCAGCGCGGATGTCGTAGCGCTCGATACAACTGATGTGCTTCATCTAAGTGCGGATGACTTTGATGCCATCATGCTTGAGATGCCTGAAATCACCTTGGCGTTGCTCAAGCATGTTTCCAAGCGACTTCGCCGGGCAACGGAGTGGATCCGGATGTTATCCAGCCAGGATGTCTACGGACGAATCGCTGGTCAGCTGGTTCTGCTTGCGCGTGAACATGGTGAGCAGACATCAGAAGGTATTCGAATCCCGCTTCGCCTCACGCAGAATGACCTTGCGGGTCTTGTGGGTGCATCCAGGGAATCCGTCAACAAAGCCGTCGGCTTCTTCAAGACAAAGCAGTACATCGCCGTGGATGGTCTATACCGTATTACAATCCGCGATATGACTGCACTTGCACGACGAAGTCAGTAAGTTCAGGTCTGATTGCTATTGGAAAAGCCATCCGGATTCCGGATGGCTTTGTTCATTTCACAAGTACTGTGAGCACACAGACTACTTCAGATCAAGCGGCTTTTCTTCACCTTTTATCAGACGTCCAATGTTGTCTTTGTGGCGCACTAGGATGAACACGGCGATGGCGGTGCAGAGCAGCTTTTCTGCAAGCGTGCGTTCTGGAGGGAACCACACTGCGGCTGCCTGGCCAAGTGCTGCAACCATCGAGCCCACGGAGACGCGCTTGCCACTGACAACAAAGGCAAGGATGAACAGTACAAATGTGCCGAGCGCGAGTGGTAAGTCAAGACCAAACAGTACGCCAAGACCCGTTGCAGCGCCCTTACCGCCCTTGAAGCGGACCCATGGGGAAAAGATATGCCCGACGATTGCGAGTAGGCCGGCATAGACAAACCAGGATGGCTCGGTGTGTGCGGCTTTGGCAATCAAAACTGGGAGGGCGCCTTTCAGCGCATCCAGAATGAAAACGATGATGCCGGGGCCTTTTCCCATCGATCGGATGGCATTTGTTGCTCCGATGTTTCCTGAGCCGGTTGCCTGGAGGTCAACGCCGCGCAGCCTTCCCATTAGGACCCCAAAAGGAATGCTTCCAAGAACAAACGCAATAACCAGCACCAACCACGGGGAGATGGACATAGCGCCATTATACGGGCGAGTGCACTGCACCGGAAAACATCGGTCGTCACGTGTGCTTTCATCAGGTTTTTTCGTTTAAACCGGTATTTATGCGGTCTGGCTGACCCTAATGGTAGTTGCGACCTGCAACCAAGAATTCACATGTATCCACGGAATGTGGATCGCATCCAGAGCGGCTATAGCCGCCATAAGGAACAGATAACCAAATGAATATTGCAAAGAGCGTTCAGCGCGCTTTTACACTTGTGGAAATCATGATAGTTGTATTGATCATTGGTATTCTGCTCGCAGTTGCGGTGCCAAACTTTATGACCGCCCGCGAAACATCCCGGGCAAAATCCTGCTCCGCAAACCTGCATCAGGTTGAGTCGGCGAAAGAACAGTACGCCATGGACAACCGCCTGGCAGATGGAACAGCGGTTGCGGGTCTTGCCAGCCTAACAAATTACATTAAGAAGACGCCTGAGTGTCCAAGTGGTGGTACGTACACCGTTGGAGCGATTGGTACAGATCCAAGCTGTTCCGAAGGCGGTACACACGCCCTTTAGTTCTCTCTGTTTGTTGATTGATTCATTTCCAACTAGCCCCTGTTCCAGCAGGGGCTGATTTGTTTCTGAAACCGTTTTTCACAACACCTCTTGCCTTTTGGATTTGGTATTCTCAATGCATGATTCGTATAGGTGAACGCATCGTCGATCTCTTCCAGCTCCAGCCTGGAACATCCGTTACCGCCCGCGGGTGGGTCAAGACTCTCCGTAACTCAAAGGAAACCGGGTTTATTCAGCTTACGGATGGCTCCTGCTTCAAAGATTTGCAAGTTGTCGTAGATGGCGGCGTCCCAACATCCATCGGAACCGGGGCCTGCGTGTCGATTAAGGGACAATTAGTTGAGTCCCCTGGAGCGGGTCAGTCTGTTGAGCTGCGCTCAGATGACATTGAGCTTGTTGGAGCATCCGATACCACGACATACCCGATGCAAAAGAAGGGGCACTCCCTGGAGTTTTTACGTGAAAAGGCACACCTTCGTGTACGAACAAATACTTTTGGTTCGGTTTTCCGGGTCCGAAACGCGGTCTCCTGGGCCATCCATAAGTTCTTTCAGGAGCGCGGCTTTATCAATGTCCACAGCCCTCTGATCACCACGAGTGACTGTGAAGGTGCGGGAGCGATGTTTGGTGTTACGACGCTTGACATGCAAAACCTTCCGCGGACCGAGGACAAGTCCGTTGACTTTTCACAAGACTTCTTTGGGAAGCCTGCCCACCTCACCGTTTCTGGTCAGCTGGAAGCAGAAATCTTCGCAACTGCATTCTCAAATGTCTATACATTTGGTCCAACATTCCGCGCAGAAAACTCCAACACACCGCGCCACCTGGCAGAGTTTTGGATGGTTGAGCCTGAGATGGCATTCTGTGACCTCGATGGCGACCGCGCACTCGCTGAAGAGTTTCTGCGTTATGTCATTAAGCACGTCCTCGATAACTGTGGCCAGGACCTTGAGTTCTTTAATCAACGCATCGATAACACTGTCATTGAGACGCTTGAGCATGTCGCAAATTCGAACTTTGAGCATGTAACGTACACGGATGCCGTGAAACTTTTAGAATCAGCAAACCGCAGCTGGGAATTCCCTGTTCAATGGGGAGTTGATCTACAGTCTGAGCATGAGCGCTACCTGACCGAGGATGTGTTCAAAAAGCCGGTTGTCGTTACGGATTATCCGAAGGAAATCAAAGCTTTTTATATGCGGATGAATGAGGATAACAAGACGGTTCG
>JBJTQN010000146.1:0-4104 GCA_046075665.1 Armatimonadota bacterium | reverse complement strand
CAGCGGGCACTCGATGCACTTTCGATTGAAGCGGTGACGATGCGATCCGGAAAGATCACTTATCGTAACGGTGAGGAAGTAGCCCGGATGCAGGTGCCGGCGACCCGCAGCGTCGGGCGCATCCAGAACACACTGGAGACGTTGTTGGCTGTTGCCGCTAAGAATGCTGAGCTCCGTGGGGCTAAGGCATCCAAGTCTAGTGCACGTGCTGTCCGTATCCCGGAGCGTAATGTTCGCCTTCCAACCGGACAGATTCAGACAATCAGCGAATTTGAAGCGCTTGCTGCAGCCGCAGAAAACATCGCCGCCGCAGGCGAGCCGGTGGTGATTGTGTTGTTTGCGACATCCAATGCCGTCTCTGGTGAGACCGTCTCAGTGGATGTCCGTACATTCCGTAATCCATTGCTCTTCGCGGCTGGAACGGTGCTGGGTGAGCTGCCTGTGACGAACAACGTCAGTCGTGAAAAGGTCGCGGACAAACTTTATCTGCTTCTGCGTGGAGATATTCGAAGGAAGCTCTTGAAGGCTGGGATTATTCCGCCAAGTCTTGGCACAGGCGTGGATGGCGAGCCGATTGGAGAAACACGCATTGATGATGTGTTGAAAGTCCTCGACCTTGCGCGGTCCGTCAGCCGGTCGAAAATTGTGATTCGTACGGAGAAAGATATCCGCGCGGGGGATGCAGTCACGTTGACATTTACGGCAGTAGGCATCGATGGCAATCCACTTGGGCAACGTCCGGATGACGGTGTGCCTGCTGCTAATCCGGAGCCATAGCAGGTGGTTGTCCTTGCGATTGACCCTGGTCGTTCAAAGTGTGGAATTGCGGTATGTACCCCGCGGGATGACAGCGACCGACCGCGGATATTGCATCGCGAGGTGGTTCCCACGGACAAGCTTGTGATGCATGTAGTGGCCCTGGTGGATACGCATCAACCGGATGTGGTTCTGATGGGGGATGGTACGCAGAGTGCGACGCTGCGCAAGGCCGTCTTGAGGGCTTTACCGGAAGGCATCCCGTTTGAAGAAGTCCCGGAAGCGTTTACCAGTCAGCGCGTGCGTGCGAGATTGCAAAAAGAGTGGCTGCCGAAGGGGCTGGTGCGCTTGTTACCTACAGGACTTCGCCCTGCACCTAAGGCGTACGATGACTATGTTGCCGCGCTGCTTGCGGAAGATTGGTTGCTTGCGCAGAGAGATAAAGTTGATGATGGTCAGGATTCGTAAACCCTCTCTGAGATTTGTTAGAGAGGGTCTTTCGTTTATCTTTAGTCAGAGCAACCTGACCTCAAAAGCCGTGCAAAAATGTCTATCCGCGCATATCCATTCCGCCATCAACGGTCAATGTCATACCGGTTACAAACTGGGCCAATGGACTTAGCAAATAAACGGTCGCACCCGCGATGTCATCCGGGAGGCCAATCCGTCCAAGCACAAAGTTCTTAGCGACATCCTCGCGGCCGAGGGCATCCAGGCTTGGCGCAGCCATGTCTGTTTCCGTCCACGCAGGTGCCACACAGTTACAGCGGATTTTGTCGGCACCAAGCTCAAGGGCCATCGAACGCATAAACATAATCTGTGCGGCTTTGCTGGTGGCGTAAGCGGAATAAACCGCTGATCCACGCTGTCCGGCGGTGGATGTGTAGATAACGATGCTGCCTTTGCCGTTGTCGCGCATGTAAGGAACAGCTGCCTGGACACAGAGGAACGTGCCGCGTACATTCACGCCCATCGTCTTGTCCCAGAAGTCAGCTGTCATTTCATCGATAGGGCCTGGTTCGAAGACGCCCGCTGAGACCACCAGTCCGGTGATGTTACCAAGGTGCGCTGCGGCATCCGCCATGATCGCCTTCGCGACGCCATCCTGACTGATATCACCCTGAACTGCGTAGCCGCGGCGGCCCATCGCTTCGATTTCGGCGATGACTTTATCCGCAGCATCCCGGCGGGACACGTAGTTGATGGTGACATCCGCACCAGCCTTTGCGGCCATCCGAGCGGCTGCGGCACCGATGCCACGGCTACCACCGGCGATGAAAATATGCTGTCCTGTAAGGTCAATCATGGGAGTGTAGTCTTTCTCAAAAGGTAGTTCAGATGCTAAGCGAACATCTAATGAACGTCAAATGCAAATGTTGTCAGCGGGACTTCTAGTCATATGCCATTTGCCGGTGATCGCCAAGCAGGCGCCTCTGGCGGGGATTGGCTGCCTCGAGAATGTGCGGCGCAAACTGGAACCGCAAAAATGGGGAAAATTGCTGTGCAATAAAGCGGTGTGAGTAGTGCACTTGCAGCAGGTAGCGCGTCTGATCTGATGTATTTTCGGAGCCTGTGTGCCAGATTTCAGAGCGGAAGAAGAGGACATCCCCGGCTTTACAAAGCACAGGCTCAAGCTCTTTGCCCTGCCACTCTGGATTCTTATCTTTCCCCCAAACGAGCGCGCGCCCGGATTTGTGCGAACCAGGGATGACCCATGTCGGCGCGAGGGAGACATCAAGGTCATCCAAATAGTAATGTGCCGTACACAGATAAATCGGCAGCTTTACGGTGCCGTTGAGAAGATATTCCTCAGGAACATCGATGAAAGTGCGGTCGGTATGCGGGCTCCAGCCGTTGTGGCCAGGACGACTGCGCCATGCGGATTCCCCGATGATGTGGCAGTCCGGGCCCATTGTGGACTCGGCGAGGTCGATCAGTGGCTCGCGGTCACAGAGTTCAAGAAACCACTTGTCGCGGTTGAAGACATTTTTGTAGTGATCCGTCGGTCCCGTGAGGTGTTTATCCCAGGCAAAGCCCGTGAGGTTATCGATCGCATCCCGTGTCCGCTGGACTTCTTCGGGCGAGAGAACCCCGGGAATCAGCGCAAAGCCATCCTCATGGAGGGCATCCGTCATGCCAGCGATGTCATTTTGGGCAAACGTCCTTTGCCGATACTCAAAATCTGCCATTTCAACCTCACCACTCGAACCCGCACGGTAAACCTAACCCAAATATCGCCCTACTGAGGAATTTTTTCCAGAGCAATATCCGGGTTTTATTGGACATCCCATTGAATCACCGCTTTGCCATCACGTGAGCGTAAAGCATTTTTGAGACAAATCAGGTGCATTCTTGCAGATACACCGAATTTAGGTGTTCGAAACCCCGAACAGCTGGGGGTAGGACTTCAATCCCGGCATCACGAACATAAAATGAAATCGTTATGCATCCAGAATCACCACCATCAAATCAGCTAGTTATCCATGACTTCGCCAGCTTACAGAGCGAGGCGACGGGGACCTGCGCCAGCCTTGGTTTGCCATTGGTCGTCCTATCGGATGTCGTTGCTGGGGATGCCGGCGCTATCACACGCCATCACCGTGACTTCTTTTCGCTCTATGTCGCGCGTCGTGGCTCCGGGAATCACCTTATCGATGGCAAGTCATATTCCGTGGTGCGCGGGGATGTCTTCGTGATGTGGCCTGGGATGGAGCACTGGTTTGATGGCGGGGATGACCTTTGGTTTGACACAATTCATTTTCAGGCAGAAATGTTTGATGCGCAGACACAGGATGTCCTGGCTAAAGTGGCTGGTTTTTCGGCGTTAATGCTTGCTGACAGTGCGCCTGACTCAAACTTCCGGTTTGGTGGCCGCTGGCTGCATCTGACGCCTGTTGCCTATGAGCAGGTCAGCACATGGATGAGTGAGATCCGGGATGAGTGGCGCAGTGGAACGCTGGACGGGATGCTTGTTTGCAAGGCAACATTCCTGCGCCTCCTAGTTTTCCTCGCGCGTGCGCGGGCTAAGTCTGCTCCAACGGATGCCGCCATCCACAAGGCAGGACATGCGGCCACGGTTGCCGCGGCGATTCTCTACATGGAGGATGGCTTTGCGGGTCCGCTGCGCATTGAGCAAGTGGCGAGTGCCGTCTTTCTATCGCCGGACCGTTTTACCGAAGTGTTTAGCGCTGAGGTCGGGATGACGCCGCGGGCCTACGTCCGCCGGCTGCGTGTTGAGCGTGCGGTCAGCCTTTTACAGACCACTGAGCTAACGCTTGCGACGGTTGCGGAGCAGAGCGGTTTTGCAGATGCCGCACACCTTTCACGTGTTGTGCGTGAGGTGACGGG
>JBJTQN010000145.1:0-10612 GCA_046075665.1 Armatimonadota bacterium | reverse complement strand
GGAGAAGAGTACATCGCCGCAAATCAGCAAAGTGCTGGTTGCTATCTCTGATGATGGTGACCCAAATGGAACCTGGTATCGGTACCGTCTCGAGGGGAAGCTGACGGTTGGTGGTGTGGACTGTTGGTTGGATTACCCCGGGTTTGGCTACAACCAGGATGGCTATGTCATCAGCGGCAATATGTTTGGCTTTGCAGATAATGCGTGGCGGACGACATCCAGCATTGTCCTGCCAAGTGCTTCCGTCTTGACCGGTGGAACGGCAAACACCACGACCTTTCAGGACAACCAGATCATTACAATCCAATATGCCGAAATGCTTGGCGAAACAACCTCTGTGTTGTACGGGATTGGTTCCTTCAATAACAACAATCACAAAATGGTTGCTATTCGAAACATCACCACGACCCCAACGATGGTTACTCGCCTGCAGTCAGTAGCTGCATGGACGGACCCTCCAGCGACTGCGGCAAGTACAAGTGGGCAAACCGTCGATGGCGGCGATGGACGCCTCTTCGGCGCCGTCTGGCGGGGTGGGCAACTTGTTACATCTCATGCCGTCGGCATCAACAGCCGCGTCGCTGTGAGGTGGTATGACATCGCGACAAATGGCTGGCCAACATCCGGGACAAACCCGACGGTAACGCAGACCGGCAATATTGCAGACTCAACACGCGACTACACCTACGGAATCGTAACGCGTAACGCAGCGGGCGAAATCGGTTTGACGTTCAGCCATTTGAGCTCCACAAATGCCGGTTCGGTGATGGTGGCTGGCCGCGTACCTGCCGATTCCGCCGGAACGGTTGGAACGCCATCCACGCTTGCGACAAGTGCGGGTAATAACTACTCGCTCTACCGCTGGGGAGACTACTTCGGCATCGATGCAGATCCATCCGATGATGGCCTTTTCTGGGTTGTCGGGATGACTGTTGCATCAAACAATCAGTGGCGAACCCACATCGACAGCTTCCGCCTTAGCACGACGCTTGCGGTCAGCAATGTGACACTGAATCCTACATCGGTTGCCGGAGGTGCGACATCCACCGGTACCGTGACGCTGACGGGGCCCGCGCCGGCTGGAGGCAGCGTCGTTGCTCTTGCATCAAACAATCCGGCAGCAACCGTGCCTTCATCTGTGACGGTTGCCCAAGGTGCGTCTTCGGCGACGTTCACTGTCTCCACGACTGCTGTCGCAAGCGTCGCCTCTCCGGTTATCACCGCAACCCTTGGAGCATCCAGTAAGACCGCAACGCTGACCGTGAACCCGCCGGCACTCTCTACGCTTGTAGCGAGTGCAGCCAATGTTACCGGAGGCAAGCAAGTCCGTTTGACGGCCAATCTTGGCTCGGTTGCCCCGACGGGCGGGACAACGGTTACGCTTTCATCAACGGATACAACAGCACTTCCAGTTCCAGCAAGCATCACTATTGCCGCTGGTGCAACATCCGGTGACACGCTGATCACCACGGGTGTTGTCGCTACGGACATAAGTGTGACGGCAACCGCAACCCTTGGTGCTGTCTCAAAGACAGCGGCTGTAGTGGTCAAAGCAGCAACGCTCACATCCTTGGTGCCAGCAAAGACAGTTCTCACCGGAGGTGCTACGGTTTCGGTCCGTGTTCAGCTTGATGGCGCAGCGCCGACAGGCGGAACGACGGTGATGCTATCGAGTGCAAATACTGCAATCGTCAGTCTTCCCCCGCAGGCTATCGTTCCTGCGGGAGCAACGAGTGTGAGTGTTGATGCGGTGACATCCGCCGTTGCATCCGATACAGATGTCGCCATCACGGCGACGCTTGGCACGGTGAGCAAGTCGGTGACCATATCTGTCGTCGCACCTGTCGCATCTGCTGTCTCGGTCTCCCCGACATCGGTTCTTGGCGGCGCATCAGCAACAGGCACTGTGACCCTGTCCGGACCTGCACCGGCGGGTGGCCGTGTCGTTACGTTGTCATCCAATCTGGCTGCGGCATCGGTTCCGGCAAGCGTGACGGTTGCTGCCGGGGCAGCGACAGCAACGTTTAGCGTATCGACGACACTTATCCAATCCACTGCGGTCGCAACGGTGAGCGCGACTAATAATGGCGTTACGGTTACGACATCGCTGACCGTGCGTGGGCCCGCACCGGTTTCTTTAACCCTCTCGCCGACATCGGTTGCCGGTGGCAGGACATCCACTGCAACCATCACCATCGAGGCCCCGGCGCCAGCAGGGGGCGTTGTTGTCGACCTAAGCTCATCGATCCCGGATGCCACTGTCCCGGCGAATGTGACCATTCCTGCTGGTTTGGTAAAGGCTGCGGTGACGGTAACCACGAAGGCGGTTGAGGCAAATGTCAGCGCTGCTATCCGTGCAACACTTAATGGAGTAACCAAGTCCGGCACGCTTGTGATTGCGGCACCGGTGATACGCACGGTGACGTTTACGCCAGCAAGTGTAGCGGGCGGCTTGACCACACCCGGGATGGTGACGTTGCAGTCTCCGGCTCCGGCAGGTGGGACGGTGGTGACATTGATGAGCGCAAACCCGCTTGTCAGTGTTCCCGCAGCTGTTACTGTGCCGGCCAATGCAACAACCGTGATCTTCTCTGCTACGACTACTGTGACCGCTGTTGACACAAATGTAGTTGTGACGGGCACGACCGGAAGCCTCTCGGTGACCGGTACGCTAAAGGTACTTGCTCCGCGCGTTTCAACCATAAGCTTTCCAAGCAGCTCACCGGTTGGCGGAAGCACCGTGACGGGGACCATTAAGCTTACTGGAAAAGCTCCTGCTGGTGGATGTATTGTCAGCATCACGGTAGGGCATCCCGGAGTCACCGCCCCTGCAACCGTGACGTTGGATGCCGGCTCTGACACGAAAACATTTTCTGCTACGCTTCCTGTTGTTGCGGTGGATACGGTGGTTCCGTGGAAAGCAAGCCTCAATGGAGCATTTAAGACATTCACGATGACGGTAAAACCGGCCGCGATGCTTGCTGTGACGTTTAGCCCGGTGAGTGCGGCTGGCGGTGCTCCGATGACGGGGAAGGTGACGTTGACTGGTCAGGCACCGGATGGCGGTACAAGTGTCAGTCTCGTCAGTGCACTGCCGGGTATCGCCGGTGTTCCGGTATCCGTTGTGGTGCCGGCTGGTGCGACAAGCGTGTCGTTCCCAGTGACGACGGTCCCTGTGGCCTCGGATACAAATGTAAGTATCACGGCGACGACGGGAGCCGTCAGCAAGGTCGGCACCGCACGCATACTAGCACCTGTCGTGACTGCATTTGTGACATCCAGCTCAACGCTGCAAGGGGGTAAAACGCTCTCAGGGCGCGTTAACATTTCGGGTACAGCACCTGTCGGCGGGGTCGTCGTGATGTTATCGAGCTCAGATTTAAGCGTCTCGCCGCCGCTAAGCGTCGTCGTCCCCGAAGGCACGAAAACAATAGGCTTTTCGATTCCGACGAGTGCTGTCACGACTTCTGTAACGGTGACGCTGACAGCCACAACCGGTGTCGTGTCCAAGGCTGTGGTCGTGACCATAACGCCTTAGTCACATTGCTGGATTCTCGCCGTCAAATGGCAGATTCACTGCTTCTGACAATTGACAAACCCGGTCTCCGGGCGGTTTACTGTAAACGGAGAATGTTATGATTGGATTGCTGGAACGAATTCCTTGGCCGCTGCGTGCACTACTAATGTGGTGCGGTACTCTGGCTGGTATTGGCCTCTGCTTCTTTTGCAGCCGTGCAGACTGGGCTGTGAGCCACTCGTGGCAGGAGAGCCTTGGAATTATGACGGGGTGGTTTATGGCCTTCGGTTCGCCAGTCATCCTGTGCAATACCAAAAGCCCCTGGGACGATTAGTCGTACAGCTCGGTTACATAAGTAACGCAATGACCACACTCTGTTGAGTGTGGTTTTTGCCTGTCTAATAGCCGTTGTTCACAGTGTCTTCTGTCTTGCCTCCCGACCCAGGGCTTTGGATGAAAGAAACATGCTGGATGTAGCCGGCAGATATACTTGATGCATGCTGTCCATATCCACACGCGTCGAAATTCCGCTTCGCCTCCCAGAGCGTCTCAGTGCTCTCCCGAAGCTGGCGTACAACCTCTACTGGTCTTGGTCGCCGACGGTACGCGCCGTCTGGGAACGTGTTGGTGGACACGCCGCCTGGCAGGATAGCGGGCACAACCCGGTTCGTCTGCTTCGGAACACACCGGCATCCCGATGGCAGGAACTTACAGGCGATCCCGCATTCCTGAAGCGGCTCGACACCGCTGCTGCAGAGCTTGATGCCTATCTTTCGGCCGAAACCTGGTGGGATTCCCATAGACCACAAAACATGCCAGCGGACTACCGCATCGCATATTTCTCAGCCGAATTTGGCATCGCTGAATGTCTCCCCATTTACAGCGGCGGTCTGGGAGTACTCTCCGGAGACCACTGCAAAGCATCCAGCGATCTCGGCATCCCTCTGACCGCCGTGGGCTTCCTCTACCGAAAAGGCTACTTCCGCCAGGACATCGACAATAACGGTTGGCAGGTCGAAAACTACCCGCCCGTGCATCCGGAAGACCTGCCGCTGCGGGACACCGGTCACACCATTGATGTCACCCTCCCGTATCGCAGTGTCCGCTGCCGTATCTGGATTGCTGATGTCGGCCGAATGCAGCTTGTGCTCCTCGATACGTTTGTTCCGGAAAATAACGAGACCGATAAGTGGATTGCTGGAAACCTCTATGGCGGCAACCAAGAAACCCGTATCCAGCAGGAGCTCCTCCTCGGCGTTGGCGGTCTGCGTGCCCTCGATGTCCTTGGTCTTCGCCCGACCGTCTGCCATATGAATGAAGGGCACAGCGCATTTCTAGCCCTCGAGCGTATTCGTCAGGGTGTTCAGGAACATCAGTGGCCATCCGATCTCTCTGCCACCATCTCCAAAGCCGGAAATGTCTTCACAACCCATACGCCGGTTCCCGCAGGCTTCGATGTTTTTCCACGCTCGCTCTTCGATCACTACCTCGCGGATGCCGCAGGCCAGGCAGGCTTTGATCTTGATTATGTACGTGGCCGTGGACATCATCCAGGCGAAACGGATGAGCGCTTCAATATGGCGGTCTTCGCCATCCGAAATGCCGGATTTGTCAATGGCGTTGCAAAGCTCCACGGAGAAGTCTCCCGGGAAATGGCAAGGCCCGGCTGGCCGGAACATCCCGTGGATGAAATCCCAATCACCAGTGTCACTAATGGCATCCATACCCGCACCTTCCTATCGGAGGAAATGCTGGCGCTGTGGAATTCCGTTGATGCTTTCAATGACCCGGATGGACTGCACCGGCTTGAGCTAGGCGAAATCTGGCGGGTCCGTAATGCCACACGACGGCGTCTCGTCGACTGGACGCGGTCACGTTTGACGAAGCGTGCGATGCGCCGCGAAGCCGATGACATCGCAGCCGCACGCCATGCCCTCGACCCGGATGTCCTTACGATTGGGTTTGCCCGCCGCTTTGCCACTTACAAGCGCGGTGACCTTCTGCTCCGGGACCGTGACCGTCTCAAGCGCCTGCTCGCCGGACCCAATCCGGTACAGGTTGTTTTTGCCGGCAAGTCCCACCCTAAGGATGACAACGGTAAGCGTATCCTTCAAGAGATAGTCCGCGTCACCCAGGAGCCTGGAGTTCGTGGCAAAGTCGTCTTCCTCGAGGACTACGATCTTGAGATGGCACGCTATCTGGTTCAAGGCGTTGATGTTTGGCTGAATACACCCCGCCGCCCGATGGAAGCATCCGGTACCAGCGGCATGAAAGCCGTCATCAATGGTGCCCTCCACTGCTCAGTTCTCGATGGCTGGTGGGCAGAGGCCTATCACCCTGACCTCGGGTTTTCGATTGGCGTGGGTGACATGCCGGAAGACCACGAGCTGGCAGACCGCCGGGAGGCAGAAGATCTTTATACGCTTCTCGAGCGTAACATCATCCCGATGTTCTATGACCGCGGCACAGATGGCATCCCGGAAGCATGGCTAAAGATGGTCCGGGAGAGCATCGCTGTTCTCGGGCCGTATTTCTCGACCGACCGGATGGTCCGCGAATACACCGAGCGTGCCTACGTACCAAATGGCCAACGTTATCTAAAGCTCGTGGCTGACAATGGTGCGGAAGGCAGGTCATTCCTCGATTGGAAGAATCGGGTACGTGCGGCGTGGCCGGATGTCAAATTGGTGAATGGTCGTCTGGCTGAGCGTGAAATTGGACAGCTGGAAGCATCCGTGGATGTCCACCTTGGCAACGCCATTGGTCCTGATGATGTTACGGTTTCCGTGATTATCGGAATCGAAACGGATGGCAACCTCGGGGCAGATGCGGCTCGTTCGGATGCTGGTGAGCTTGTTTCGACGGGGAATGGCTGGTATCGCTGGACAGGGCAGCTGTCTTGGTCCTTTTCGGGGCCGACGGGGGCACGCTTCCGGATGGACCCAAGTCAAGCACGCGCTGAGTCACCGATTGAGCTCCCGCTCATCCGCTGGGACTAGGAAACGCCGATGCAGGAAACGGTTACAGTTCTTGGAGCAGGAAGCTGGGGAACCGCGCTTTCGCTCCTCCTTTCACGCGCCGGGGTTAATGTACGCCTCTGGGATCGGTCGTCCGAACAGGTAGCGCAGCTGCAGGAACATCGCGAAAACCGCCAGTACTTGGCCGGATGTCCGCTCCCTGAAACGATTGGACTGTATACCGACATCGCAGCTGCTCTTGACGCAGTGGATGGCATCGTTTTCGCGGTCCCTGCGGGAGCACTGGGAGATGTCACCGCACAAACGGTAGGCATTTTGGGTGAAGCCCTTGGGCCGCACAGCGGGCCGATTGCGGTGATCGTCAGTAAAGGCATAAAAGTCGATAGCCTGCTATTGCCAACGGCTGTCATGGAGATGTCTGGTTGGAACGGGCGCAGTGTGGTGCTGAGCGGGCCCAACCTCGCGACGGAAGTCGCACACGATATTCCCGCCGCAGCGGTTGCGGCCTGCCACGATGTCGACACAGCGGCAGCCGTCCAGCGCTGGTTCTGCACGGAGCGCTTCCGCGTCTACGCATCCACGGATCGCATCGGTGTTGAAGTCGGCGGTGCAGTCAAGAATGTCCTCGCTGTGGCTGCCGGGATATCCGATTGCCTTGGCTTTGGAGACAACACCAAAGCTGCACTGCTGACACGTGGGCTAGTGGAAATGGCCCGGCTGGGAGTGGCGATGGGCGCAAAGAAGGACACCTTTTACGGTCTCTCGGGCGTCGGTGACCTGCTCGCAACCGCGGGAAGCCGCCTCAGCCGAAACTGGCGCGTCGGGTACGCGCTGGCGCAGGGGATGACGTTATCCGATGCCGTTATGTCGCTTGGACAAGTCGCAGAAGGAGTTGAGTCATCAAAGGCACTTCGTAAGCTGTCCCAAGACTTGGGTGTCGAAATGCCAGTCTCTGAGGCGGTTTACGCGGTTTGCTACGAGGGTGTCCAACCACGGGAAGCCGTGGCCCGCCTCATGGGACGCTTCGCCGGGTCCGAATAGGAACAAATCGTCTGCACCTTGCAGGAAAAGAGACCCCATTTCTGAGAAATATCAGGTGGTGCATGCGGGCATAGTGGCCCGCTGCGCTGCACGAGGAAAACCATGAGCAAACAGGTACGTATTGGCATCATCGGCTCGGGTGGGATGGCACGCCACCACATGGGCCAGCTGAAAAACATCGAGGGTGTGCAAGTCACCGCTCTCTGCGACATCAATCCAAAGCAGATCGCACTCGCAAAAGAGACCTATCCGTATCTCAAAGATGCGTTTGAAACGGCAGACTATAAAGAGCTGTTGGCCCGCGAGGATGTCGACGCTGTTCAGATCATCACCCCGCACACGCAGCACTTTGATCAGGTGAATGCGGCAATGGATGCCGGTAAGCACATTCTCTGCGAAAAGCCGATGGTCTCAAGCGTCACGGAAGCCCACGCATTGCTCGAACGAAACAAGTCGTACGACAAGGTTTTTGCCCTTGCCTACCAACGCCATGCCTTTGGACAGTTCGCCATCATCAAGGACAAAATCGCATCAGGTGAGCTTGGTGCCGTTACCTACGTGACCGCGATGCAATGTCAGCACTGGAAAACAGCCGTCGCCGGCACCTGGCGTCAAGACCCTGCGCTGTCCGGAGGCGGTCAGATCAACGATTCCGGCTCGCACCTCGTGGATATTATCCTCTGGGTGACGGGTCTTACCGTCGCACACGTTGCGGCATTTATGGATAATCGTGGAACCCCGGTAGACATCGATTCCGCACTGTCCCTCACCTTTACTAATGGCGCGATCGGAAATATTTCCGTTATTGGGGACACCGTTGTTGGATGGCATGAAGACATCACCATCTACTGCGAGCGTGGTGCGTTCTTCTACCGGAATGGCAACCTGTCCTTTGTGGACCAGAATAATGTCCGCACGACACTGGATGGCGCGACGATTCCGGGAACCCGCAACATCGATGAAGACTTCGTCCAGGTTATCCGTGGCGAACGCGAGACTCCTGCAGCACCGCCAATCTGTGGTTTACGCACCATTGAGCTAACGGAAGCGGCGTGGAAGAGTGCTGCGGATGGCGGCCGTCCGGTACGCATGAACTAATCATCGTATCGAGATAGAAAATGGCTCTCAGAGATTCCTTTGGGAGCCATTCTGTTCACAGGGGGAATGGCAACTGCTTTGCAATCAGTTTCCATGTTGGACGAAGAAGGCTTCATCGTGTACGGTGGTATTTCGTGAATAATGCACAGCAGGCTCCCGCGCTTTGGAGCCCTACCAAGCCCATTGTCGGAATGGTGCATCTCGCCGCACTCCCCGGAAGTGTCCGGTACGCACAACCCCTTGATGTCACCATCGAGCGTGCGATCCGCGAAGCTGGTCGCTGGGTAAGTGCTGGCGCAGATGCGATCATGGTTGAGAATTTCTTTGATGCGCCATTTGCACTGGAGAGTGTCCCGCCCATTACTGTTGCCTGCCTAACACGCTGCGCCGCGGCATTGCGTGCCGCTTACCCAGACCTGCCTCTCGGTATCAACTGCCTCCGTAATGATGGTTCATCCGCCGTTTCTATCGCTCATGCCGTAGGTGCGCAGTTTGTTCGCATCAATGTCTATGTCGGCGCGGCGGTTACGGATCAGGGAATCGTTCAGGGGCAGGCGCGGGTCGTACAGCTGCTCAAGTCCCAACTGGGTGCGAACATCAGGGTCTGGACGGATGTCTTTGTAAAGCACGCCAGCCAGCTCGGCGGTTCAGATATCCGAATCGAGGACCATGCAAAGGATGCGGTTTACCGTGGGCTTTCGGATGGCCTGATTGTCAGCGGTACTGGGACGGGCTTTGGTGTGGATACTGCTGACTTGGAGCGCGTGCGCAAAGCGGTACCCGGCTCGCTGATTGCGGTTGGGAGCGGATATACACCGGCATCCGCGGTAACGCTTGCGGCGGCGGGCGCAACTGCGGTGATTGTTGGGACTGGCGCTAAACCGGGTGGAGATGTTGCCTACGAAGTCGATGCCGACTTGGCAAAGGAATGCGTGGATGCATGGCGTGCAGCCTGCAGTGAGTCAATATGAGCATAGGTAAGAAGATTCGACAGTGGGTTTTTGCCGGTTACGAAGAGCCTGAGGGCTTTTACGAAACAGAGAAAGAGGCAGAAGCACACCACCATACGCATTCGTGGTGGAAGGTGATGTGTCTGACGGGCGTTGATTATTTCTCGACGCTTGGGTACCAGCCGGGTATTGCTGCGATTGCGGCGGGCGCGCTATCGCCGATCGCCACGCTTGTACTTGTTCTGTTGACACTTTTCGGTGCGCTTCCGATGTATAAGCGGGTAGCAAGGGCAAGCCCGCACGGGGATGGTTCCATCTCGATGCTCGCCGGTTTGTTGCCATATTGGTATGGCAAGCTCTTTGTGCTATCTCTGATTGGCTTTGCCGCGACTGGATTTATTATCACCATTACCCTGTCAGCCGCTGACGCCACAGCACACATCGTTGAAAACCCGATGTTGCCCCACGGGATGGAACACTGGACGGTACTGATTACTCTGGTCCTGATTGGCCTCCTCGGCGCTGTCTTTCTCAAGGGCTTTAACGAAGCCATCGGGATCGCTGTCGCCCTTGTTGCCATCTATATCGGGATGAACTGCATTGTCGTTGGACAGGGAATCATGCAGCTGGTTCAACATCCAGACCTCATTTCCGGCTGGCAGACACGCCTTTTCCAGACATTCCCGAGCATCGACAGAATGGCAATCGCAGCCGTAGTCGTTTTCCCGCAGCTCGCACTCGGACTGTCCGGGTTTGAGACCGGTGTCGTCGTGATGCCCCTTGTCAAGGGCGATCCATCCGATGACAAAGAAGAGCCTGCCGGGCGTATCCGTAATGCTGGGAAGTTATTGACAGCTGCCGCGGCTCTCATGAGTGTCCTCCTGATTGGGAGCTCAACCGTCACGACGATGCTGATCAAGCCCGAGCTCTTCCAAAAGGGCAATGAGGCGTACGGGCGTGCGCTCGCCTACATGGCTCACACCTATCTTGGTGACAAGTTTGGAACCGCCTACGACATCATCACGGTG
>JBJTQN010000144.1:0-4163 GCA_046075665.1 Armatimonadota bacterium | reverse complement strand
GTTGAATCCACGTCCTTTTGCCGCTGCTCCCCCGTGAGTTCGACCGTAACCGAGTGCCAGAGTGATCGTGTCATCCGGTTGTCCAGGAAGAATCCAAACGGCAACCTTGAGCGTTTGACCATCTACGGCAAGTTCGACCATTTTCCGGCCAGTGTACTGAGCGATATTGACCGCATCAGACTCACCAACATCAGGAATAATGCCTAACTTCTTAGCCGTTGATGCTGAAACCATCGCCGCGTTATCCCAGACAAGTGTCGTAACAGGCTTTGGTAGTTCCTGTAGCCACGCATTGTTTGCATAACGACCATCATGGATTGTTGGGTCGAGGCGGAACTGCACCTCGTACCCAGTTGCATTCGGGGCCTTTGGTTGTGGCACTGCTACCAACGCCGGGAAAGCTAATGGAGCGGGAGCTTGCCGAATGACACCACGTGCAAGTGCTTGTCCCCATGCTGCATCGGTAATACTTCCGTACGTTTCCTTGACCAACTGTTCGCCACTAATCGGCTGACCAAGAAGTTCCGAAAGATACTCAATCTCAGACTTCGTCGAATAAAGCGGCTTAATCAGAGGCTGGCTAAGCGAGACGGTTCCATCATAGCCTAGGGCATCACCCCATGATTCAAGCTCATGGGACAGCGGTAAGTGCCAGTTACACAGAATGGACGTTTCGTCTTCGTACAGCGAAATCCGGATTGCATCATTTGCCTTATTGGCAGTGAATTTGCTAAGTGCTGCGCCAAAGTTGATATCGGATGGAGCGTTGTATACAGGATTCCCCCCGATGATTACCAAGGTCTTGACGGCCCTACTGTCCAATGCGGTTACGACATCGGATAGGGAACCTTGCTTATCCGTGATAACAGGCTTTGTTGCAAAGACATGCGTACCAAGTGCTCCGATAGCTGAATTGATAACGGCTGCATAGTGATGAACAACATCACTTACATGGTCTCCAGGTACAACAACTCCATGCCCACCCTTGAGGTCAGCCACCACTGCCTCAACAAATAACGTTTCATCCGCTGTAAGTCCCTTTGGAGCAGTCCCTGATACTAGAGAAGCAACGGCTGCAGCCACCGATTCCAATGCGGATGGACGCACCGCCATGCGATGATCTGCAGCAGCACCCGTAACGGAGTAGGCAGATTCAATCGCATACAGACGTGACATCGATACGCTATCCTTGCGGACCCGGCGCGTAGCGGCAAAGTCCAAGGCGTATCTAACTGACCCCGGCATTGATGTCAGGAAGTCTGAGTCCAGCGAAAGGACCGTCCTAACCCCGTTAAGGTTGTAGTACAGCTCAACATCAGAACCAAACGCCTGCTTTGCACCAGTTAGTGCATTTGCCCGACCGAACGGCTCGTAAACTGTCCAACCGGACTTAGGGTAGGCGGATTGAATTGCGGCTTTGAGGCGTGCGAATGTTGGTGACGACTTTGCTTCACTGACGATATGTAGTCCGTCACCACCGGACTTCCGGAACGCCTTGATCTTTCCATCAAGGTACGTGAAGAAGCTTTCGAATGAGACGACCTCACCCCGATGAATGACAGATTGAGAGCGGTCTGGATCGTAAAAGTCCAAGATGTCCGCCTGTGCAAAGATGTCAGTCGCGCCAAGCGATGCTGGATGACCGGGGTTTCCTTCGACCTTTGTTGGACGCCCATCTACCGTACGGACGACCACACCCAAACCGTATCCAGCGAGAGTTACAGTAGTCGCGAATTCTGTCGATTTCCCAGGCACCCGTCCATCAGGTGAGCGGACAAAAGGCACGGCCTTAGGGTCTGGCATGATTAACTGGCGGCAACCGGCTGTACCGGCTAACGCGAGACTCGCGCCTGCAATCTTCAAGAAATCGCGACGATCTACGTCGAGGAGAGATTCCCGATGCGGAAATTCATCATCCTCCCAGGCCTTCGCTTCTGGGGTTCGTGTAAGCTGCCCAAACGACTTGAAAATCGGTCGGGCGTTACTCTTAATTTTAATATCGCGTTGCATTTTGAGACAAAACTCCGGCTAATCGGTACGAACGATCACTATCTAGTGGTGACAAACGGCGCAGTCTGTGAGCTGCTCTTTCTTTATGTTGTACTTCTTCACAAGCTCACGCCCTTTGGCGAGTTCTTCAGCATTGCGGTTGTACTGCTCACCCTGGGCCAGGATTTGTTGCTCTTTCGTCAGCGCCTTAGGATCCTTGCGAATAGCCTCGTATAGGTCGAATGCTGAGCCAGGCTCTCCTACATACTTTTCAGGATTGCGGTGACACTCAAGACACCAACGCATCTGAAACGGCTTGCCCTTGTACGCCATTTGCATCGCCTGTACTGGTCCATGACAGTTGTTACAGTTCACACCTCGCTTGATGTGAATCGAGTGGTTGAAGTAAACAAAGTCTGGAACCTTATTCACCTTTGTCCACTTAATGGGCACGTTTTTGTCGTAACTCTCCCGAATAGGCTCAAGGAGTGGACTGTTGTTCCATACCTGTGAGTGACAGGACATACACGTGTGTGTGGCGGGATAGCCTGCCTTGGCAGACTTTTCGACACTTGTATGGCAGTAACGGCAATCGATACCCAGCTCGGTCACGTGGTGTTCGTGTGAGAATGGCACAGGTTGCTCCACTGCTGTCGTGACTCCAGTAACCTGAGGTGCACGCGTAATCTGCGAGAGTGTCACAATAACCGCTAGGGGTGTAGCCGCCAGAGCTACGACTGCGACTTGGGCGAAAGCATTAGAGCTTGGTCGGAAAAGTTGTGGCATGCCTTTCATCCTAACCTGTCATCGGGCACCAACTTAGGCTGACGCACGGTAATACGACGGGTCTTTATCAACTGACTTTGTACACTATTTCACGAAGTCTGGCAATGTGCCGAGTGGCATATGAAGACATTTCGTCATGAAAGTATGGAACGATCGATGGCCATCGCGACGAACAGTAAAGCGAGATAGAGCATCGAGAAGAGATACGCATTTTTTGCTGACGGCCGACTGGTATTTTGTATTAGAATTCCACTCCTTCCAACCAACAGTAATCCAAGAACAATAGCCGCGATTGCATAGACAAGTCCTACTAACCCCTGGAACCACGGCAACAGTGAAACCGCAACCGTTAGTACCGCATAGACTACTATTTGGATCGCAGTAGCTTTATCCCCCGCTACGCTCGGTAGCATTGGGACGCCCACCCTTGCATATTCATCTTTAATCATCAGGGCCAGCGCCCAGAAGTGAGCAGGTGTCCAGACAAAAATGATCGCAAACAAGTACCAAGCTAGTACACCACCGAGATCCCCTGTGACGGCAGCCCACCCCACAAGTGGAGGGAAACATCCAGCGGCCCCACCTATGACGATATTCTGCGTCGTCCGGCGTTTGAGGAACAATGTGTACACAACAACGTAGAATGCGAGCCCACCGAGACTCGCAGTAGCCGCAACAAGGTTAGCCCCGAGCCACAAGACCAAAAAAGACATCACAGCAAGGCTCATCGCAAACGCAAAAGCACGTCGTCCCGGAATGACGCTGGTAACCGTTGGACGATGTTTTGTCCGCTCCATCCGCGCATCGATATCCCGATCGACAACCATGTTGAGTGCATTCGCCGCGCCAGCAGATAGAAATCCACCGATTAGTACCGCAAGAAACACTCCGCCCCCGGGCCATCCTTTGGCAGCGACAAACATAGCAGTCATCGATGTCAGCAGTAGCAGCGAAATGACACGCGGTTTGGTAAGGGCCAGATAATCCTTCCATGTGGCAGCAGCTGCTGAGGGAGTAGCAACCTCTGTGTCAGGTGCGAAGTTCTTGTCCTCCAAGTGGATGACATCTGTCGACAATGCACCGGCCGCAAGAAAGACCATTGATACCCAAACGGCATCGGCCATCAAGAGATGAACTACTTGCATTACAACGGGGGCTTTGAACCAAACATTGAGCCCACCGACGGCCGTCTGGAGAACAAACAGCCATACCACAGCATTGCTCCAGCGCACTGTGTCTCTGCTCGGCCTTAGGTGCCGAATCATCGCCGCTACGATCACAACAAAACACCCTGCACTTAGCGCAATGTATGGATGAAGAATTCGAAGGCGTAATATCGCAGGAGCATGGTCCGCTTGCGCAAGTCTCATAACTTCTTCATGTGACTG
>JBJTQN010000143.1:0-10120 GCA_046075665.1 Armatimonadota bacterium | reverse complement strand
GGTTTCCTGCATTCCAGGAGGTTTTTTGACTAATCGTCATCGCCACCGCGACGGCGGCCCTTGCGCCTATCGCCAGCTTGCCTGTCGTCGTCGTCATCTTGTTCGATGTTCCTGCCACCGCTCTTCGCCCTATCAAGCGTTGCCTGAAGCGCTTTGATTTTCTCGAGACCGGCTTTTGCTGCGGTGTTTTTTCCATCGATATGACCAGCTTTTGTGTAGCTTTGGTTTGCATTGTCGATGCGTGTTGCAAGCGGCACCGATGAATCAGCCAGCTGGGCATCCCCTAGTTTGGTGAGTGCGGCTGCAAATGCGATTCGCAGCTTGGCATCGCGTGGGGCGCTCCGCGCCGCGCCTTCCGCATCCTCAGCTTTCTTTGTGAGGATCGCGATGCGTGGAGATTGCTTCGCAGTTGTCAGGGACTTTGGCTTTGAGGCAGCGCCGGGAGCGACAGGAACGCCGGCTTTTTTCGCTTCAGCGGTATCCACGAAGCCTGCAAACGAAAGCTGATGCGACTTATAGTAGTCGCCTCGGTAGTTGCGCCGCGGGGCTTGTGTGTGGCAATAGGTGCAGGCCACACCTTCCTTCTCGGCAAAGGGCGGCTTAGCGGATGCCGGCACGGAAAGACCGAAAAGCGCACCGGCGATGCCACTATAGAGGCTGAGTTTGTGTTTCACTATCCAGAACTACTCCAATCGTTATGTCATAACGCGTTACGTTGCAAAGAGTGCTTTATGTTTCTTATGTTATAAAGACGTTGTTGGCAAAGTCTGTGCCTGTAAATGCGAACCGGCCGGTGTCCTGCAAGAGGAGACCGGCCGGTTTTACGTTGTTACGTAAGGCTGTGGATTAGCCCTTGCCGCCCTTCTTTGCTGGCTTTGCAGGAGCCTTCTTTCCAGGCTTAGCCGGAGCTGGTTTTGCTGGAGCTGTAGGCTTTGCTGGCTCGGCTGGCTTTTCAGGAGCGGTCCAGGACTTTGGCTTGCTGGATGCTTCAGGTCCAACCTCAACGCCAGCCTTCTTTGCCTCAGCGGCATCATCGAAGCCGGCAAAACTCAGGTTGTTGTCATGGTAGAAGTTGCCACGGTAGTTACGCATCGGGGGTTGCGTGTGGCAGTACTTGCAGCTGACGCCTTCCTTCTCTGCGAATGGTGGCTTTGCCACTGCTGCGGTACCGAGCAGGCTAACGAGTGCTGTTGCCAGCATGATGGTGCGATTTGACTTCATCAACCAATGTCCTCCAAAAACTAGTACGTATACGTACCACAGAATGTGATGTTCACCCTTTGTGAAATGTTGCGGTTTCTTTTCTGTTTTCCAGATTTGGGTTCCGCTAACGTTAACTGTCGGTTTGTGCAGACAGAGTCACGAGGGTGAATAATGGGGGTTTGGCAAAAGTGGGTGATGTTCACCCTTTGTGAAATGTTGCGGTTTCTTTTCTGTTTTCCAGATTCGGGTTCCCATTGCTTTGGTATTTCGATTGCGTTGTGAGCTGCGTGAGGGTGAACTGTGTGGGTTTCACATTAGTCGATGATGAATGATGACCGCGATGTAGTTGGTTGAAGTTGGACCAAATTTGCGGCCTGCTATGGACAAAGGCCGTGCTTGCAATAGAGAACTTTGTCGAGAATTTTCTCGAGCTCCAACAAGCATTTTATTCTGATAGCATCCCCGTATGGAAACGCTGCGCCGCGGAACCCCCGCCGGATGGAAGTTCAACCCACTTGAGCTCGATAAACTCTTCAACAACCCTGGGCTGCTTCTTTCCGAAACCCGCGACCGGGTCGGTGATCCCTTCACTGTCTGGAGCCCCGGACAAAGCATCACCCTGACCGGAACACCCACCGGCGCACGCGCCATCTTCAGCGCAAATCCAAGGACCTTTAGCGCTTTTGGTCATGTTGTTCTGTCTCCATTTCTTGGAGATGCATCTCTAATCGTCCTTTCGGGTGACCGTCATAAAGAGGAACGCCGCCTCTTGATGCCGCCCCTTCACGGAGACCGGATGCGAATCTACGGCGCCATCATCCAGGATGCTGCACGCACGCATTTGAGCCAAATCCCAGCTGGAGCAGCCTTCACTGCCCTTACGCTGGCGCAGGATGTAACGCTTGACATCATTATCCGCGCTGTGTTTGGTGTCGAAAACTCTCACGAAGTTGCCGAAGTGCGGGAAGCGATTACTACAAAACTGGATGCATCCACGCCGTGGCTGATGTTTTTTCCAGCCCTCAGACGCCCGATGCTCGGGATTGGTCCTTGGGATCACTTTCTGAAATCCGATGTCAATGCAAGGCGTCTCTTGCACCGGACGATCGCTGCAAAACGACTTTCTGAAACCCGGGGGGCGGACATCCTCAGTCTTCTGCTAGATGCACGTCACGAGGATGGCTCTCCGATGCCCAATGATGACATCGTGGATGAGCTCATCACGCTGCTGTTCGCTGGCCACGAGACGACGGCGATCACCCTAGCCTGGGCGATGTACTGGCTGCACGCCAAGCCTGAGCTGCTCGAGAGGCTTCAGGCCGAGCTGGCTGCCACAGGATCATCGGCATCCACGGATGAAATCGCAAAGCTGCCGTTTTTGTCAGCATTGGTGGATGAAACGCTGCGGATTCATCCGGTTGTTCCGCTGGTTCCGCGCGTCCTGGAACAGGATTTCGAGCTCGGCGGCTGGCTGCTACCGAAAGGAAGCGCGATCGGTGTCTCCGTGATGCTTCTTCATCAGGATCCAGACATTTATCCCGATCCAACCGCGTTCAATCCTGACAGGTTTCTTGGAAAGACGCTGTCACCTTTTGAATACGCGCCATTTGGTGGGGGAGCCAGGCGGTGTATTGGAGCCGCATTTGCGCACTACGAGGCTAAATTAGTGCTCGCAGAGTGGCTGCGCACGGGAACATTTAGCCTCATCGACACCGCGCTGCCACGACTTGAACGCCGAAACATCACCCTTGCTCCGCGCGGCGGCGTCCAGATGCGAAGAGTGACGAAGTAGATTTCGAATTTGTCATAATCTAGAAGAGTTGAGGCGATACGGACAGGGCGTCTATTCTCATCGCCAAGTGAGCGTCACCGCCGAGCCCGCTGGAATGTTTATTTGTGCTGAACGCTTGCCATCGATGACCTGAATGCGCCGGGCTTGTTCCGAACACGTTACGAGTACACGCCCACCATCCGAATTTAGGAAGACTGCGCTTGGGATGCCATCGATTACAGACGATGCGACGACGTGAGCGCCCCGGCGTACAAACGCACCAACATGGCCAAAAGCGTAAAACTCTTCGTTACGGGTAATCGCTCCCGTCTTGCGGTTGTAGGTCACGATGCCTCGGCAGTTATCGCAGCCGCCGTTTTGTGGTCCGCGGTTTTCATCCAGAACCAGATTCCACTTCAGGCTTGTCCGCGCTCCGTAGCGAATTGAACCTAGAATCGGATTCGTGAGGTCCCAACGGATATTCCCGCCGAAGTCCGTCGCCCAAAACCCCCCAGAGCTCTCTGTGAAGTGGATTTCCTGTTCAGGATAGGCTTTCTGCACCTGTGCTTGCGCGGATGGTTCTCCTGCATACGCATGAAAGGCAGCCCCCGCGGTGTACTTGCGGGCATCCGCATCTGCTAGCACACCCATAGGGAAGTCCATCATGTCCCAGTTGTGATCCCAACAAAGAATCTTGGTTCTGATATGTGCCTTCCGCAGTGTGGGGCCGAGGTACTTGCCGATAAAGCGGGCCTGATCGGATGGCTCCATCCGCATACTGGGGTAGCGGTCATCGTTGTGACGGGGCTCGTTTTGAGGCGTGATGTAGTCGATGGTTATGCCCTCGCGGTGCATCGCATCGATGTACTTCACGAAATATCCCGCATAGGTATCGTAATGCTCCTGTGCCAACCACCCGCCGTTAAGGGAGTTGTTTGTTTTCATCCAGGCCGGCGCGCTCCACGGACTTGCGATGATGCGCAGGTGTGGGTTGATGCGAATGATGTCTTTAATGAGAGGTATCAGACATTCCTGTTCACGGTGGATGGAAAACATCCGCAAGGATGGATCTGGGTAATCGCAATAGGTGTAGCTACCGGAGTGGTTGAAGTCCGATGCGCCGATGCAGATACGGATTACGGAAAATCCCGCTCCCGGTGCGGGGCTGAACAGTGCGCGTAATGTCTCTTCGCGAGTGGCGTCAGACATGCACCTCATCAAGAGAAATGCCGATGAATCGGTCAGTGCAGCCCCAACACCCAGAAACGGCTGGAGTTTCTTGTTGACATCAACGTTGATTTCTGCGAGACCGCGCTGTGGGGTTCGCCACTGTACATCAGCTTTTCGTGTCAATAAGCTCTGGCGGTCCGGTGTCGTCAGGTACAATTCCATAAATGCATCCTATCGGAATGAGCATCGTGCAGATGAACGATAAACAGGATAGGGTAGCGACAAGTTTTCATCAGTGTGCAGCCAGGAGTGCCAGCCATGATTTTGCCCATCACCGTTCCAGCGATTGTCGTTTCACATCCTGTCCTTCAAGCAAAGACGGAGCAGGAAGTAACAGTCGTCAATGACATTTCGTACTACGACGGCACAGATGCCGATGCTAAGAAGCACAAACTCGATATTTATACCCCCAAGGGGTTAAAAGACTTCCCGGTTGTGTTCTTCATCCATGGCGGAACGTGGAGCTCGGGTGACCGCAAGATGTACGGGAATATGGGGCAAATGTTTGCCAGCCAGGGGGTCGGGGTTGTTGTGATCAGCTACCGTCTTAGCCCGGCGGTCACGCATCCGGCGCATATTGAAGATGTTGCCCGCGCGTTTGCGTGGACGCATGCCAACATCTCCAAGTATGGAGGACGAGCAGACCGGATTTTTGTGGCAGGGCACTCTGCCGGAGGCCATTTGACCAGTCTGTTGGCCGCGAATCCTGAGTACCTGAAGAAGCACAACCTGTCTGCAAAGAACATCCGAGGGCTGATTCCAATAAGCGGCGTTTATGACATCCCGGCGGGGATGTTCCCAAAGATTTTCCCTGGCACTGTGGATGAGCTCAAGCCAGCATCCCCAGTCAAGAATTTGACCGCTGGGGGTCCGCCGGCATTGGTCATTTACGCCGACCAGGATTATGCGGGGCTGGACTTGCTGGCAAAGCAGTACACAGCAAAGTTAACAGACTTGAAGACGCCTGCGACGCTTGAGGTGATCAAGGATAGGACGCACATCACGATTATTACGAAGATGATGCTGAGCTCTACGGATGCTGCCAGCAAGCTGGCGATTGACTTTATTCGGAAGTACGCGAAGTAAGCTGAGAACCGCCGTCTTGGGTCAGGTTGTGGAGTTTTCTCAAGCACAGGATTCCGTGAACTTTTGTGAAATCGGAGCTTCTCTTATCGTTGAGATGATGGTTTGCGCCACCGATGCTGCCAGCAAGCTGGCGGTTGACTTTATTCGGAAGTACGCGAAGTAAACTTGGCAGTGTGGGCGTTAGGCAAACCTTAGGGTTGATGAAATCTGAGGGTTGGATTTCAGATTGCGGTGTTGGGCTTTGCCGACGATGAGTGCAAGCGACCCCATCTGGCTTTGGAGGCATGTGGATGTACGTATACGGAGTCGCTGCTTTGCTTGCGGTGTTGGGATTGCAGACTGACGCACAAATCAGTAAAAAGCCAAAGCTAACCGAGATGGCTGGCTACCTTATCGTTCCGCATGACAAAGTCGCAACGACATTCAATGCCGGCTTCTCGATGTACGTTGCGGCGTGGCCGCTCCTCGAGACCTATCCGGGACAGGATTTCCAGAGCGGTCTGTTCGGCACTTGGATGTTCCCTCAGCCGGAGGGCAAAAAGCTCAAAGACTTTTACACCGATATTGAAGGCGGTCTTGGCTGGTGGCGTGACACCCGGTTTGCGACAGAGACTCCAAAGTTCATCATGGGTGGTGTCGCCCTCAACTTCAGCGAGTGGGCTAACGGCCCGGGTGCCGGAAAAGGTCGCAACTGGAAAAATCCGACCGGGCTCTACGGTATCGCGCAGCTGAGTCAGAACATCCTGTGGCCACCGGATGGCCTAAATCTCAAGCAAGGCACACGCGGGGAGCTTTTTGGTTACGGATATCTGCCGCTTCCGCTCACGACTCCTAAAACCACGACCGCGGGAAAGAACGTCCCGACCGGCAACCAGAGCTGGACGCTGTTTCTCAACACCGCCAATTTCAAAGGTCCTGTCACCTTCTTCACGCCGTACTTTTGGTCAAAGGCATCGGTGACGAACCCGGACCTTGCAGGTCAGTTTCTCGATTCGCGACCATCTGAGCCAAACAAGGCGATTCAAATGGAAACGCAGCATATCCCGGCGATGGTCAGCCAGGATGCAAAAGGCGAATGGTTTGCGCGTATAGCCCCGACACATTTCCCTGCGGGATCCGGTGGCGATGCACCGCTGATTCATAAGGTAACTGCTTACTCACGGGAGGCGCTCTGGAATTCGGTGGAGACATGGTTTGGTGGCGGGGTAAAGACCGAAGGCATGGTCTCTTCTGCGGCATCGGCTGTTCACAATTTCAAACCCGGCGGCTATGCCACTTGGAAGATTTATCTCCCGGGTAACAAGCGCGAGCAGGCCCACGATGTTGACCTCGCGGGCGTTGGTGTGCCAAAGGTATTAGCTAACAACACATATGGTTTTTCGTGGGATGCCACTCGTGTCTCAACCAACAAGTCACTCGTAACGCTTCCTGAGTACTATCGGCTTGGCAAGGATGCCAAGGGTAAGGAGCGTTGGACGGCTGTGGCAACAACCGATGTCCCTTCAGAAACAGGTCTTCTAAATGCCACTTTCCCAAAGCCAAAGCGGGACCTCGAGCCGTATGTCACCCCGGATGAACCATCATCTTCATGGAAATCCCCTGGACCTGCTGCTGGGCCATTTACGCGCATTTTGGGGGATGGCAGTGAAGTAACCTTTTACTGGTATCGATTTGTCGACCAGCCGGCGTTGATGAACGCTGACCTCTCCGCTGATGAACGTGAAACCCTGCAAAAGCGTGTTGAGCTCTTGCACAAGGAATGGAAATCCACCAAGGAATTTCTGCCTGCACCGACCACCGGAAAGCTTGCATCCATTGATCCTGCGGCATTCGTCAAGCCGCCAAAGGGAATGGAAGTTGGCTACGTCCCAATCGTAACCAGGCAGGGCTGGAGCGAAAAACGACGCAAAGAGCTTTCCAATCGCTAATGCATCCGGAGTAAAGGTACGTCGACTGCTTCTGGACTAATGTATCCGTACCAAGTAAAACGATTGGGTACACAGCTAGCCCACACACGTGTACATTAGGACATCATGATGAAAACGACCTTCACCATCGCGGGTAACCTCGCCATCGTTTCGCTCTTTGGCATCGCAAATGTGGGATACGCCCAGACCGGCAAGCCGGATTTTAGTGCGACGCCTACCCATCAGGCTACATCTATTGTTGTCAAAGCCAATCCTGCAAAGGATGGTACATACGATGTCGAAATTACGGAGAATGGGAAGACCCGTAAGCTGACCGGTCTAAAGCCTGGGCCAAAGGGGCTGATTGAGCTTCCAGCCGGACCCAATGGAGAGGCTACGGTCGTGATTGACCCTGCACGTAAAGTCGAAGGTAAGCCCCCTGTCCCACCGGGCGGCGCCGCGGCAACGCAGGTTCAGGCACAGAGCCGTGATGTTTCCATAAAGGCAAGCAGCGATGGCAGCGGCACATTTGATATCGAAATCACCGAGAATGGCAAGACCCGTAAGCTCAAAGGGGTACAGCGCAAAGCTGATGGAACGTTTGATATCCCCGAACTTGTCGACATTAAGGGCGTCAGAAAGAACAAAGGTAAGCCAGACGAAGTTCGCATTCTTCATGATTTGCCTTTGATTTTCCCGAGCGGCGCCGCGGCAGCGCAGGCACAATCGCAGTCCGTTTCCGTAAAGGCTATTGGCAACGGCAGCGGCACCTTTGATGTCGAAATCACTGAAAACGGCAAGACCCGCAAGCTGACAGGTCTGAAGCCCGGACCAAAGGGCAAAATCGAGGTTCCGAGTGGCGCGGCTGGTCATCCACCAATCGTGATCGATACAACCGATGGCCCACATGGAAATGTGAGCGTTAGAGTCGAAGGCAAGCCTCTCATCCTCCCAAGCGGCTCGGCAGCGCAGGTTCAGGCACAATCGCAGTCCGTTTCCGTAAAGGCTGTTGGCAACGGCAGCGGCACCTTTGATGTCGAAATCACTGAAAACGGCAAGACCCGCAAGCTGACCGGTGTGAAAGCCAAGGCGGATGGTTCACTTGACATCCCTGAGCTAAACAGTGATGCACCAAAGGGTGCGAAGGTCGAAAAGCAAGTCAAAATCATTACCGTTGATGGTTCGACCTCCGGGATCGCAGTTCCGGACATCACGGACATCGTTGATCTCAAGTCGGGTGATGCTGCCATCGATGTCACAGCGTTGCCAAACATTTCGTTCGCACCTGGTAGCGCGGTAACCGTTACGACGGATGGCAAAGCTCCTGCTATTGTGAAGTCGGGACGCATCGTTTCTCGTGACATCACGTCTGGTATCGGCGTTGTCAATGGACAAGATGTGATGCTTTTGGAGGCGGTTCCGAACGCAGGCAAAGTATCAAAGGAAGTTATTGTTGAGGCAAAGTTTGTCAATGGCAAAAAAGTCGTGGCATCCCCGAAAATGACAGTGCTTTCCGGGCAACATGCCAAAATTCAGGTGGGCGACATTTGGCTAAGCCTGTATGCGACCGTCAGCCCTTCTGGAACGATTTCCCTCAAGGGTGATGCGGGCTCGGCAAAGACCACGAAGGGACCAGGATTTTCGGTGAGTGGTCTTGCAAGTGGCGGGTCGTTCACCTATCCAAATGGAAACGCTGGAACCTGGGAAATAAAGGCAAGTGTTTCCGGAACGGAACCCAAGTCTCGCTTTAGCACCTTTTCTATCCCGCTACGCAAACCTTAACATTTGCGCTTCATTTACAGGATGTGTGGCCCCGTGGTGGGGCCACACTTAATTTACGGGACTACGTTCCATAAGCACTTTGCACACACCTCAGGATTGACAACCCCCTCCGCAGTGGCATACTAAAGCATGCTGTCCTATCGGTACGCTAAGACAATCGGTATTCCACATCACCGCTATGCTGACCCCGTAGGGGTATGTGTTGCGACGACTGGCGATATCTATGTTAGCGACATGATTCGCAATCGTATACTTGGGAGCCATCCCGATGGCAGCTATCGCAACCAAACCGGTGGCATCGGGTCCGCGCCGACGCAGCTACTCTGTCCAGGCGATATTACATCCTGTACATCTGGAAACCTCGTTATCGCAGACACACAAAATCACCGCATTCTCGTTCTCTCGTCAGAGCTTGAGACGCTTAATGTCATTCCGTGTACACATCCCGTTATGGGACACGCCATCGAGCCTAACGCTATCGTCGCGACGCCGGATGGAACGATTGTCATTGCATCCTGGTCCAGTAATCTGTTGCTTGAGTACGCCGCCGATGGCGTCTTACTTCGATGGCTGGCTCCTGAATTTGATGGCTGTGCAGTCGTCTCTGAAGGGAGTCATTTAGCCTGCCTCCCGGGACGCGGCATCTTTGTAACCGATAGCCTCTGCGCTGCCGTATACGAGGCAGATCTGAAAACGACAAAGACTACGTTTACACTTGGTGGTTTCGGAACGGATGGTGGACTCCTCCTCAACCCGCAAGGCATCGCCGCCTGCCCCGCTCTAGACAGGATTTACGTTGTTGACACCGCAGGTGCATGCATCAAAGTCTACCAATCGGATGGCAGCTTTCTCTTCTCGTTTGGCAGCTTTGGCAATCAACTCGGTCAGTTTGACCAACCGGTTGGAATCGCCGTAACGCCATCCGCGAGTTATGTCACCGACCGTGGAAATGCAGCGGTTTCTGTCTTCAATACAGCTGGCGAGCCGCAGATGCACTGGTCGAGTAAAGAAACTGGAAAAGGGACACTTAACCGTCCTGGAGCGATTTCCATCTCACAAGATAGCTCTCTGTTCATTGCTGAGCATCAAAGTAACCGTGTTACCAAGTTTCATCCGGATGGTAACTGGGCGCTCACATGGG
>JBJTQN010000142.1:0-3176 GCA_046075665.1 Armatimonadota bacterium | reverse complement strand
CGGGGCGGTCTTCCTCGGCGGCTACCTCTCAGACAGAGCGATTCGAAAGAACATCCGGGGGCGTATTTTCGTGAGCGCTACCGGGATGGCTCTGATCGTGCCGGCAATCTTTGGCGTTGGGAATGCCAGCTCGCTCTCGATGGCGATAGGCTTTCTGATGCTGTTTGGTGTTGGTTGGGGACTGTTTGATGGCAATAACATGCCGATTTTGTCGCAAGTTGTACGCCCCGAGCAGCGGGCGACGGCATACGGCCTGATGAACCTTGTCAGTATCAGCTGCGGTGGGCTTGCGGACTTTTGGTTTGGCAAAATGCGGGATGCCAAGATACCGCTAAATGTCATTTTTGGGATGTTTTCGCTGACGGTTGTGGCAAGTGTTGTGCTTATTTTGTTGGTGCGGCCGAAGCCAGAGCTGTCCGCTGATACGCAGCCTGCCGGACATTAACATCATTAGCAAAATGGAAACACTGCTCCAGTTCCGCCGCATCGCGGACATCCCCAATTCCCGTGGGCTCGCCGCGCCGTTTGCCGGTGTTCTAAATACACAGCTTGTCGTCGCCGGCGGTGCGAATTTCCCAAATGCGTATCCGTGGGAAGGTGGCACAAAGGTGTGGCATGACCGGGTCTATCGTTTGCGTGAACCAGATGCCCGCTGGGAGATGATTGGGCACCTCCCGCAGCCGCTCGGTTACGGGGCGAGCTTTACGGTGGATGGCGGTGTGGTGGTCGCGGGCGGCTCGGATTCTGGTAGGCATTATGCAAGCTGCTGGCTGATGATGGAACAGCGGGGACATCTAGTAGTTGAGCCCCTGCCAAAGCTTCCCTTGACGCTAGCAAATGTCGGCTTCGCCAAGCTCGGCAACCTCCTTATTATCGTTGGAGGGCAGGAGACGCCGACATCGATATCGGCGAGTAAACGTGTTTTCGCTTTGGACTGTACGACCTTCGGCGCGGGATGGTTTGAGCTTCCGCCGCTTCCGGGGCCTGGTCGCATTTTGCCAGGCGTAGGAGTTGTCGCTGACTCGCTCTTTGTGTGTTCTGGGGCTGATCTGTATCCGGGACCGGATGGCAAGGCGGTACGTAAATACCTCCGGGATTGCTATCGCTACACAGGATTTGGGGGATGGAAGCGCATTACGGATTTGCCAAAGCCTGCGGTTGCACCGCCGTGCCCGCTGCCGCAGATTGCGGATGGTCTAGCCGTTTTCAGTGGAGATGATGGCTCACGCGCTTGGATTCCACAGAGTGTGCATCCAGGGTTTGATGCGGACATTAACTTGGTGACTTCTATGCGAATAAGAGCGCTTGGCAGTGCTCCGTTTGCCCACGTCACGGCTACCGCGGTTCGATGGCGG
The DNA here is from genome assembly GCA_046075665.1 of Armatimonadota bacterium. GTDB lineage: Bacteria > Armatimonadota > Armatimonadia > Armatimonadales > Armatimonadaceae > CAIRTT01. The sequence goes on along the minus strand of JBJTQN010000142.1, from coordinate 1,821 downwards.
GACAGCTGGGTGATCCCGAGCGGAGAAATCCGCCCGGGAGTACGCACACCAGCGGTCTGGATGATCACATCATCGGGTGAGTGACCATCAGTTGTTGGTATTCAGTTTATCGATGAGCTGCTGCTGAATAACGGGGTCACGCGGTTTTTTGCGCTTTCCCGTCAGCTTTGCAACGCGGTGCTCGTAACAGCTCCTCTCCCAAGCCTTTCGGCGCAGGAATTGGATGCGCGTGTAGCCTGGCAGTGTCGGCTCCGCTGAGAAGTCCAAATCCGGCCGGTCGTAGACATCCCGGTCCCATTCGTATTGTTCATCGCAGAGGTCGAGGCGTGGAAACAATGGGTCGTTCGGTGGACGAATCGCTTTTAGCTTTTCATAGGATGCGAATTTCCAATAGAATCCCGGTTTCGATGATGTAAAGCGAACGCTTGGATTGGCATATGCCTTTATTTCATAGTTTTCAGGAGGACTAATCGTTCGCCGTTCCTCGATGTATTCAAGCTTGTTGTATGCGACTGCCATCGCCTTTTGCCTTCGGGATTCATATCTTTGCTGAATTTCCTGGGCCGTGATGGGATGGCTGCTGCCTGAAGCGTACTCGCTAAACAGCGCATAGTTCTCGGGATTGGGCTCAAGCCATCCGGCATTACAGCCAAAGAAGAAGAGCTTGGGATCATAGACTCCGTGAAATGCCTTCCATGTGACTGGCAAAATGTATTTGTAGCAAAATTGCTTGATAAACATCCCAAATTCCCACGACCGAAAGCGCTTGTATTGCGTTGATGTCCAACCCGTCGGCAGGAGCTCATGCTGGAAATTGAGGCCACTATCGTCGTAGCGGGCATCATCCCATTCGTGGCGTGTTGGATGTTCATATGGGAGGTTTCGTGAGTCGACAAATGGGATTGGACGCCACATATTGCCGATGAAGATGCCATCATTATTGACATCTGTCGCAAATGTAAGGGCGCGATTTACGCCTGATGCGAATGGTTCGCGGGCAATCGCGGGGTCATTGGATGGTGCGATAAATCGATCTGCCAACTCCTGCGGAATGGCGGGAATCCCATAGGATACCCATGATCCTGATTGCGATGTTATCTCAGTGTCATGCTTAGTCATGGTGAGGTTCCGATGCAGTTAGTAGCCATCGGAAGTGCTCCTCCGGCTCCACATTTGAATCAGATCACGTGACCACTCTGTGACTTAAAAATCGGAATCACCACCGCCTGCGGAAGCGGGCCATGCGTAACTTTGCAAGGTTGACACAATACGCGCTGTAGCGGAGGTGCTGGATGCGGGTCCAGCCCGGAGGCGTTGCCGACTTTGAGAAGTCTAAGGAAAAGTCATCGTATGCGGGGGTGTCCCAGTCGTACTGCTCTGCTTCCAGATCGAAGCCATTTTCTCTGATCGTGTCGTTATCCGGGTAGTCATCAACCCGCCCAGATGTTAGATTTTGCTTTTCAACGTAGCTTGGGAGTCGCCAATAGAACAGTGGTTCGGACTCTGCTTTGGACACCGTGATTGGGCTGTTCGCACGTTCCTGGATAATCTGTGGGACAACGAGTGGGGCACTCGGTTTACCGCTGGTTGCGGCACGCTCGCGCTGCTTTGCCAAAGCGGTACGTTTGCGGATCAGTCGGCGTAGTTCTGTGTAAGGGATGGCAGATGGGTGTGGCCCCAGCGTTTCCACAAGAGACACGTAACGCTTCAGATCTGGTTCAATCGTAAATGCATTGCAGCCTAACAACACCGTAATCGGGGCATAGCATCCCTGAAACGCTGCAATGGTGACATCAAGACGATGATGAGCCTCTTGCCGAA
>JBJTQN010000141.1:0-14149 GCA_046075665.1 Armatimonadota bacterium | reverse complement strand
GGGCGAAGCGATTTCACCCGGCGTATTGCCCTCCGTCGGCATAAACAGCGTCAGCAACAGCTCTTCGCGGGATGTCCCTACACGAACGGCATGTGGATTTGCAAATGACTGAGACCCACCAGGGGTACGCATCGGGATCGCAACCGGAACCAGAGATTTGCTGTCCATCAACCACAATCGCCAGCTAGACCAATCATTTTTCGCAAGCTGCCCCTCTTGGATGTACCAATCTTTACCAGCCAGACGGACTTTCGTCCGTCCCCCAATATTCCCCTTGATGCCCAAACCTTCGAGTCCCTTGTTCCAGCGGTCATCAACATTTGCACTCCAGCGTCCACGCCCCCTGAATTCACCGGATGCTGCACGGTCAACATCTCGATCTCGATAGTAATGAAGCCTGAGCTTAGCGCTGTCACCATTGGTGCTCTCAAAGCTTGGGGTGCCCTCGGCGGATGGCGCCAAACTTCTGGGTAGAAGCTCATCGAGGAGTGGCTCGCCTTTACGTAGCGCAGCTAGTGTGCGGTAGCGCTGGAGGCGAATGTGCACACTATCGGGAGCATCGGCTTCAAATGCCAGCCACCAGCTGCCATCTGTGGCGGGGAACAGCTCTCCCTGTGACCCGTGGTTTGCCAGCTCACGGACGTGCTTCCACGAAAAACCATCATCAGATTCGGCAAGGTTCAGGCGAAAACTACCGGCATCCAGGGAATGGTGAATCGCGAGAAAACTGCCATCCCTGAATACGACTGGGTTGAGCGAATCAAGCACTGCTCCACGGTCATCTTTGGCGTTGAAAATGGCTTTTCCAGCGGTCAGATCACCGAGCCAGGCAGCGATGTCCTTTTGAAGCTGTGTTGGCTTTAGCAGCATTTTAGATTAGCCCATTGCCCCGGCATGCGAGCAGGCGCGCGCGGCGGCATGCGTTGCACGGGCTTGCGCATCGATATCAGATTCTCCGGCAAGGACTCCAGCAACGAATCCTGCTGTAAAGGCATCCCCAGCCCCGATCGTATCGACGACATCTACTGGCACAGATGCCAACCAGCTCCAGCCCTGCTTGGATGCGACAAGGCTTCCGCGTGCCCCGCAGGTTACCAAAACCGTTCCGATGTTGAAGTGGTCACGTATTTTATCTATGTCGGGATGCGGGCGGTCATCGTGAGGTGTACGGATGTCATCCGGCGCGGCGATACCGAGGAGGCCACAGACGATTGGAAGCTCATCATCGTTGAGCTTGAGAATATCTGCGTGGTGGCATCCCTGTTTGAGAATGTCCGCTGAGTAATAGTGTTGTCGCAGATTGACATCGAAGACACGAAGTGCACCAGTGGGCAGCAGTTCAAACAGCGTTTGCAGCGTTGCGGCACTCTGTTCAGCGCGCTGGGCGAGCGTCCCGAAGCAGAGTGCGGCAGCCGACTTTGCTGCATCCATGGCCGCTGGAGTGAGGTTGATATAATCCCAAGCGACGCCTTGTCGGATGTCATATTCAGGTACGCCACGGTCGTCCAATGTGACCGTCACGATTCCCGTAGGTTGGTTACAGGTCGCAATGCCAGATGTTTCAAGACCGGCTTGCCGCAGGAGATGAAGGGCATCGCGGCCAAGGTCATCGTTTCCGACACAGCTGACCGGAAGCGCGGAGAGGCCTTGTTTCATGACTTGGTAACTAAAATTGGCTGGTGCTCCACCAAGTTGGCGGCCAGCAGGGAGCATGTCCCAGAGGAGCTCTCCAAATCCGATTACCGCTTGCTGCATGTGTAAGCCTCCCGTCGCCAGGCGCATCCCCTAAACCGGCTTGAACGCCAGCTTCTGCAGGTCCCGATACCCAAAGAGCTTAATGCCCAATGAGTCAATCAGGTCACGCGTCTTCGGGTCCGTCATAATCAAATACTCGTTATAACGGGCGAGCCAGTTCCCTGTGATGTTTCGAATTTCCTGATCATCCATGGACAAATGGCAGATGAACTCGGTTACGACACCTGGTTGCAGCTTCCGGAATGCATCGTAGTAATGCGCACGACGTGTGGCGAGCGTGTCACCGTAAGCATCTTCTTTGAGGATGTCCAAGTGCACAAAGTTCTGCTTCTTAGTGAGGTTGTATGCCGTCAGGAAGTCAAGTCCAAAGACTTCCTTGCCTTCCTTTATGCGTTCCGGGGTTGGAGAAAGAAGCATCGGCATGATGCCCGTATCCTTGCCAACTTTGACATAGCGTGGATAGAACTTACCCATAAAGAGCGTGCCCATATGCGAATCGATGTGGCTAGGCTTAATGCCAAACTCCAACGCGCGGGCAACCTGAAGGCGCATTTCACGCTCAACTTCATCCGCGGATGCGTGCTTAAACGTATCCTCCACCGAGCGGTGGATAAAGCCTTCTTTGTCGTAAAGACCTGGAGCCTGTTGACGTGACTGTAAAGGTGTCCAGCGGTAGTTCCGCCATTCACTCGTAAGCGTCAGGTGTAGACCGTAGTCTGCATCCGGGTTCTTGCGGCAATACTCGGCGATTTCCGGAAACCAGGGACAAGGAACCATGATGGCAGCGCTGGTGACGACGCCCTTTTCCATCGCCTCGATGGTCGCCATGTTGACGGAGTGGCACATCCCGATGTCATCTGCATGGATCATCAGGAGCTTGTCAGTCTTCTTGTAACCCATGCGCTCGGCAAGGGATGGTTCGCCGGCGGTACCCGGTCGGTAAATCGTAAAGGACATCGTCGTCTATTCCTCGCAAGTCAAGTTGCACCATCAGATTTTGGCTGGGCAACGTGTTTCTAACTTACCGATGCCTGTGAAGCATGGCAATGTCTATCGCGTCTATTTCATTGATTCTGCCGGCTGATAGGTGATAATTGGATATGCCTACGTATACGTATCGCCCGAAGACGGACCAAAGCTGTGATGCATGCCGCGACACGCTGGAAATTTTTCATGGGATGTCTGAGCCGAACAAAACCGAGTGTCCGCACTGTGGTGCGCCAATCGTGAAGGCAATCAGCGTTCCACAGATCTCAATGGGGCGTTATGGCGAAATTACGGATGCCAAGATTAATCGCTCCGGGATGACGAAGTACAAGAACATCGGGGATGGCAAGAACGAGAAGGTCGCCGGTCCTGCGGATGCGCCGAAAATCGTAGACCGCAGTAAGCTCCCACAAAACTAGTCTGGCTTTATTGGCTTTCCAGTTGCATCAATGCCGGGCATTTGCATCCCGTTTGTAAATGCAAATGGCATTTTTTGCCCATTGCTGGAACCTCCCGGGAAGCCCAGCTGCCGCCAAGCCTCGAAGACCGCCACGGCCGTTGCATTTCCAAGGTTCATCGAGCGGTTTCCGGGGACCATCGGCAGCGAGATATAGTTCTCAACCGGGATGGATGCCAGGACATCCTCTGGCAGCCCCGTGACTTCCGAACCCAGGACTAGAATGTCTCCAGGTTTGAAGGCTGTTTCGTAAACCGTGTTCGGTCCACCGGTCTCAACCGCGAAAAACCGGCGTCCCGGGTAGTGGTCTACACAGTCCTGCCAGCTCTGAAAACGCTTGACATCCGCATACTCCTCGTAGTCGAGGTGCGCCCGCCGAAGGCGGGCATCATCCCAGCCAAAAGCGCACGGCTCGATTAGGCCAAGGTCGGTGCCAGTGTTCGCGCACATCCGGATAATGTTTCCGGTGTTTTGCGGGATGCTAGGGTGGACGAGGATAACTGTGAGACCGGATGACATAACGAATGTCATTAAACGCCGAAAGTACGCGTTGTCACCTATTTCTTACCACTCCGAAGGCGGGTCACATGCGGAGCAATCACATCTGCGAGGATTGCATAACCTGCTTTGTTTGGGTGCAGACCATCGGAAAACAGCTCTTTCCGTAGGTCTCCGGAGCGCGTAAGAAAGGCATTCCCAGCATCAAAGACATCGATGTAATCCCTTGGATGAAGCCGTGTCTGAAGGTGATAGTTGACCTGATCCGGGGTTGCTTTGAGTCTTGATGCATCCGCGCGCGGGAGAATTCCAAGCACTAAAATCTTCGTCTGAGGTAGCTGGCGATGAACTTCCTGGCAGATAGCATCGATGCCATCAACGACCTCCTCCACCGTATTGAGCCCGAGATTGTTGGTCCCGATTGCAACCATTACAACCCGGGGATTTGTCCCTTTGAGTTCGCCGTGTTTAAGTCTCCAAAGGACATTCTCAGTCCGGTCCCAACCAAATCCGGCATTCAGAGTCTGCTGACCAAATGCCGTTGTCCAGCTATCTTCTCCTCGAATAATCGGCGCTAGAGGCACACCGGCCCAGTAGTGCATGATTGAATCGCCGATTACGAAGACATCCGGATTGACCTGATGCTTCACTCGCAAGACCTGCGCATGCCGAGTGGGCCAGTCATAAATAGCTTTGTCACGGTTATGCGCCACTGGTGTGGTTGTCACTTGCCGTTTGGGTAGCACTTCAGGCTGATACGTGACGACGTTGAGCAACTGCCCGGACTCCACGGTCACCGTCCCCTTTGAGTCACCTTTACCACCACGCTCCCAAGGTACAACGTAGACATCCGCGGCAAGCCAGACAGCATCCGTCGGCTTGATGCTGTTAGGTACCCCCACCCGGTATTTGTTTGCATTGTCTGCAGAGCCAGTCATGCCATCGTGGACATCGATGCTCACCACTTTCCCGCCGACTTCCAGTGCAACTTTGCGGATGGAGAGGGCATCCGCGCCATCTGTGTATTGAAAGCGGACATCGAGATTGGATCCGCCACTTACATTCACAAGCCTGAAACGCAGCTGCTTTCCAGTTGCATAGCCGATATCCGGAGTCCACGTTCCGACAACCTGTGCGCCACCCGTCTTGGTGGATTCTGGAGATAGTGGTTCATCCCAAAAGTTGATACCGGCATGCTTTAAGCGTGCTTTGTGAACGCTTAGTCTCGAAACAAAATTTGAAAACGGAGCTTTGACTTTTGGGGACCAGCCGACTTCGGCGATAGCGCAGATGCGGGGAAAACCCTGAATTTCGAGGAGTTGCTGGTTCGTTGTAAAGATGCTCCAGAGGTTTCCCTGCAGCCCCATAATATAACGCCCTTGTTCTTCACTCAGCCCGCTTGGTACCGGCTCGTATGTATAGACATCCTCCAATGTCTCCCTCCCAGGCCAGTGCGGTGGCTCACTGCTGGAATAACTTTGTCCATGATCAAGATATAGGGGTTTATTTGGTGACATCACAGCAAAATGTCCGCTCTTTGCCGCTGCTACGCCTCCCTGTATCCCGCGCCAGCTGGTCACCGCCGCCGTTGGGGATAAACCACCTTCAATAATCTCATCCCAGCCAATCAACCGACGTCCATTCGCGAGCAGCTGTTTCTCGATACGCTGCATAAACATCGCCTGGACCGCATGGTAATCCTTCATCCCCCGTCGTTCCGGGTGCGAGCAGTCTTTACATTTCGCCCAAACGGCATCATCCACTTCATCCCCGCCAACGTGAATAAACGTGCCTGGAAAGAGCTTCATCGTTTCATCGAGGACATCGGAAATAAATGTGTACGTCGTCTCCTTGCTCGGACACATCACATCTGCGCCTTTGAGATTTGGAAACTCCTGGCGGGTATGCGGGAAGTTGTAGAAGAAAGCGGTTTCGCCGACCTGTGCCGGGTCGCAGGCGAGTAGCTCCGGATACGCGGCGACGGCTGCTTGGGAATGCCCGGGCATCTCAATCTCCGGTACAACGGTAATGTGCCTCGCCTTTGCGTAGGCGACAACCTCGCGTACATCCGCTTGTGTGTAAAACCCGCCGTAACGCCCAATCGGAGGTTGTTCCCGCCACGCCGCTTGGCTTGTTAGCCGTGGGTACTTCTTGATCTCAAGCCGCCAGCCGTGGCTATCGACGAGATGCCAGTGAAAGACATTGAGCTTGTGCATCGCCATGTAATCAAGCCATTTGAAAATATCTTCCTTGGGCTGAAAGTGACGGCTGGAATCGAGCATAAAGCCGCGCCACGAAAAGCGGGGGCTATCGGTTATCGACATTCCCGGCAAAGAGGTGCGGCGTTTCAAAATCGCCTTCCCGCTTACCGGCTCTGTCATGAGCTGGAGCAAGGTTTGAACCGCGTAAAAGGCTCCGGTCTCACTTGATGCTTTCACGGTGATGCCATTGGCAGCTACATCGATGCCATATGCATCCGGAGCCAGTCTACCGACCTTTTCGAATCTAATACCCAGCGGGGGTACCTTTTGTGTTGATTTCGTATCATCCAGATGTTGCAGCTTCTTTGCGAGCTGTGCCGCTGATGCTGGAAATGATCCCCCGATGATGTCTGGCGTACCGCTGATATCGACTTTCTCCGATGTTGTTGAAATACTCTGCGGGCGCGGGATCAGGCCGAGGGCTTGAACACTTGTCTGTGCACGGATGGGCTGAGCGATGAGTACAAAAGCGATGGCAGCAAAGAGGAGCCGGTAGGTCATAGCGACATTAACGCATTTGTTTGACGACATAGCGACCAGAATATGAAATGTACCGGACCCTGAATCAACCACTTTCACATTCGCTTCACTTTGCTTTGACAAAATGGTGCATGCTTATGCACATCATCACTCCCCTCGCCTACGCCACAGCCATCGCATTACAGGTGCCGGTCGAACCAAAACCCTTTCACATCCGCGAGACCATTCACGAGATTCGGATTGATCTGACGAAAGCGCAGTGGGATGCGATGCAGCCGCTGCGCTCCGGGGGGATGGAGAGTGAGTACCCAGAAGAACGGGCTAAGGTCACGATCGATGGCCGAGAACTCGATGTCGCAATACGCTTCAAGGGCAATGCCAGCTATCGCTCAAGTCAGGGAAGCCTAAAGCGGCCATTCAAAATTGATGTCAATAAGTTCATCAAGACCCAGTCCATCAATGGTGAAACGACGATTAATCTCAGCAACAACGCGATGGACCCAACTGGCATCCGGGAAGCGATTGCCTACACCGTTTTCCGAAAGCTCGGGGTGGTCTGTAGCCGCACAAGCTTTGCTAAAGTCACGCTGAACATTCCGGGGAGCTATGAGAACAAAGTTCTTGGTCTCTACACATCCTCTGAACAGGTGGACACCGATTTTCTGAAGTCTGCCTACGGCACCGCGCCAACCCTTGTCCTCAAGCCGGAAGGGGCGCATACCTTGCCTTACGGAGATGACTGGGCACCCTACGAGAAGACCTACGATCCAAAAGGTAAACCCACCGATACCGACAAGCAACACTTCATGGCATTTACGAAGTTTGTTCATGAGGCATCCGACACCGAATTCGCAGCAAAGCTTGGAACCTATCTCGACATCCCACAGTTTGCCAAATTCCTCGCAGGGACGGTCGTTACCAGTAGCCTCGACACCATCCTGATGATGGGGCATAACTTTTACATCGTTCGTAACCCGAAATCCGGAAAGTTTGAATTCCTCCCATGGGACCTCGATTTGGCATTTGGCGGGTTCCCGATGGCTGGCATCGATGCCACGCAGTTATCCATTTACCAACCTGTTGGTGATCGTGAGATTTTGGTAAAGCGGTTTCTATCCGTGCCAGCAGCACAGACCAGCTACCTTGCGGCGTGTAAGTCCGCTGTTGCCATTCTTGAGCGTATCGCCCCGGAAGTAGACCAGCTGACCAAACTCGTCGCTCCGGTGAAGGAGCTGGACGACCGAACACAAGTCGGAGGTGGCTTTGGATTTCCAGGTGGGCCCGGCGGGCCACCAACCGTCAATTCAGCTGCGGCTAATCGTGATTCCGTCTTTATCGTGAGCGGAAATCGTATCCTCAAGTTTTCAGCCGATGGCCTGAAACTCGAGCAAGCCGAGAATCTGCCGGTAGCCAATGGTCCAGGCCGTCCGTTCGGTGGTCCCGGCGGGGCAGGAGGCCCAGGTGGACCGGGTGGCTTTGGGCAGAATGTCAGTCTCAATGACTTCATCAAACAGCGCATCGCTAACGTGAAACTCCAGTTAGATGGCAAATCTCAAGGCTTGACCCCGCGCAGCATGGGACCCGGTGGCCCCGGACGGCCATGAACTTTCACAATTGACCGCTTTATTGAACTTAAGTTGCCACGATACGTCCGAAGCGGACTACCGTTATATTAAGATGACATTATGATGATTCCGCTTGCACCCATCACGGCATTCCTACTCCCAGCCGCGCCGCCCGCTCCAACAGCACAAAAACCATCCCTGACCAATGCGACAAAAGCAAAGGTAGCGGCTGCGCCGCGCGTAACGGAGAAGCAAGCTACACAGTTTCATATACAGTCGATGGTGCACAAAATCCGCATCGAACTCACCGCTGATGCATGGCAAAACATCCAGCCAAAAGCCAAAGGCTTTATGCAAAATGACTTCCCCGAAAATCCCGCAACGGTAACCGTGGATGGAAAGCCATACAAAGTCAGCATCCGGTTCAAGGGCAATGGTACTTACATGATGTCCGGCTCGCTTATAAAGCGGCCATTCAAGATTAATCTGGATAAGCTTGTCAAAGAGCAAAACATCAATGGAACAACAACGCTCAACCTTGGCAACAATGTCATGGACCAGACGGGGCTACGCGAGGCACTCGCATATGAGCTCTTTACCCAGCTTGGCGTTCCGTGTAGCAAGACAACATTCGCTGATGTCACTCTGGACATCCCGGGTATCGCAGATAACCTCGCAGTAGGGCTATATTCCATCCCCGAACAGCTCGACGCGCGCTTCTTTGCAAGACACTATCCCAAACCCGTTACGCTTGTACTTAAGCCAGAAAACGCGAACGGACTTCCGAAATTTGACAAGTGGAAACAGTACGAACCGGTTTATGATCCAAAGGGTAAACCCACGGATGACGACAAAAAACGGTTTATGGACTTTGTCGCATTTGTCCACGAAAGCTCAGATACCGAGTTTGCGACCAAGCTTGGCGACTATTTGGACATCGAAAACTTCGCACGCTTCCTCGCCGGCACAGTTGTGACCAGCTCCATGGACAGCATCCTGTCGATGGGGCACAACTACTACATCATCCGCGAACCCGTCAGCGGCAAGTTTCAGTTCCTCCCATGGGATCTCGATCTTGCATTCGGCGCATTCCCGATGGCTGGGGCAAATGGCATCCGCCTATCGGTCACAAAGCCATATGGGGAACGGGAAGTCCTATTAAAGCGTTTTCTCTCCGTGCCGCAGGCACGAGCGCGGTACGAGGCCGCCTGCAAAGATGCGGTCAGAATCATGCAAAACCTCGAAGGCTTGCGAGCAAAACTTGGCCGCGTTATAGCACCGGTGCTAGCGAAAAATAACCTGTCCAATGTTCCCGGTGCGCCATCATTCGGGATGTTTGGGATGCCCGTTCCGCCTCCACTGGATCAGGGTAGACCGGTAGTCGCTGCCAACAACAAGAGCGTTTTCGTCCTCAAGGATGGCAAGCTTCATCAGTTTGCAGCGAATGGCTTAAAGCCGAAGGCATCGACAAAACTTCCGGAACCACAAAGCAACCCGATGCCAGACATGTTTAACGATGGCGTGACACTGACAGAATTTTTTGCGCGGCGCGCAGTTAATGTGACTGCTCAGCTGGCAGGAAAGCTGGATGGCGAGCAACCTCGCGGGATGATGGGCGGCCCGGGCGGTCCAGATGGCGGATTTGACTTATCGAATATCGTGGCTGGTAACACGATCACACTCCTTAAACACGACAGCGAAACGTTTACACAAAGTAACTGGTCTGCGAAATGGTTAGCGCTGTTCACAAATTCGGATACTAATCATGACGCTCAGCTCTCCAAGAGTGAGTGGGATATGGCCACAATGAAACCAAATGACTTCATCGCCAATATCTTCCCCAGTCAGCTCTGGACCGCCTTTGGAAGCAAAACGGTTACAGCCACTGAGTTTGCCAAAGTGAATGCTGATTGGTTTCGGAAATTCGATCTTGATGCTGATGGCACTTTGACGCGTAAAGAGATTGGGGATGGTTTTCTAGCTACGCTTCCGCCACCTGATTTCGGTGGTTTTGGTGGTGGTCCCGGAGGGCCAGAGTTTTAGATGACAGCACCTGATTTAAGCGCCAACCATGTTCGCAGCGGTGCTGAGCTAAAGTTCATCGTCGATGAAGCCAAGGTCAAAGACTTGCAGGAAAGTCTATCGGCGACGCTTGGCCCGGATACATACGGTGGAGGAGATGGCACTTATCCGGTAGCAAGCCTCTACCTCGATACACCCGAACTCGCATCGTTTACCCGGGAACTCCCTGGCAAGTGGCGCTTGAGACGATACGGCCACGAAGACATCATCCATGTTGAATACAAAGCCAAACCCGCTCCAGGGCAGGTTGTCAAACACCGTTCCACAATTTCAACCACAGATGTGGAAGCCCTGGGGACAAGGCCAAAGCCGAAGTGGTTTTCGCGGGATGTCGAAACGTATCGTCTTCGACCAACTCAGCTGATTTCCTATACCCGCCAGGCGTACATGGGAATAGTCGATGGTATCGATTTACGGGTAACGCTTGACCGTGATGTACGTGCGGTTTCGATGGATGACTTTATCCTTCCACACCACAAGTCAGACGCGATACCCATTGTCTCTGGGAGGGTGCTCGAAGTAAAGTTTGAAGATGCACCTCCGACAGGCTTTCTCGCTGGACTTTCAGAGCTTGGGCTTGAACCGATGTCATTTTCCAAGTACAGGGCGGCGATGATTTGCGCAGGCCATTAGTCGCGGAAACAGCCCAAAAGCACGCGGGTGCGTTGATGACTCTCATCGCACTCGAAGCGATTGGTGCCGGAGTCTCCGTCCTGACGCCCCTGCCACTACAAGCAGCCATCGATTCCATCAGCGGCAAATCAAAGACCATCAGCTGGCTTCCGACATCCTGGACACAAAGCCTTCTGACACTTGCATTGGCCAGCATCGGCTTTGCTGTCATCCAGCAGCTCATCTCGATGGCAAGCAATATTGTGGCTACAAGGACAGGACAAACGGTCACGGTTGAGCTGCGTGGACAGTGCTTTGATGCGGCACAACAGCGCTCAATCGCAAGCCACCTCACCAGTGGGACCGCGGATGCGCTCTATCGCATCCAAACAGATACGCAGGCGCTGGAGTGGATTCTCCTCGATGGCGCACTCCCAGTCCTGACGGCAACCCTTTCCATCATCGCGATGACTACGGCCCTGTTGACACTCAACGTACAGCTTGCTCTCATCGCAATTGTCCTCGGCCCAATCCTCGTTGTCATCGGAAGAACGACACGACCAGCTCTAAAAGCTACAGCGCGCGCGGCTAAACAACAGGAGAGCCAGGCGCTTGGTGTGATTGAAAGTTCCCTTTCCGGGCTCCATACGGTCAAGGCATTCAATCTAAGGACATATACCCTTGGTAGGTATCTAAACATCGCTGAAAGTGCGGTTACCAGGCGCATAAAAATAGCCTGGCTTGACAGCAGCCTGAACGCAACGGTGCAAATTCTGTGTGCAATAGGCATTGCTGCCGCGCTGTACATAGGTTCATCTGCCGCAGCGCACGGAACCCTCTCCCCTGGACAAGTCATCCTCGGGATCCATTACCTCGGGCAAATTTATTCGCCAATCAGGATGATAGGGAAAAAGTGGGCAAGCCTCCAAACACAGCTCGTCAGCCTCGAACGGATAGATTTCCTGCTGCAAACCGATACCGATGTCCCTGTCCCTGCCCAACCAACGGCCATCCCGGAGGAAATTCGTGAGCTCTCGTTCACCGATGTCAGCTTTGCTTATGACGATGCGCATTCGATTTTGCAGAATGTCAGCCTTACGATTCGCAAAGGCGATGTCATTGCGCTGACAGGCCCGACCGGCATCGGTAAGTCCACCCTCATTAGTTTGTTACTACGCCTTATTGATCCTGTTTCCGGAAATGTAAGCATTAATGGCATCCCTGCAACCCAGCTCGACCCGGAGGGACTCCGAAGCATCTACGCAGCCGTGCTACAGGAAACGGTGCTTTTCCCTGGAACGATTCGCGAGAATTTGCTACTCGCACAACCGGATGCCACTGAAAGCGACATTCAGTCGGCCATTGATGCTGCAGCGCTGCGAACTACGATCAATACATTGCCGGATGGACTGGAAACCATCGTGGGTGAACGCGGAGCAAAGCTGTCAGGCGGAGAGCGCCAGCGCGTCGGACTTGCGCGGGCATTCCTGCGGAATGCACCGGTGCTTCTCCTTGATGAGCCAACCAGCGCGCTGGACCCAGCAACAGAAGAGAGTATCCTCGATGCGCTGAAACGGTTGATGGTCGGGAGAACGGTGGTGATGGTGACGCACCGGGATGCTCCAACGCGCTTAGCAAACAAGGTGTATCACCTGGAAGCCGGGCAACTGGTCCCAATGCGTAACGATCTTCCAGAACAAAATACGGCAGACCAGACAGCAACAAACCGCGTGGTGCACTAACGGTATCAGACATCTGATGATGCTCCTCTTCATACCCGCTTCATAATCATCCGCCACAATGGAATAACGATGAAGATCCTTTGTATTGAAGATGACGAGAACATCGCCGAAATCGTAAAACTGGGCCTTGAGTCTGCAGGATGGGCGGTTGAAATCGCATCCAATGGAACCGAAGGCATCGAGCTTGCCCGCGAAGGCGGTTGGGGCCTCCTCGTTGTCGACGGCATGCTCCCGGGAATGGATGGCATCGAAATCTGCAAACGCCTCCGCTCTGGGCGCGACAGGACGCCTATCTTGATGCTGACCGCACGTGACACCGTCAAAGATGAAGTCCGTGGTCTTGAGGCTGGCGCGGATGACTATCTGACAAAACCCTTCTCTATGGAAGTTCTTCTGGCTCGTTGTCGCGTTCTTCTCCGGCGGGATGCCCGCGAAAAGTCCCGCTTCATCCATATTGATGATCTCGAAGTAGATACCGTCAATCACACCGTCAAGCGTGCTGGCATCGATCTACAGCTGACACAGCGTGAATTTGGTGTCTTTGAAGCGTTGATCCAACGCGAAGGAACCGTCGTCAGCCGTGAGCAACTGCGGCTTCGCGTCTGGAATGATGATGCCGCTGTCGGGTCAAACGTCGTGGATGTCTACGTTAAACAGCTCCGTAGCAAGCTGGATGACACCCGCGAACCTCGGATGATTCGAACCGTCTACGGCGCGGGATATATACTTGAGCGGCCCACAAAACCCTAACCACACATGACCGTCCGCGCCAAGCTCACCCTGCTGAATGTTACTGTCCTCTTCCTGATTCTCATCGGAATGGGGATGGCGCTGCGCGGCCGCATCTACATCAGCATGATGAACACGCTGGACCGGGAACTGGCATCCAGAGCTAATCCGCTGATGCAACCACGCGGAGGTCGACCACGCGGACCCGGCGGCCCCCTCGGAGGCCCGCTCTCTTTCATCCTAAATCAGCGCCCACTGGACCGCGGGCAACGACCAATTCAGCAGCCGGGCCGTGGTGAACGCGGGAACGGTGAGCAAGGTGCTTTTGATGACCAAAACCGCGATCGCCGTGATTTTGGACCACCATTCGATGGCTTTGGTCGTCCGCCGATTCCACCAAATTTGCCGCTATACACCCCGGATGGCAACCGCCTCAGCGACAGGCAACCACCTCCTCCCGCTACCGAATTAATCATTCAGTCCGCTAAAACCAGACGCGAATCCTATGTGTCCAAAGGTGAGAAACGCATTTACACACGCCCAATGCGTTTTCGCGACATGGACGTCGTCTTTCAGACATCGACCAGTACCACCGGTCTCCGTGAGGACTTAGCTACCATCACCCGCGAGATGCTATTGCTTTCGCCACTCGCTCTAATCGCAGCAACGGTTGCCGGGATGTTCCTGACGCGGAGAATGCTTAGCCCTGTCGATGCCATCATACGCAAAGCTGAAACGATACAAGCAGACAACCTCTCGGAACGCCTTCCCGTAAACGGCACAGATGAGTTTGGCAAGCTCTCCCAAACCATCAACAATATGCTCTCGCGCCTCGACCCAGCTCAACGGGCATTCCCCCGGCCTACGAGCAAAAGCCCTTCCCCCTGTCTGGCGGTTGGACCCCCCTTCTGGATCCCGATCGCGCCGATGGAGCGATGGCGATTCATCGCCCTGTGCAGTTGTGGCGTGCGTCCCTCCAGC
>JBJTQN010000140.1:0-7742 GCA_046075665.1 Armatimonadota bacterium | reverse complement strand
CAAGATAACGGTCACCATCCACACCAAGAGGAGCAAACGTCGCGTAGTGAAGCGTTACAAATCCACAATCTCGCTGCATTTGTTTCTTAATGACTTCCATTCGCCCGGGATGCAGCAATGGATGATCCGAACGATTGTGGTCTGAGCCATCGGCATAAACGACAATGCTATCGGCGGTTTCCAGGAGCTTAGGGTCTTCCGGCCAGCCGTATGGGACGACCGTTGTCTTCAGAGACGTATCATGTGCGCGAAGCGTCCGGGCGAGCAGGCGGCACGCCTGCTCGTATTCATGATCGCCAGGACCATGGCTCTTTGTTCCAGCCAAAAAGACGATGTGCTTACCTTTTATTAGCTCTATAGAGCGCGAGAATGCTGGTCCCACGATCATCAAAAGCGTTAGTACTGTACCTAGCGCCCGTAACCACGATTTACCTTGCAGAAAGCAATCCGAGTTCATTTTAGTAATTCAGGCACACGAACCAGAAGTACCTGCTAAGACATGCTCCACAATGGGGTGAAATATTTTATTAGCGGTCAAAAATTACCGAAACTGTCGAAATGCCAGCGTGAAAATGACATCGGACACATAGGGAGTCGTCCGAAATGGCCGGACATTTTCTGAAACTGACAACTCGGCAATATTACTCTGTGACAGCTTTGTCCGAATAGTGAACGTCATTTGTCGGCGCTTGTTTCCTGAATACGGCAACCCAAAGGTTAAGCCGGCATCCATGTCTTCGTATTGACAACCAAAAGCCCACCGGTCCGTTACCATCCTCCCAACATGGAAAACTTGGCTTCCCCACGACCTGGCAAGTTTTATTCCGCCCAGATAATCACCATGATGCCCCGCAGTCACATTTTGGCCTTCCCAAGTCAGCTGCCACGGGCCAACCGCTCTGGATGCTGCAGCCGTTACCGCGGTGTCGATTCCCCCACGTTCCATTAGGTTGCCGCTTGCAAGCGGGAATTTCGAAACCAACCCAATTGCCAAGCCGCGCACCGGAGTTGTTCGAAAACCGAGTTCTGCCCGATGAATACGCCACCCTGATGCACCCGCTGTATACGTTTCACCGGCACTCTTCCACATCAGGTCATGCCGACCATCAGGCGGCACACCAAGGACTGGGTCTGTATACGGAATCACGGCACTATGCCAGAAGCGCACAAGCGGGTCCATAAAGCCACCGTTCCGAGAGGATGCTTCTAGCGAAAATGATGCGTCAAATCCAGCGGCGCAAAGTCGAGTAGCAGCCCTAATGCGGTGAATTTCGTTATCCTGACGCAGGCTGGCAAGTGGACCACCATGCCACCCGAGATTGGATGCAACATCAAACTGAATCCCGCCCTCTCGGACATTTTTCGGCAAGACACTTGCCCCCATTGGACGTGGAGACCAGGCTAGCCCCGACATCGAATCGCCACTTCGCGTCTGCGCTGGAGCAATGAGCATGTTGTGCTGGACATCAGGATAGGTGAGCAACATTTCTCCAGCCTACCCGGTTACGGTAGACTTCGACCATGCGCGATGTCATCAGCCCGCTCGATGGAACTGTTCTTGCAAGTGTGCCGGTTTCGACGTTATCAATGCTTGATAAACAGCTGGATGTTGCAGCAAATGGTTTCGCAGAACTTAGTTCCCAGCCCCGCTACCAGCGGATTGCCTGGCTTCGGGCACTCCATTCCGGTCTTCTAAGCGACATGGATGCCCTCGCTTTTGTGATGGCACATGAAATCGGCAAGCCTGTCTTGCTGGCACGGACAGAAATACACCGCGCGCTTTCCCTGATTGACCAAACGATTGCAGAATTAATGACAGAAACCGGGGAAGCTCCATACGTTGATGACCACCAAGCACACGCTACGCGCACCGTTATCACCAAGCGTTTCCCGATTGGCATAGTAGGAGCGGTCACTCCGTTTAACTTTCCAGTTAACCTAGTCTTCCACAAGATACTTCCAGCGATTGCCACAGGCTGCCCGGTAATCGTGAAGCCAAGCGAGCGCACTCACGCCATCGCATCGCGGTTGGCAGACCTCATTTCCAAATCCGGGATGCCGCCCGCGGCCGTACAGTTTGACTTTGCGGATGATGGTCCACTTCACGCCCGGATGTTGGCATCGGATACGCGCGTTGCATTTCTCTCATTCACGGGAAGTGATACCGTTGGCCGCTTGTTGTCAGTTGAGGCTGCCACTAAACCACAAATCATGGAGCTGGGAGGCTCGGCAGCCGTTTATGTTAGTGATGACGCTGATGTTGAAAGCGCTGCGAAAAAGTGTGTCGTCGGGGCGATGGCTTATGCTGGGCAGGTTTGTATTTCTGTTCAGAGGATATACGTTCAACAGCAGGTGATCAGCCATTTCCTCGATGCGTTAATCGAACAAGTCAAGCCGATGTCATCTGAAGACCCGCGCATGGATGGACACATTCTGGGTCCAATGATTGATAACATTGCAGCGGATCGCTTTCTTGACCAATGCCATTCACTTGATCAGCGCCACTTACTTGTGTCCCCACGAATCCATAACGGTCGATACGTGTCCCCTGTCATTGTAACTGGACTACCAGAGAACCATCCTCTAATCCAAACAGAAGCGTTTGCTCCGGTCATTGTTTTGCAAACGGCTAGTCACTTGTCCGATGCCATAGCGAAGATTAATGGAACCCCGTATGGGCTACAAAGTGGAATCTTCACAAATCGATTTTCGGATGCCATCGTTGCCCACAAAGAACTTCGTGGGGGTGCAGTTTATATAAACGATGTGCCGACGGTTAGGATTGATAAGCTATCTTACGGAGGCGATGGTCAAAGTGGACGGGGACGTGAAGGCATACGGGATGTCATGAACGCTTACACCACACCCAAGCATGTGGTTTTTAGTTGATTTTCCGCTGATTAACGCTTGTTCAGTATCGGCAATAGCTCATCAACGGGAAGCTCTGCCCCAATTCTTATGAAGCCACCATCAAGCGTCACACTTCTTGCAAGCATCGGTACGGGAAAAGCTGTCATTTCGGCGACCGGGTTCACAATGTCTGAAACGTACCCGACGACCGAGTCAGGAATCGGAACAACTCCCAAACGGGCAGTCCTCGGTTGAAAGTGAAGCTCACGCCCCGACTTTGCCACGACAAGTGAGCCATCGATTGCTACCGTAACGGTTGGATAGCCGAGAACGCGGGGAACAGTGCGAACCTGTAGGGTATCTCCAACAACCGCTAGATTAACAGGCGGCAAATCTGGCCGTCGCTTACGAATAGTCGCTTCGACCTCGCGTGCATCCAAATAGGCATCCATTGTTGATGTCCGGATGGATTCAATTTGCGCGGTCTTTCGGTCAACGGACACATCGGATGCTTCTATCAACACACGATCAAGCGTCATCCCGTTGATTAGCTTAACGCCACGGCCAAAGGCAGAAACATGTCGCAGCCTGCCACGCATTCCCGCTCCCATCGATGCCGACTCAACGCGGACATCGTAGGTCTTAGCTGAGCCTAGGACGATTGGCAAGCGCTCCTTTATGATCTTTTCGGCTGTCTTTTCAACGGGACGTCGGCAACCGACAGACATTAATGTCGATAAAGCTGCAAAGCAGATACCCACAAGACATCTAGGACGCATTGGTTACACTTTCATCTGTGGGCAATGCAACCGATCCAGCGATGACAAATGTAAGCACTAGTGCAACAACCGTGAGGGCAGCGGAAGTTGTATACGGCGCGGTTGGACCAACGCTCGAAAACAGGAAGCCGGCTACAAGTGGTCCGGTCGCACGGGCAAGAGCCTCAAAGGATGAGCTTGTAGACTGTATGAGCCCCTGCCCGACCTGCGTCTTCCGTGAGATGAGCGCGGTCGTAGCAGGACTAATCAAGCTGCGCCCGGCGGACAAAACCATGCTGGCTGCAATAATCTCCAATCCCCAGTTTCCCCACTTTGTCGGAATGAGCAGCAGAATGTAGCCGAGTGCAAGAATCGCAAGTCCAACCCGGACGACCATTCCCTCACCGAAACGCTTAACGATTGGGCCAATAAGCCCCCCCTGCACAATGATGCCGGCGAGACCCACAAAGCCCATGATGTATGCAAGACGCATACTTTGGGTTTCGCGAGTTGCGATGCCCCGGGCCATCAGGAAGTACCCAAAGATTTGCTCGATGGCAGCAAATCCAAAAACCATCACAAAGTTGATGATGAATAAAGGTGCCGCAGGATCCTTCATTACACGGTGGATGAGAGCGAGGCCACTCTCGCGTACACTTGCAGCCAGCTTTCGCCGTGCCTCTTCAGAGAGCGATTCGGGGAGCATTTTAAGCGCAAACAAGAAGTTAAGCAGGGACATCGCAGCGGCCACATAGGCAGGTATGGCAATGTTATTCTTTCCGAGGACGCCTCCAAAAACGGGACCAAATGCAAATCCTAGCCCGAAACAGACACCAAGGATTCCCATGGCCTTCGCACGGTTCTGCGGCGTAGTGACATCTCCAACGTAGGCGAATGACACACCAATCGATGCTGATGACAATACTCCAGCCAGAATTCGCGCAGCGAAGAGCATCCAAAGTCGCCCACTCGAGAGGCCAAACAAGAGGTACGCGAATGCCACACCGATGAGCGAGATAAGTATGACTGGGCGCCGTCCTGCTTTGTCAGAATAGCGCCCCCAAATGGGTGCGAAGATGAACTGCGTTATCGAATAGCTGGCACCAAGCCATGACCCGATCAGCGCGCCTTTCGCATGGTCATCCCCTACCAACGGATCCGCTTCCACATATTGTGGGAGATTTGGAAGGATGATGCCAAAACCGAGAAGATCTATAAAGAGTGTGAACGCAAGCAGCAAAATTGGCTTGAGAATCGCTTTGAAGCCATCATCAACACTTGATGAACCATTTTCTTGTTTTCGACGCATTGATGAATGCTACCTATAACTCTAGTGAATACCGAACATGAGTCGACAAAACATCGACCACTTGATGATAACAAATGCGATGGTTGTAATCGAGGAATAGCGTATAAGACACACCTAAAACAACGGCATGAACGCGACCTATGCAGCCGTTTTTTTGGCTGGAACGACGTCGCCCCGACTTATTCCAAAGTTATGTGGCAGTGGGCTTCCGTGTCGCGGCGGTGATGTGGTCAAGTCTTCAACAACCAGATATTCACGGTCGAGACCTGCATTGTCAACGAGACGAAGGCGGGCAACAACCTCCAAACGTCGGCGAGTATTAGCAGCCACCCAAAGCTCTGCTTCCATACGGGCATTAGCTTCAATAGGTTGATCACTACTTACCAGCATCCGATTACGCTTACTGCTGCAGATCTGAACACTTACCATAGCATAATCATCGGTAAGGCTGCGTCGTTTCCTTATGGTAACGGATTTCTCATATTTGCGATGTCAACATTGCCACGTTACCGACAATCCAGTCTAGCAATCGACAGCAGTTAAATGGATGCCATCACACGTCAACACATATTGACTTAGGCGCTTGGTTAGGTGAACATGTACACCACTGACATGATTGACAAGATGGCAACCGCAGCGATGGTAATGACTGCTACAAAGTTCGTACCAAACTTGTTGACATAATTTCCCATCACCGAACGACGGTTGATCAGCATTAACATCAGCACCAGAATGGTCGGAAGTAAGAGTCCATTTAAGATCTGTGCACCCGTGATGACGCCAAGTAGCCTACTTTCAGGCACTAACAGCGTGACTACAACAGCAAAAACAATCAGAGTCGTAAAAACTCCGATGAACAGTGGTGCTTCCCGAATTTTGCGTCCGAGTCCGCTCTCACTACCGATAGCCTCGGTTACTGCGTACGCTGTGGACAGTGGAACGATTACTGCTCCGACGGCGCTGGCATTAAACAATCCAATGGCAAATAGAACATATGAGCTAGCGTTGGCAAAAGGTTTCAATGCTTCGGCGGCATCCCGCACAGATGTAATATTTCGGTTTCCAGCAACCCACAACGTTGCAGCGCAGGCAATGACGATAAAGAACGAGATGGCGTTGCTTGCAATGGAACCGATGAACACATCCCACTTCTCGTAAACGTAATGTTCTTTTGTTAGACCCTTATCACGAACCGTACTTTGGACGTAGAACTGCATCCACGGCGCGATGGTTGTCCCAATCAGTGCAATTCCATGACTGACATATTGATGATCGCCATGTGGAATCTTAACGCTCAGAATGCTACGCGTGACCAGCCCCCAGTCGGGCTTTGCCATGATTGCCGCAACAACATAAACCAAGTACACCGCACAAAGGGCAAGAAAGATTTTCTCTACGCGTCGGTAGCTTCCACGAAGCACCAGCAGCCATAGGAGAATTCCCAAAGTTGGTACTGCGAAATAGCGAATCCCGGGTATCGGAATGAGGAGCTCAAGTGAAGCTGCGATGCCGGCAAACTCGGAAAGCGTTGTGAACAGATTTGCCACGAGCAGAATGAGCATCGCGAATACGGCAACCCTAACGCCAAATTGCTCACGAATCAGGTCAGCAAGGCCCTTACCGGTAACCAATCCCATCCGCGTTCCCATTTCCTGGGCAACAACAAGGGAAACAGTTGTGAGGACAAGCAGCCACAACATGCCATAGCCATGTGTAGCGCCAATTTGCGAATACGTTAGCACTCCACCGGCTTCATTACCGGCCGCGGCAGCGATTAAACCTGGGCCAATGGCGGATAGGAGCATCCACAGATGGGACCGTCGGCGAACTACTCCGCCCGGAGACTGAGACTGCGTGGGCACGAAGGTGGCTCCTTAGCAGTCGTCAGAATTAGCATAGCGCGCGATTGTATCCGGTTGCAATGACGCGGCGCAAGCAAGAATGCGTTAGCGTAGCGTCAAAAAGGCATTGCTGTTCCAGATTGCCAACCATGCACTTCCTGAACCATGGTCAAATACATAACCGCGTGTCAAGCGACGCTCTTCAGATGTAGGAAAACGCCCAAGTGCTGCCAGGTACATTCGTGTTACGTCATTGGAATCGTCCGCCGGCGGCGCGAGTGCTGATAGAGCCCTCATAAATGGATGATTACTGAGGGTGAGAGCCTGCAACGGCGTTATCGAAGTCGACCTTATTGGTACGCTTACGCTGGGGTCAGGCGCATCGAAGACCTCGAAAAATGGGATTGGCACGCTACGAACCATGAAGCGATAAATGCTTCGCCGGAAATTACGCTGATCAAGCCAGGGAGCAACATCATCTACGCGATATTCCGGCGAATGGTCATCCCGAAAGCCAAACAGGTCAAAGCTTGCCTGCTCATGGTTGGATTCCTGCAATCTGCCTGCTGATTGTAGAACAGCATCCCGAATCTCTTCAGCATGCAATCGTCTCGGCGAAAATCTCCAGTAATAACGATTTCCTTTGTCTTTCGCTTCATTTGCAGCCAGACTTTTACTGGCTTGCTGGTACGTTTTGCTGGTTACGATAAGGCGGTGTAAGTGCTTGATGGACCGCGTGCGTCGCAATTCATATGCAAGATAATCCAACAGCTCTGGGATTGCCGGTCGTGATCCATTCCACCCAAAGTCATTCGGTGTCTCTACAAGCCCTTGGCCGAAGTGCGTAATCCAAACACGATTCGCGAGTGTCCTCCAAAGGAGTGGGTTGTCTTCAGATGTAATCCACTTGGCGAGGGCAACCCGTCGGTTTCCCTCCATGGACCAATCTGCATTTGCAAAGGATACGCCTTGGATACAAGAAAG
>JBJTQN010000139.1:0-3333 GCA_046075665.1 Armatimonadota bacterium | reverse complement strand
CGGGCCCGGAAAACCAAACTACGCCTGGTACCAAAACCCGGAGTACGACAAGCTTTTCGAGAAAGTCCGCGACATGGATGACTCCTCGGAACGTCTAACGCTCCTCAACCAGATGCGCGATATGGCTATCGAAGACTCGGCGTGGATTCCGTTCTACCACCCGGAAGTCGTCACGATGACTCACGCCTGGGTGAAAAACACCAAGGTTCACCCGATTGCACGCGACACGCTGCTCTACCGCAAAATAGACAATGGCCTGCGGGCACAAAAGCAGGCAAAGTGGAACAAGCCCGTCTGGTGGCCGCTGTTCGCTTTCATCGGACTGTTTATCGGTGGCGCAATACCCGCAGTGATTGTCGTCAAGCGCCGCGTCAACCGTAAGCTGCGCGCTGATGGAGGAGCTTCCTGATGCTACGCTTTGTTCTCCGGCGCCTGCTTCAGGCCATCCCAACGCTCCTCGGCGTCCTGACGCTGACATGGTTCCTGTTCTTTGGAACGGCCAGCGCCGAGTCCATCGCGAGGCGTAACCTCTCGAGTAAAGACCCAACCCCAGCCCAAGTCCAAGGCTGGATCAAAGAACATGGCTACGACCAACCGCCCGCGGTTCAGCTCCGCAAGGCCACGGTTGATATGTTGATGTTCAAGTTCGGCAAGTCGGATGCTACCAAGGAAGACATTTGGACGCGAATCCGACAGGGCGCAGGTCCCAGCATTGTGGTCTCATCCACGATCTTCTTTGGAACCGTCCTCGGAGCGATTCTGGTCGCAGTCCTCGCCGCAGCATTCCGAGGAACCTACATCGACAAAACCACCACCATTGTCTGCGTGCTGATGATGTCGGGTGTCTACACGGTCTACGTCATCGGGGGACAGTACTTCCTCTCAAAACAGCTGCGCTACGGCCCAATCTGGGGCTTTGACCCGTCCTCTGGGCTCATCAAATACATCCTAGTGCCGAGTGCCATCGGCTTTATTGCCGGGATCGCAACCGAAATACGCCTCTACCGCACCTTTCTCCTGGATGAAATCAACCAGGATTATGTGCGCACTGCGCGGGCGAAAGGCGTCTCGGAAACACGCATCCTCGCTCAGCACGTCCTGAAAAATGCGCTGATTCCCATCATCACCAATACCGTCGCCGTCATCCCGGGGCTTATCCTCGGCGGTCTGCTGCTCGAAAACTTCTTCGGCATCCCAGGACTTGGCAGCTACCTCTTTGAAGCCCTCGGGTCGAATGACTTCTCCGTCGTTCGTGCGATGGTCTTTCTCGGCACGCTGCTCTATATTTTCGGACTGATACTGACCGATATCGCCTATGCCATTGTCGACCCGCGCGTGAGGATTGACTAGACCATGAGCCCAACGCTGCTACATTTGCTCTATAACCTCTCTCCGCTCGCGCTCATCGGTGTCGCGGTAGTCATCTTCTTCCGAGCACGCCAGACGCCGCTTTGGGGTGAAGCCTTTCGCCGCCTCGCACGGAACCCGAGTGCCCGTGTCGCGATGACGGTGATTGCCATTTATGCATCGATTGGAATTGCTGACTCTGTCGGTTGGTACGATGCCACCACACAGGAACGGCGCACAGTCATCGATGCCATCTTTGAGCGCAAGCCCGAGCGCACCTACTCCGCGCCGCTTGCCGAAATGACGACTGGAGAGGCGCGTCCACAGAAAATCCGTGAGAAGCATATTCTCGGAACCGATTCCATCGGTGCGGATGTCTTTTACCGAACTCTGAAAGGTGTTCGAACAGCCTTCCAAATTGGTGGGATGACGGTGCTGATTGTGACGCCGCTCGCGCTTCTGCTCGGGCTTACCGCTGGATACTATGGCAAGTGGCGGGATGATGTCATCACGTACATTTATACGGTTTTGTCATCCGTGCCCGGAATTCTGCTGCAAATCGCGATGGTGCTGGTCCTTGGAAAAGGCATCATCCAAATCTGTCTGGCGCTCGGTATCACCCGATGGGTCGGCCTCTGCCGGATGGTACGCGGCGAAACCATTAAGCACCGCGAACGCGAGTATGTGAGATCGGCTAAAGCCCTTGGAGTGACCGATACCGTCATCCTTATCCGGCATATCCTGCCAAACCTGCTCCCGGTCGTCATCATTTCCACGACGCTCGGCTTCTCCAATCTTGTGCTGTCGGAAGCCATCCTGTCGTATCTCGGTGTCGGCGTTCCGGATAATGTTGGCTCGTGGGGAAACATGATCGATGCCGCCCGGGATGAGCTGGCGCGCGACCCGGTTATCTGGTGGAACCTGACGGCGGCGACGGGTGCAATCACCGGTCTTGCTTTGTCGCTAAACCTGTTTGGGGATGCACTACGCGATGCGGTTGACCCAAGGCTGAGGAGCTAATCATGGAAACACTGCTCAAGGTTGAGGACCTCAAAACGTGGTTCCGGACATCCAGAGGGATTGTCAAAGCTGTGGATGGCGTCTCATTCGATGTCGCTCCCGGGAAGACGCGTGCCATTGTTGGTGAGTCTGGATGCGGGAAGTCGATCACTGCGCTTTCGATTTTGCAGCTCGTCCCGGAGCCAGCGGGGTATATCGAAAGCGGCAAGATTCACTTCGGCGGCGAAGACATTTTGGAGCGAAGCTGGACGGATATGCGGGGCATGCGCGGGCGTGAGATCGCGATGATTTTTCAGGAGCCGATGACCAGTCTGAACCCCACACGGACGATTGGTTGGCAGCTCTCCGAGGCGATGACGGTACACGGCAAGGATGCTCCTGCGGCGCGAACGCGCGCGCTTGAGCTGCTCGAGCGTGTCGGGTTGCATGACCCGAATGCGGCGCTGCGACAGTACCCACATGAGCTCTCGGGCGGGATGCGACAGCGTGTGATGATTGCCATCGCACTAGCGAACCGGCCGAAATTGCTGATCGCAGATGAGCCGACCACCGCTCTCGATGTCACTGTGCAGGCGCAGATTATGAGTCTCATCAAGGAACTGCAGGATGAGCTTGGGATGGCAATGCTCCTGATCACCCACGACCTTGGAATTGTCTCGGAAGTCGCACACGATGTGTCGGTGATGTACGCCGGGCAGGTGGTCGAAGCCGCTGCGACACGCGACCTCTTCCGTGATCCACGACATCCCTACACGCAAGGGTTGTTTGCAAGCCTTCCTGCGCGTAACCGACGTGGACAGGATCTTATGACATTGGAAGGCATCGTCCCGGATGCAGCTAACTGGCCGACGGGGTGCCGCTTTGCGGAGCGCTGTGTGCACAGAATGGATGCGTGTTCAGCGCCCCCAGCGCTGCATGTAAGTGCAACGCAACGACAGGTCCGGTGTCATTTACCGAGCGCAAAGG
>JBJTQN010000138.1:0-8533 GCA_046075665.1 Armatimonadota bacterium | reverse complement strand
GCAGCGACATCCGGGTGCATCCCACCGGGGCCATTGTTAGCCTTTTGGTTAGCTTGTGTGCCATTGGTGGCGATGACAAAGATGCCTGCGATCAGTGCGATAGCAGCAACGACGACCAGGATAAGCGTCACGGGTGAGACGGATTGCTTCATGGTGCTCCTTTCGGTGGACGCGCCATTGCGCCCTCGGTCAAGATTCACCACATCGTACAAACCATCCTTGAAAAATGTCAATTTCCGCCATCAATGAAGACAATTTTGCTGAGGTTGCAGGCACATCAAATTGAGACAGTCCGTAGAATTTTCAACCGGCACTTCATGTACTTAATGTGAATAAAAACTTGAAAAATGTCAATTTCCGCCATCAATGAAGACAACTTTTCTGAGGTTGCAGGCACATCAAATTGAGACAGTCCGTAGAATTTTCAACCGGCACTTCGTGTACTTAATGTGAGAAAAATTCGTATGTCGGGAATTGCAGCTGTCACGCACACCTGCTCCCACGCGTATTCCTTATATAGCGGGCAATTTTGCACAGGAATCAGCCACAAATTCCATCCCGTTTGGGAAACCAAAACCGTAGAATAATGGTCTGAAGTAGTGTAAGAAATAAACCTTTCGCACGACAATAGAACCATGGAAAGAAATACACAAGGAAAGTACCAATCGAGTATTGCCCGGGTCACCCCGCTGGTGAACCCACTCGGCTGCGTCATTGCCCTTAGTGTGATTGTTTCTGTGACCCCATCGGTGCAGGCCCAAACGGTGTTCAACACCTCTGCCGCCCCGCGTGGTTTATCCAACCTTGCTCCACCATCCCAGATGTCCGATGCCTTCCTTGGTCAGGACAAAAAGGGTCCGTATGTCTTGTCGTACCGTAACTTCCTATTCGGTCCAGGACAGCCAGTTTGGGTAACGGTGGATAATGTCCCGCAGCGAACGGCCAGCTATGTGCTCGATACCGCGACGGGTGAGATCACCTTTGACCGCGTGATAAAGCGCGCGGAAGTCATTCGTGTTTCATACGGTTATTATCCGGAATCAGCACAGCGCAACGCGAACCCATCGCAGGCCGCACCTCTAACGTTCCGTTTGGCAGCCCTTGGAATGGGCAATCTCAACATGACGACGTTCACCGGTGGCACTGGTGACAACATGCCCCGATTGGTACTGGGCTACGCGGGCAAGCAAAACGTCATGGGAGGTGGACTCTCGACGGACTTTTACTACGCGCCTGATACCGCTGCGCCTGGTGGTGTAGCTGGAAAGTCCGCTGCCGAAAACCTGGCGGGTGTGAAGCTTGGCTACAAGGGTGGCGATGCCAAAAATGGCATTGACTTTGGCTTCCAGCGCGGCGGCAAGCAATTTGCACCGCAATTTGGCAAGACGTTTGGCATGACTGATGCCCTTCAGGCCCTAAACTTTGGTGGCCGGATTACGCCAACCAATAATGCCAACCTGTCCTTCAACCACAGCGATTCACGCAATCTGAATGGCCCTAACGGGACGTTGTCTGATATTGCTGCCTTCAAACTGGGTGGTGGTAAAGGCCAGCCGACACTTAACCTTGCCTACAATGACACGACAACTACGGATGTCAAAGGTGTGACCACAGGTTCGTCTGGACGCTCAGCGGCCCTTGGACAGCAGTTCGGTGCCCTTGGGCTTGCGTACAAAAATTCCAAAAATGAAACTCTCACGGGCAAAACCACAACGGCTACGGCGAATGAGACGCTCAGTTTTGCTCTCGCCCAATCAGATAAACAGGGTCGTCCCGGGCTTGGGTTTAACCGTTCAAACGATGAGTCCACGGATGCCGCGGGCAGGATAACGCGTTCCGTAACAGATAAGACATCGTTTGGAACCGTGCTGGGCGGCGTTGGCCTGCAGCTCAACACCGCACAAACGGACACTATCCTCCCGGATGGACGTAAAGCTCAGGCAGATCAGCGTGGTTATGGCTTGACCCTGCCATCACGTAAAACGGGCCTCATGGCGTTCGCGGCAAACCGTGCTGAGGATGAGCGCCTAGATGCTGCAGGTAACCGCTCACTGACATCCACAGACAAGGGCAACATCGCAGGAACCCTTGGACGTTCGGCATTCTCCTATAATGTCAACCGCACAGGTACGCTCTCCGGGAATAAGTCAACCCTTGGAAATGAGCAGGAAACTGCTGCGTTTTCGCTTCCAGGTGCCAAAGGTCAACCAGCGCTTCTTGGCTTCAATCGCAACGATGACATCAAGCGAAATGAAAAGGGTGTCCTCGTCGGCGCTGCCAACGATGTTTCCCAGCTCAACACCAAAGTCGCCGGTGGTGCGCTAGGGTTCCAGAATTCTGTCAATGAGACGTACACGGCAGACGGTAAGAGGACATCTTTTGATCGCTCACGCTTGCAGTTTGGTCTCCCCGGCAATGCCAAGCGCGGAACCCCTTCTCTGGGTCTCCTCCAGACATCCGATACTGTGGTTGATCCTGCGGGTAACAAGACTATTGTCGATGCCACCCAGACCAATCTCGGTGGACGCCTTGGCACGAGTGACTTCACTGTTCAGAATCTGCGCTCGAATACACTTGGTGCAAACAAGGCAACCACTGTCGTCGATCAGCAAAAGGTAGGATTCGTTGTCCCCGTAAGTATGCTCAAGGGCTCTCCTAAGCTCAAGCTCGGGCGGACTGACCAGTCGATGTTTGTCGGCGACAAGCGCATAGACACAGACACCAATGAGGTTGGTTTCTCAGGTGTTGTCGGCGGTGCAAAAATCGCTGCTGATATCACCCGCATGGATGCCCTAGGAACCGATGGCAAGACTGGCTTCGCAGACAAACAAGCTCTTCAGTTCACCTACGGAGGTGGAAAGCTGCCAGGGTTGTCCTTCAACCGCGGCGGGGATGTCAAAACAGACCCGAATGGCGTGCGTATCGGTACGATGACCGATACCACAAACTTCAGTACAAAGGTTGGTGTGCTTGATTTTTCGAGCAATCTTCTGCAAACCGATGTTGCCACTGCTGATCGCAGGCGAGTTATCACGGATACAAACACATCTGTTCTGAAGTACGGTGGCACTAAGGGACAGCCATCCCTTGCGCTCAAGCGCACAGATGGAACTCGACAGCTGCAGGATGGCTCGGCTTTTGCTCTCACAACGGACCAGTTTGACCTTGGTCAGCATATTGGTAACGCAAAGCTTGCTTATCAGTTCCAACGCACGGATGGCGAATCTGGCAAGAAGTCCAATGCCGGTGATCTTCAGACCGTGGGTTTGCAGGTTGCACCTACCAAAAAGATGCCTGTTGGTGTAAACGTCACCCGTAGCCAAGGCGACATTGTTGACGAAGCCGCGAATAAGACAGGGATTGTTCTTGACAAGGTAGATGTGTCATCCAAGGTCGGGGCTGCGAATGTCAAAGCTGCTGTCGGACAGACAGCGACATCAAAAGAGGACACAAAATCCGGCGGTCTTGCCCGCGAAACGGCGGTCACGCTCCAGACGCCAATCTGGGGACGTGGCCAAAACGCCGCAGTCACAGTCTCAAACTTCAATAACCAGACAGGCTATGCTCTCGAAAACCGCAATGGCTTTCAGGTTTCGTTCAACCCAATCAAGGGTCTGACCGTTGCCAATGAACAATCAACTGGTGTCATCACTCCCGTCGGTGCCGCCGCACCGACCAGGAATGTTGCCACAACAAAGACATCCGCTGAGCTCGTTCCATCCCCGGGTGCCAAGCTGCAGTCATCGTTCCAGACCCTGACCGATGGACAGAAGCAGGTTGAAACCACCGATGTAGCTGCTATTCTTGGCGGACAGAAAACACTGTTCCAAGTCAACGGACTCTTGCGTTTGCGGGAAAACAATGCGGGTGATGTAGCGGCAAACCGAGACAGCGCAAATGCCAATATCGCAGTCAACCCCTTCAAAGGTGTGACCGTTCGTGGAACGTACATTCTCAATCCGGATGACCCAGCGCAAAAGGACAAGTTCAACCCGCTTGAAAAACGTGAGTACGGCATCTCCGCTAAACTTGGTGCCTTCGAACTTGGTGGTACCTATGCAGACACGGAATTCTTAAAGGGAACCCCGGCTGATATCATCGCAAAAGCCGGCGGTGCTCCACAGTTCGGTGAAACTGGTCTGACGCTCGGCTGGCGCTTCGGCCCCGGAACACAGCTCACCGGTGGCTACAAAGACACCTTCGCTTACGGACCAACCGTAAACAAGGGCCTTGCGACATACTCCCTCGGGTTTACACACAACATTTCAAACTCGTTCAACTTCTCACTAAGTGGAACGATGACGAATAACCGTGCGATTACATCCCCGAATGGACGTAATGACTACAGGGCAGAAGCCAAGCTTGGAGTCAAATTCTGACACTTCCGGATGCAGAATTCGCGACATCAAGTAGAGCCGAAGTCATCCTGAACCACCCTTCGTGGGACCTCAAAGACAAGGCTTCCACGGTGCTGGCACTTCGCAAAGCATTTCCTGAAATCACCCCAGGACAGACATCCGCACTGGCAACCATCCGGGATATTCGTAAACGCGCTGTTGCACGCGGCTTTGCATTTGCGGACCGATTGTTCGCGGATGACGATGGCATTGCGATGGCAACAAGCCCCGCACTGGTTGCCGTGCACGCCTCGATACTTAAGGCGACCGGACGGCCGGTCCTCGACATCGCCGCAGGCTGCGGGATTGAAGCACTTCAGCTCGCCGCAGCCGGCCTGAATGTCACCTGCTATGAAATTGATCCCGTAAGGGCACATTTTGCCGCAGCAAATGCCGCACGATGTCCAACGGCGGGCAAAATCACGGTTGTTGCCAGTGACTGCCGCCTGGCAAATCCTGACGGGCACGTAATCTACTACGACCCCAGCCGCCGGGCAGATGGCACCCGGAACAACCGCTCTTTTGACAGTCTGGAACCTCCTATCGATGCATGGAGTAAATTCACGGATTCCACTGGGATGGGCCTTGCTAAGCTACCAACAGGCCTCCCTGATGAAGAAACAATCGATGTTGGAGATGCCTACGCGTTCCTTGCCGAAGGACGTGACTGCAAAGAGTGCATTGTCACCGTCGGGATCAAAACCCCATGGCAATCCGGGGATGTGTACTTTGTCGAAAGCGGCCGTACCGTAAGCCCTGGGTTTGATGAAGTCCCGATGTTCCCTGATCTTGCCCTGACCAAGTGGATACTCGACCCTCACCCCGCTCTTTGCCGGGCAGGAGCCCTTGGCGTTTTGTGCGAGCTTGCATCCGCTGGGCTTGCATCCCCGATGGACGATTACCTAATCGCATCGGGACAGACTCCTCCGGACATCGATCCACAGCTCGCAACAATATGGCAAGTCATCTCGCTAACTCCTGCAAAGCCCAAGCTCGTCCTACCAATCCTAAAGGCACATAACGCCCGCCTGCATATCATTAAGAGGCGCAATGCTGGACGAGATGTTGACACATTTGTCACCGCACTCGGTAAGCAGAAGGGAACACAGGCAGTCTGCGGCATTTTTATGGTACTGCCAGATGGTCTTTACGTTGCCATCTGTCAACCTAAAGCGCTACATGAATCATCATGATGCCAGAATGTACTCCAAACGTTCAGTGAGTTTTTATCCTCGAGTAGTAGAATAGTTCATGCCAATCTTTGAATTTACGTGTGATGCTTGTGGCACCGGACGAAAGTTCTCGGTGCTTATTGGTGTAGTTGCTGACCCGACACCCCCCGCGTGCCCACGGTGTGATTCGACCGATGTACGAAAGTGTGTGTCCCGGTTTGCGCGGGTACGCTCAGAGGATTCTCGACTGGATGACCTTGCGGACGCTGCAGATCGCCTGGATGAAAACGACCCAAAGGCTATCCGCTCCTTCATGAAGGAAATGGCTAGTGGAATGGATGGCGAAGTCAGTACGGATGAGCTCGAGGCGATGCTTGATGAAGCTGAATCCGGCAACGAAGACGCGGGTGGCGATGGTGCCACGGCTGATGAGGAGTAAATGACAACTATGCGATTTGCAGTATTGGGGCTTGATCACTGGTACACAGCATTTGGGGTCTGTGAGATACTCGCGGCATCGGATCAGATAGAACTGACAGCCATTTGCACAGAAAATGATGACCATGCAGCATGGGCGGCAGAAAAGTACCCGGATGTCACTCTCATAAGGAACCCGAACGAGCTCTATTCATCCACCGATGTCGACTGCGTCCTCATCTGCGCACCAACGGCCATTGCCGAAGGCTACGCAATTGACGCTCTATCGAAAGGCAAGCATGTCCTCGGCGTAAAGCCGACGAGTAACACGATCGATGGCCTTCAACGGATCATCAATACAGCAACAGCAAATAACGTCTTCTATGGGTCCTTTGAAGGAATCCAACGGTTCCATCCGAAAACAATCGCGCTCAAAAAACTGCTTGCCGATGACACAATCGGACGCGTTCTAAGTGTTCATCAGGTAGGAAATGGTGGGCTTCCTGCACCGTGGGAAGGAAAGCAATCCGGCGAGCCAAGCTGGTGGATTGACCCAAATATGATTCATACAGGTGCCTGGATGGACCACGCCATATATGCGATTGACCTCCTCCGATTCTCCCTTGATGCCGAAGTTGATGCGGTCAATGGTCACATCGGCAACCGCCTGCACGCATCGCTTTCGCTGGAAGATTACGGAATGGCACTGCTTAGGTTGACGACGCCTACAGGCCCCGTTAGCGTGGTGATGGAAGACACGTGGTCTGCGAATCCGGGTGGCGGTGCACACTGGATGCGCATTGTCGGTACCGATGGCTGGCTACGCTCGGATGGAGATGACTGGGTCATTTGCAAGGGCGGAGAAGAGACGACTGTCAAGACCGAACCAAGCGTATTCTTCCGCTTAGAGGACTTTGCAAGTGCCCTCCAAAGAGAACGGGATATGCCGTTCAGGTCTGATGATGCTCTTGCGAATGTTGGAGCATGTCACCGGTTTTATGCTGACGCAATCCGCGACTAAGCTTTGTACACGCATATGAAAAGCCTGCCCTTACGGGCAGGCTTCGTTGTTTCTGACTCGAAACGCCATCACACGTCACGAAAAACAATCACATTAACGCGGAGTAGGGGGCAATGGCGGAATGCGTTGCTCCTCCGCCTGTTTGTCCCGACTCGGGCTTGCAACGGCCGCATCGGATGACTTGGGCGGTGGTAACACCGATGACAACGGTCGGAACTTGGAATACACCACAGCGACCACGGTCACAACAATCAATCCGCCAAAGACAATCATTAATATCGTCTCAATCGTTCTGTATTTCTTCTGCTCTTCCGGCGGAAGCTCGTAGCTCATTCCGACTCTCCGTTCAACATCACAGCGCAGCGCCTAGTGGGCCGCTGGCACATTTCCCGATTACTTTAGCTGCGCAAAACGGGTTTTTGCCCAGGCATTATCCGGGTCATCCTTAAGCGCCAATGCATACTGTGCACGCGCAGCAGCTTTATTCCCATTTTCTTCCTCTAGGCGACCGATGCAGGCATATACCGATGCGCGATCTGCACCCTTTTTTAGACCCGCTGCCGCGAGCGTAAAACACCGCTTCGCACCAGCACTGTCTTTAGCCCCTGCAAGCATCGTCCCAAGCGCAAGCGCCGCCGTGCCTTCCTTTGGGTTTAGCTCGACCGCCTTGGTAAACGCATCCTTGGCCTGCTTGTCTTCATTCAAGCCCTGATAATGCACCGTGCCAAGCTCCGCAAGGGCGGCTGCACGCTGCTCAGATGTCAAATCCTTTGCATTTCCCGCCCGTGTAAGCGCTTCTACCGCACGGTCAACATCGCCATTTCCCATTGCCGCATAGCCAAGAAACAGCCACGCAAGGCCATCGGAGTCCTTTTGAACAACCGCATCCTCGAGAGCCTTCTGCGCCGCAGCGAAGCCCCCCGTGCTGTAATACACAAGCCCCAGGTCTCGCTTTGAGCCGCCATTGGCAGCATCTGTTTCCGCCTTGTCAATCGAAACCGCAATCTTTGGAGCCGGACGACGATCTTTGATCTGTGGAAAGGCGGCGCCACTTGCGGCAACATTCACCGTTGGCGTTTGCCCGGGCTTTCCCGCAACCTGAGGTGTCTGTGTACATCCAGCCAGAACCACCGTGGCAAGACCGGCAACCAGCGAAATTCGTTGAAAATTCTTCACAGCTACAAATTACCCTATCCCAACCCCACCGCCCGTTGTAAACACGGTTGGCATCGCGATTTCGATTCGCTTTAGTGCGGCAATGACCTGGTCCCTGCCCGTTCCCTTTACCAGGCGCTCAACATCCCGGTCCCAAGCCGCAAGACCACATTGCTGGCGCTGCGTGGCCTGCAGAAGGGCAGTTGGCATCCGTGTCCCCCGCTCACTAATCAGTCGTAGGTAACTTCCACGGACCCGCGTCATGTCTGAATCCCTCAGATTTCCGGCCTTTGCGAGCGCATCCCAGACTTTGACATGCATCGCGCTGAGCCCATTGCTCCGTGTGTCTGCAGTCACAATCTCAATAAATG
>JBJTQN010000137.1:0-3411 GCA_046075665.1 Armatimonadota bacterium | reverse complement strand
CCAAATGGTCAACCGTTTACCTTCCATGCAGGCTTGCCGGTAGATCCAAGTGGTCAGCTGCTGGATGGTCGTAAGTTCGCCGATATTCGGGGACTCAAGAAACTGTTGGCAACGAATGATCGACAGCTGGCGCGAAACCTTGTCAATCAGCTGGTTGTTTTTGCTACGGGAGCTCCGGTGCGATTCGGCGATAGGGCGGAAGTCGAATCAATTCTTGACCGTGCCAAGCCAACGAACTATGGAGTAAAATCCCTTATTCTGGGTCTGATTCAAAGCCGGTTATTCCGAAATAAGTAAGGGGAGCGGCGTTTATAGCAACGGTGCGTTGAACGCGACAACTCCGTTGGTTCGAAGAAAGCTGGGAAAATCTATGAAAACAGTGAATATCCTTTCGAATCGTGCGATGTCAAGGAAGACATTGCTGCAGGGGGCAGGTGTCCTCTTGGGATTGCCTTTACTGGATGCCATGCGTCCAGCGATTGCGTTTGACAAATCTGCAGAAAAGAATCCTCCACGCCGGTTCTTCGGAGTCTGTAACAACTTGGGACTGCTTCCTGAGTACTTCTTCCCGGATGCATCATCCACAGGGAGAGGCTATAAGCTGTCGCCCTACCTCGAGCATATGGCGCATGTTCGGGATGACTTTTCGGTGATGAGTGGCGTTTGGCATCCGGATGTCGATGCGGGCCACCCTGCAGATATCTGTTTCCTGACGGCGGCACCGCACCCGAGCAGTGGTGGCTTCCGCAATACGATCTCGCTGGATCAGTACATGGCAGAGCATATCGGGCACCAAACGCGTTTCCCAAGCCTGACGCTTGGCGTCAACGTCTCACGTGGTTCGACAAGTCTCTCGTGGACGGCGGGCGGCGTGATGATTCCTTGTGATGTCCTTCCAAGTGTTATTTTCCAAAAACTGTTTCTTGGGGGCTCGACAGAAGAGCGCAAGGAACAGGCCCGGCGTCTGGCGCTCGGACAGAGCATCATGGACACCGTCGCCGATGAAACCAAGCGCCTACAGCGGCAAGTCGGTTCGAAAGACCGCGAGCGTCTGGATCAGTATCTGACGGGTGTGCGTGACCTTGAAAAGCGGATGCTTCAGAGTGCGGAATGGGAGAACAAACCGCGTCCTATCGCCAAGGACAAAATGCCACTTGACCCCAAGGATCCAAAGGAGTATATGGATAAGGTTCGTCTGATGTACGACATGGCCCGGATGGCATTTGAGACGGATTCCACACGCAATATCACCTTGATGCTTGATAGCGTCAATTCACCTGCGATTCAGGTCGAAGGGCACGCTGTTTCGGATGGCTATCACAACCTTTCGCACCATGGGCGTAACAAGGAAAAGATGGCGGATCTCGAACGCATCGACCGCGAGCATATGAAACTTCTTGGAAATCTGATTGCCGACCTAAAGGGTCGTAAAGAGGATAATGGCACATTGCTCGATCGAACGATGGTTCTCTACGGAAGTAACATGGGCAATGCGAACACCCACGTTACGACCAACCTGCCGGTAATCTTTGCGGGTGGTGGCTTCAAGCATGGCCAGCATTTGGCATTCGATCGTGAGCGCAACTATCCGCTGCCAAACCTGTTTGTCAATGTACTGCAGCGCATGGGAATCGAATCCGACAAGTTTGCCACGAGCACTGGCACGTTCCGAGGTTTGGATCTGGCATAGTTCTCGTTAGTTGTCGATGTATATAAGCCCTCCGGGAAACCGGGGGGCTTATTGTTTGTATCCAACCGTAGTGAACGGTTCGGTCCGCCAACTTCGCTCACATTCAGAAAACAACAAAAAAGCCCCCCGGAATCCGAGGGGCAAGCTGTCCAATCCATAGGCTAGCGGGTCATCGTCAGTGTGGCAGTACGTGTTGTCCCAAGGCCAACCGCCGTGATAGTCGCCGTGCGGGTCTGGTTCGCCGTCGTCGTTGTAATGGTAAACGTCGCCGATGTAGCCCCTGCTGGAATCGTCACCGATGCTGGTACGCTTGCACGATTCGCACTGCTTGAACGAAGCGTCACAGTCGTTGCTGTTGTAGATGCATGGCTAAGTGTCACCGTACCTGTTGAGTTAGTTCCGCCGCGCACCGATGTTGGGTTCAAACTCAGGGAACTGAACGTAACTGGAGCCTGATTGACCGTCAACGTCGCCGTCTTTGTAACGGTTCCCGCCACAGCAGTGATCGTCGCTGTCGTCGCGGCGTTGACTGCGCTCGTGGTTACAGTAAACGTCGCCGTGGATGCACCAGCCGCCACGGTTACACTTGCCGGAACAGTCACAGATGCACTGTTGCTCGACAAGCTAACCAAGATTCCACCCGTCGGAGCAGGTGAGGCAAGCGTGACAGTTCCAGTAGCATTGGTACCACCATTCACAGCGGTTGGATTCACAGCCACCGAAGACAATACGCCAGCAGGTACCGAAATGGACTTGGCTGCCTCCGTATTACCCGCAATATCCACGGTCCGATAGGTAATGGTATGGGTTCCACCATCAAGGTTAATGCCACCGTTGTATATCTGCTGCGCACCGCCATCCACGGTGTAGTACGTTGCAGAAACACCCGAACCGGTCTCCGTTACCGACAGCGTAATCAGCGTGCTGTCTGCGGTAACGCTTGCAGCCGTTACCGGCAACGTGCGGTCAATTTTGATGGTCTCGGTTTGTGCCGTACTTGCATTACCAGAGTTATCCGTTGCCAAGTAGCTAACGGTTCGGATGCCATCCGTGGTGTAAGACACTGTAGCGCTTGCACCCGCGACGGTGGTCGTCGCTGCGCCTACGGTATACCGGATATCGCGAACGCCGCTGCCACCCTGCTCATCGGTAGCCGTTATCGTCAAGGTAACCGCAGCATTGTTCCAGCCAAGGTTTCCGGCAGCAATGGAACGGGTCGCCGTCGCAACAGGAGGAATAGACTCGACAATAGTCGTCTGAAGTGCTTTGAAAGCGCTGATAGTTCCACCCGTTACGGTTATGCCTGACAAGCTGCTCAACGGCTTTACAGTGCTAAGAATCGCCGACTTTACTTGTGCAACCGTCCAACCTGGCATCCGGCCACGAAGCAGCGCAGCAACACCCGTTACGTGTGGGGCCGCCATCGATGTACCACTCAAAGATGCATACCCGGTTGAGCCCGCGACGGTTGTTGAATATGTACTGACAATCGCATTTCCCGGCGCGCCGACGTGAACGCTGGTTGAGCCATAGTTTGAGAACGATGCCATTGTTCCAGTGGAAGTAGTTGCAGCCACATTAATCTGGTTGGCAAGGTTGTAGGACGCTGGATAGCTCCTGAATATCGACATGCCATCGATATTGAATGCATCATTTCCAGCGGCTGCGACGAAGAGGTGATCGGCAGCGCCTGCGTTCGAAATGGCATTTCGCAGCGCGGT
>JBJTQN010000136.1:0-2646 GCA_046075665.1 Armatimonadota bacterium | reverse complement strand
ATCCGGTTCCGGCCGTCACCGAGACGACCGGGATGACCACCAACCTCCACCGGGAGCTTGGTTCCCGCAATCGCGGGAATGCATCCTTTTGTCTTGTGTCCGTTTGGCTAACTGCCCCAGTCGTTTATGCCTCCGGCCTCCATCGAACACGCCGCTCCGCACGGTACGTTTCTGCTGATTGACAATGTCATTGACTATTAGATGTAAAAGCTCCGGTTAGGGGCGGACCGCCGTGTCCGCCCGCGGCTGGCAGATTTATCGAGTGGCATTGGATGTTGTGCTTGCGCGGCGTATCCGGTTCCGGTACGCGGTGTCCTCCAATGGAAAGATACAGGTGTCTGATGTCTACATTACATTCCTGCTAGTGAATCCAACATCCAAAACCCCGATAATGTCACTGTGTAGATTGTGACTTTATTGACAACATTTGACAGTCCTGTGTACCATGTGCACTGTTAAGCAGAATGAATATCGCAGACCGTGTAAACATGGTGAAACACCAGCTAGCACGGGCCGCGGAGTCATCCGGAAGAACTCCCGAATGCATCCAACTGGTTGCTGTTTCCAAGTACCAGCCCGCTGAACGCGTGCTGGAAGCCTACAACGCAGGGTGTCGCCACTTCGGCGAAAACTATGTGCAGGAAGCAGCGAACAAGCGGGCGCAGCTGGGCGCGATGACCGATGCCACCTGGCATCTCATCGGTGGGGTGCAATCGAACAAAAGCGCGCTTGCCGCGCATACATTCGATGTCATCCAAACGGTTGACCGGGCCAAGCTCGCAGTTGCATTGTCCGATGCGGCAAGCGGGAAGGGGAAGGTTATTCAGGTACTGCTTCAAGTTGATTTAACAGG
This sequence comes from Armatimonadota bacterium, assembly GCA_046075665.1. Lineage (GTDB taxonomy): Bacteria > Armatimonadota > Armatimonadia > Armatimonadales > Armatimonadaceae > CAIRTT01. The sequence continues at coordinate 1,793 of JBJTQN010000136.1, read as the reverse complement.
GGCGGATGGCAGGAGTGGATGTGCTCCCGCCGAGATACCGGCTCTTGTGGATTTGGTGATGCAGCGACCCGGCTTGCAGCTTCGTGGCCTCATGGCCATGGCGCCCGCTGGGATTGGAGCGGATGCGACGCGTAAAGCGTTTGCATCGGTACGGGCGCTGCACGATGCACTGCCGGCGCAGTGTCAGGGTGTCCTCTCGATGGGGATGTCAGGGGATTTTCCACTGGCAATCGCCGAAGGGGCAACAGTGGTTCGGGTTGGAACCGCGATTTTCGGTGAGAGACCGATGGTTAGTTGAGGAGTTAGAGGATGTACCATCAGGATTATGACGACGAAGAGTTCGACGGCCCACGTGTTAGCGTGGTCGACCGCGTAAAGGGCTTCTTCGCAGGTTTGCGTCACAACAATGACGATTTGGATGAGGTTTCCTCTGAGAGACCAACTGGCCGCATCTACGATATCGGCACCAAGGATCGTGTCCGCATCACGACGCATCCAGAACAGACCATCACGATTATGACCGTCTACGAATTCAATGATGCCCAGAAGGTCGCCGATCGCCTCCGTGCAGGCGCACCGCAGCTCGTAAACTTCGAGAAGTGCCAGGCACGCACCGCCGAAAAAGTCACTGACTTCCTTAGCGGTGTTACCTACGGCGTCAATGGCTACATCGAGCGTGTCTCCGATCGCGTTTGGCTCTTCACGCCAAGCACAGTCCAAGTCACTATCGACCACTCAGATGCACAGCCGCTAAGGCCATCCGGGCCCGCAGGCGCACCAAGTTCTTCCACAGGTGCACCTCGCGGACTGTAATCCGCACCAACATCTACGGAAAAGCCCCCGAGTGCTACATCGCACCACGGGGGCTTTTTCACCTCTATGCACCCGACCTTCCGTCGCTACACCATCATCACCCCAGAAAATCGACCACACCGGTACAAAACAGCTTTCCATCTGTCATAATCCCGGCGAACATCCCAGTTCACAGGAGCTACTTACATGAGCACAGTCACGCTAAAGGGCAATCCCCTCGATGTCGCAGGCACCTTTCCAGCTAACGGAACCACCGCACCTGCATTCTCTCTCGTCGCAAAGGACCTCTCCGATGCCACACTCGAGACATTCACCGGCAAGCGCAAAGTCCTGAACATCTTCCCCAGCATCGGTACCCCGACCTGTGCCGCATCCGTTCGCCGCTGCAATACCCTCGCATCCGGGCTCGACAACACCGTCGTCCTCTGCATCTCCGCCGACCTCCCGTTTGCGCAGGCGCGCTTCTGCGGCGCTGAAGGTCTTGAAAATGTCCACAACCTGTCGACGATGCGCGGCGCATCCTTCCTCAATGACTACGGTGTCGAGCTGACTAGCGGACCACTCGTCGGCCTCACCGCACGTGCCGTCATCGTCCTAAGCGAAGATAACACGGTCCTTCACAGCGAGCTGGTCGCTGAAATCGCCGATGAGCCAAACTACGACGCAGCACTCGCAGCTCTCTAAACAGAAAAATACGTAACGGAGTGAACATCGTGGCACGGTATATGCTCTAACGCAGTACATCGATATAATGGTTATCTGTCGATACTCAACGCTCCGGGGATGGACGATCGTCCCCGGAGCTTATTTTTTCTCTGGTGATTGACCAATCCCATAACGTGGTGCTTGGCATGCGTGTTAACATCAGTCGAACCTAACCCCGACCCCAAAAACTGGTTCCGTACCGCGGTAGCATAACGCTATGAACATCGCAGTGATTGGTTGCGGCAAAATGGGTTCGGCACTCGTCCACGGGTGGA
>JBJTQN010000135.1:0-5195 GCA_046075665.1 Armatimonadota bacterium | reverse complement strand
GGATGCCAACACTTGTTCCGAAGGAACTGATGGAAGAAACCGGACGTTGGGGCCTCGATGTCGTCTACAAGCTGCAGGACCGGCGCAAGGCTGACTTTGCGCTTGGGTTTACTCATGAAGAAGTCATCACGGATCTGGCTCGTCAGGAGCTACGGTCGTGGCGTGACCTCCCAGTGATGCTCTATCAGGTGCAGACAAAGTTTCGTGATGAACCGAGGCCACGTGGCGGCGTCATCCGTACACGGGAATTCCTGATGTTCGATGCGTATTCCTTTGACCGGGATGTAAGCACAATGGACACCAGCTATAAGGCGCAGCGCACAGCATACGAACGCTTCTTCCAGCGTATTGGGCTTCGCTACTTGATTGTCGATGCCGATGGAGGTGCGATTGGCGACTTGGACAATCAGGAGTTCATGTCGTTGGCAGATGCAGGTGAGGATACCGTTCTGAGCTGCGATTCCTGTTCCTACGCTGCAAATGCAGAAAAGTGCCCAGTCAACCCTCCTGCCGCGGACAGTGAAGCAGTTGCAGGTTTGCTGACCGATGTCCACACACCAAATGCACGGTCAATCGATGACGTATCCACTTTACTTAAGATCGCAGCATCCAGCTTTATCAAAACGCTGATTTATTCTGCGGATGGAAAGCCTGTTGTTGTCCTCGTTCGCGGTGACCATACGGTAAACGACGTAAAACTTTCACGCCTGATTGGAGCAACGGAGCTGGAACTCGCGCCGGAGGCAATGGTAACCGCTGTTACCGGCGCTCCCGTGGGCTTTGCAGGTCCGGTTGGACTAAGTGGCGTTCCCGTGTATGCAGACCATGCGGTGACAGTGCTACAGAACGCTGTCACGGGTGCAAACAAGGCGGATTTCCATATCACGGGAGTCGCTGCTGGCCGTGACTTCACCTGGACGATAGCCGCCGACATCCGTGTTGCTGAGGACGGCGATGCTTGTCCGATGTGTTCTGCAGGCACGATGAGAACGACCCGTGGCATTGAAATCGGCCACATATTTAAACTTGGAGATAAATATTCCAAGGCAATGCAGCTGGATGTCACTGGTGAGGAAGGGACGCTCCAACCGATCCAGATGGGGTGCTATGGGATTGGGATGAGCCGCTCCCTCGCTGCGATAGTCGAAGCAAGCCATGACAAAGATGGCATTATCTGGCCGATATCGGTAGCACCGTTTGAGGTTACTATTGTCGTCGCCGCTCGGCAGGATGATGCACAGTACGAAGCCGCCGATTCGCTATACCGAGGCCTCAAGGCTGCCGGGGTCGATGTGTACTTTGATGACCGTGACGAGCGGGCTGGCGTCAAGTTCAAGGATGCTGACCTTATGGGATGCCCTATTCGCGTCGTTGTCGGCAAGGGATTGGCAACGGGAGTGATTGAGGTCAAGCAGCGCGGCGTGGATGGTGTTGATTCGGTCGAAATCGCAAAGGCAATCGAACACATATCAGCATTGAAGCAAAGGCTTCTACATGATCTGAAACCGGTAACAGAGCACGCATAATTCTGGCGTCGGTTGAATAATGAAACCCCGCAGTGGCTGTCGTGCCACTGCGGGGTTTTGTGTAATCAGCGGGAGTTCCGGAATGCTTATTTCGCTCCTATGAGCTTGACAATGTCATTCCACATTATCGTAAGGAAAAGCATGCCCATTACCGCGGCTCCGGCAAGATACACGCGTTGCATATTGATGGCAGAAAGCTTACGGCGGCGAACCGCCTCTATCGTCAACAAGACCAAGTGACCACCATCCAAAATTGGAATCGGGAACATGTTGAAGATGAAGAGTGATAGTGAGAGGCTTGCTAACAGCTCAATTCGCGTCTGCGCCCCGGTTCCTGCAAGTGCATAAAACGTTTGGGCAATACCAACTGGACCGCCGACGGCATCCTTCGTCTTACCCGCTTTGACAATCGAGACGAGTTTCGAGCCATATTGCATGGTTGTAGACCCAGCCTCGACCCAGGCAGCGCCAAAGGTACAGGGCTCGAGCACAAATGTCGGTCGAACACCAATGCGGTAAACATCTTTGCCAGCGCTGGAATCCTTCTCTGCTTTCACAACGATGTGGCGCTCAACCCGAGTCGCATCCACCACCAGAAAATCCATCGGGTTGCCCTTGCTCGCATCAATGGTTGGAACAAGGGTTTCGATGGTAATGGGTTTGCCATCGATGGAAACAACTTTATCTCCGACTTTCAGGCCGGCAACAGCAGCTGGCTTACCTGGCATCACCTGTCCGATTTGGGCGGTCATCGATGGCTTGCCGTAAACGGCAAACAGCAGAACATACCCCAAATATCCGACGAGGAGGGATGCAAGCGGTCCAGCAAGAATAACGGCAAAGCGTTGATGAACGGGACGTTTATTGAAGCTGTCTTCGTTATTGGATGGCTTCTCTTCCGTCTCGGACGACTCTTCCTCAATCTCCATCCCGCGGATCTTCACAAATCCGCCAAGTGGATACAAACGAACGGTGTATTCGAGAATGCCCCTCCGTGCCAACGTCAGTATTTTCGGTCCAAAGCCTACAGCAAACTCGAGGATGGGCATTTTGAACGCACGTGCGGCGAGAAAGTGTCCCAGCTCGTGAAAGACGACGAGGATAGCAAAGACGACAACGAAGGAGATCGCTGACTCAAGCATCGCCAAAGAAAACATCGATTTAAGAAGCGCCAAAGTGTCTCTCCAAGCACGATGTCACATAGGCCCGGGCCTGTGTATCGACATCCAAAATGTCCATCAAACGCATCGGATCCATCGGGTGTATTGCTTCCATTGCCTCAGAAACAATGGAATGCATTTGTGCAAACGTACACTTGCCAGCAAGGAAGCCTGCCACAACAGCTTCGTTCGCAGCATTCATCACAGCGGGAACCGTACCGCCAGTACGCATTGCCTGCCTCGCAAGTTCCAGCGCAGGGAACTTTGCAGCATCGACAGCGTGAAATTCGAGTGTACCCATTTTGGTTGGGTGCAAACGCGGAATACCCGAGTCCAGTTTGGTTGGGTGTATGAGTGCAATCTGGATTGGCAGTCGCATATCCGGGTATCCCATTTGCGCCAGCAGCGAGCCATCTGTGAACTCAACGAACGAGTGGACGATCGATTGCGGATGCACGACGACATCGACACGTCTTTCCGGGATACCGTACAGCCAGCAGGCTTCAATTATCTCAAGTCCCTTGTTCATCATCGATGCAGAATCAATCGTAATCTTCCCACCCATTTTCCATGTTGGGTGATTCAACGCATCTTCAATCGTAGCCGTGCTGATTTGTTCTGCGGTCCATGTACGGAACGGGCCGCCGCTAGCTGTCAGGTGCATCCGGTCGATTGTTTCCGGTGTGTACCCCTGAATGGCTTGGAATAGGGCCGAGTGTTCACTATCAATCGGAAGAAGCTCTGCGCCATGGTCACGAGCAACCTGCATCACCAACTCTCCTGCTGCCACAAGGACTTCTTTCGTAGCGATGCAAACTCTGAGACCTCGCTTACAGGCGGCGATGGTCGCTTCCAAGGCGGCGGCTCCGCTGACAGCGATTACAACCGTGTCAACAAGCGGGTCCATCACGGCATCAATGAGGACACCTGGTCCATCGATAAGTACAGCGAAGGTTTTCGCTTGAGGGAAGCGCCGGGCTTGCTCATTTAGAAGAGCAGAGCGTCGATTGGCAACCAAATGCGTAACATTGATGTGTGAATCACCGATACGGTCAATGACATCAAGCGTTTGCGTCCCAATCGAACCGGTAGAGCCAAGGATGGCTACAGATTTACGCATGTCAGTTATTCTACAGGTAGTGATTAAGGAATCCTGAAGGAAGCACCGGTTTGCGTTGACTCCGATGTGCTTACATCCTATAATTGCGCCGCAGGGCAAAGCCAGCAAGCTGACAATAACCGATTTGGTCTTCCTACGCAGGATGCTGTGTCGGATTCCAGCGGGTTGACATGGACCATTCATCTGGCGAAAGAAATGCCGGCGAAGTTATTCCTTGTCCTCTTTGGTTACGGAGCTGCGATGCTTGCTTGGTGGTACTTTCTTCCTGTGCCAGCCGCTCTGATATTGCCGTTGGTTGCCCTGACTAGCGCGATGAGCGAGTTTTTGTTTCCTGTCACGTATGTTATTGATGACAGTGGAATCTCGCAAAAGTGTCTTCCCTTCTTCAATCGGCATATTGCCTGGAATGATATTCGTCGAGCATCTGCAGGTCGGGATGGATTTTTCGTAACCACCATTCGTATTCCAAGTCGTCTTGACCAATTTCGCGGCATTCGGATTACCCCGCGCGGAAACGATGCTGAAGTGCGAGCAGTGATTGCGGATCGCATGAATCGAATGCGTGAGGGTCTGGCGATATGAACCTTCGCAATGCGTTCTCACTATCAGAGGATGAGCTCCCGGCGGAGGAACGCGAGGAACTGATCCAGTCGCTGGCGGAATTTGTCGTCAAGCGGGGTTTATCGGTACCTGCAATTTTGGCATTGGACATGCACCGACCGCTCGCTCATACTATGGGTGCGGGCGTTGTAGTTATGACTCCGATTCTTGGTCCGCTTTTTGGATTGGCAAGGATGGAACAGGCAAAGCTGCTGTTGACATCGAGGGATGGAGTCGAATGTCTGATACAAAGAATCGAAGAACTGACCGTCCTGAAATCCGGTGGTCGTAAGGATGTTTCCCGAGGAGAGGCTCCCAGTTAAATGAACCATGCAACATGGCCAGCCCGTGTAATCCTGATTGTCATCTCGGCGGTAATCGTCTGGACAGTCATCGCTGCACAGCGAGGCAAGAAATTATTCATCCGCCGTATCCCAGGTTTAACTGCGATTGAAGAGGCCGTTGGACGTGCGGTTGAGATGGGACGGGGAATCCTCTTGTCATCAGGACTTGGCAGTATCGATGTCGTTACCCTCCAGGCTCTTGCCATCTGTACTAATATCGCATCTGCTGCCGCACGTTATGGCACCAAGGTCCAGATGCCAATCTACGAAGCTGCCTTGCTGCCGATTGCGGAAGATGCGATCAGCTCTGCATATAACAAAGCTGGCCGCGGGGATGCGTTCTCATCGGATGATGTCCGCTACCTCTCAAACCAGCAGTTTGCGTATGCTGCAGGCGTAGCTGGAATGATTCAGCGAGAGCAGTATGCCGCTACGTTCCTATTCG
>JBJTQN010000134.1:0-5060 GCA_046075665.1 Armatimonadota bacterium | reverse complement strand
TTGTAAACAGCCACTCTGCCCGCCTTATTTGCGCCTATGCCTATGCATCTGGCGGTACGGGAGAGTCATCGAATGATGTTGCCTGGGATGGCCATTGCATCATCTCTGAGAATGGAACATTACTCGCTGAACATCAAACTTGGCTTGACACGTCACCGGCATTGACAATTGCCGATGTTGATGTCGACCGACTACAGCACGACCGCTTGAAGTTTCATACCTTTGATGGAGCTACCACCGGACGGGTGATTCTTGTGGGCACTCGGTTATCTGGAAACAACCTCCCGCTAAAACGCCACATCCCACAGTTTCCCTATGTCCCGACAGACCATCAGCAGCGTGACCAGCGTTGTGAGGAAGTCTACCAGATTCAGGTAGCTGGACTCGTCCAACGCTTGCGATCATCCGGCGTCAAGCGAATGGTAATTGGTATTTCAGGGGGACTTGATTCGACGCATGCCGCACTGGTGTGTTGCCGTGCTGCAGATGCGCTTGGCTGGCGACGTGACCAAATCAGTGCTGTGACCATGCCCGGATTTGCCACATCGGCTCGAACGCTTGCGCAAGCTAATTCCCTGATGTCTCTGCTCGGCATGGATGCATCAACGATCGATATTCGACCCAGTTGTACACAATTGCTCAAGGATATAGGTCATCCATTTGTCAATGGCGAACCGGTCCATGATGTGACATTTGAGAATGTCCAAGCTGGAGAACGTACCAATCACCTCTTTAGGTTAGCAAACCATATTGGTGGCATCGTTATTGGGACTGGTGACTTATCTGAGTTGGCGCTCGGATGGTGTACGTACGGTGTAGGTGATCACATGAGTCATTATTCCGTGAATTGTAGTGTCCCCAAGACTCTAATTCAGTACCTCATTCGCTGGCTTGCTGATGCCGAGCGCAGTATTCCTGAGCTGAGTCGAGTCCTGCTGGACATCGTCGAGACGGAGATATCACCGGAATTGGTTCCGGGCGATGATGATGACGCTGCACCATCACAGCGTACGGAAGCAAAGGTCGGTCCGTATGCGCTCCAGGACTTCACACTGTTTTACATCACGCGGTTTGGATTCTCCCCAGCAAAGGTCTATTATCTCCTGATTCAGGCGTGGGGTGAAATGTATAGCCCTGAAGAACTGATGCGCTGGCTCGAGCTGTTTATTAGGCGGTTCTTCCAAAACCAATTTAAGCGGACCTGTATCCCTAATGGCCCGAAGGTTGGAAGCGGTGGTAGTTTGTCTCCCCGGGGCGATTGGCGTATGCCAAGTGATGCAAATTGTGAGCTCTGGTTGGAAAGTCTCAGGAATGCCTATGTGGATTTTTCAGCCACTACTTAATCGACCGGCAGTTCGGTAGGATATTTGCATAATTACGGAACAACCGAGTCGGTGATTCGGTATAATCCTATGCATTACTGCCGTGAGCGGCAGTATTCCATATGTTAATCAAGGGAATGATTGTATGTCTATCGCACTGGAAGTATCGACGGAAGTAATGGACAGCTCCTGCCCACTCTCTTTGACAGAGCGTGCGGCACAGGAAGTTATGGATATCCTTGAACAGCAGGGCAATCCGGATGGAGTTCGCTTGCGCGTGTATGTTGCAGGCGGTGGATGCAGCGGCCTCCAGTATGGTCTGGCCCTCGATGAGAGCATCGATGAGGGTGATGAAGTCTTTTCCACCAGCGGTGTTGAAGTCATTCTTGCTCCTATGGATATCAAGTATCTGAAAGGTGCCGTTGTCGATTATGTGACCACAGCTATGGGCGGTGGTTTCAAAGTTGACAATCCAAACGCAGTAAAGTCCTGTGGATGTGGTTCATCGTTCTCAGTTGAAGATGATACCGAAGGGCGAACGATTACCGGTGGTTGCGGGAGCTGCCCGAGCAAGGGTTAAACAGGTATCGGTTAGAAATCTAGACGCCTCCTTGGCATCGCCAAGGAGGCGTTTTTTGTTAACTTTGTGGAACCAGACCTCTTCTATGCGTGTTATTCGTCGTATAAAGCATCGGAGCAAAATGTGGCACCTTCTCTTTCATTGATCCACGGACAAGAATCCTATAGTAACTGGGATGAAGACTTGCGGTATGCCAAAGCACTCACGCACAAGCATGCAAAGAGCTTTAGCGCCGGTATACGGTTCTTTCCAAAAGATGTTCGCGATGCTACGTACGCAATCTACGCATTTGTTCGATTACCAGATGACATTGTTGATGAGCAGAACCTCAATGATGATCAAGCAACTTCTGCCTTACAGGAATGGATTCGAAACTGGCATCTGGCATACGAATCTGAGAGTTATGACTGCCATCCCGCCTTTCGCATGATGCGTAATGTTATGCGCCGGTATAACATGCCCCGCTCCCTTGTAGACGACTTTTTTGTGGCAATGCTGAGCGATACGCGTGTCAAGCGCTATCATTCATATTCCTCACTCTCTGCGTACATGCATGGGAGTGCTAGTGTTGTCGGTGAAATGATGGCGCTAATATGTGGTGCAACGCATCCTGATGCGATCCCGACATCGCGTGCCTTGGGCGAAGCATTCCAAATGACGAACTTCCTGCGCGATGTGCAAGCAGATTATGACCAACGGGGTCGTATTTATATCCCATCCGAAATATTGCACCGTTTTGGTTCATCCCATGATGCCATTGTTCATCAGATTTCAGATGAGCATTGGCGGGCAGCAATGCGTGAGTTAGTTTCTATTACACGCGCCCTGTATCAAGATGGTCGATCAGGCATTCGATATCTTTCTCCAGGCTGTCAGTTTGGGGTTGCTCTTGCTGCTGATATTTACGAGGCAATCCTGGACCGCATTGAAGCTGCTGACTACAACGTGTTCAAAGGGCGTGTACAAACATCTACCGCGCATAAACTAATGATTTTTGGTCGACGTAGATTGGCGCTAAGTCACTAGTGAAACTCACCAAATCATCCAAGGTTGTCGTCATTGGTGGTGGATTTGGTGGTCTCGCTGCGGCGGCCCTGTTGTCAAGTTGTGGTCTATCTGTACACTTGCTGGAGCGTAACGCAACTGTCGGTGGACGAGCCAGGATTTGGAGCGAAGCTGGATTCCGCTTTGATATGGGGCCGTCCTGGTATCTGATGCCAGATGTGTTTGCGCACTTCTTTCACCTTTGTGGGAGGGACATCAATGATGTTCTTCCAACCAAGCGTCTCTCACCTTCATATCGTGTCTACCTTCCCGGGAGAGACTCCCCAGTCGACATGTATTCGGACACAGTTCGTGATGGGGCAACATTGGATCAGTTTGATGCAGGCAGCAGTAAAAGTCTGGATGCTTATATCAGGACGAGTAAGAGTCACTATGATCGTAGTTTGAGGTCGTTTATTGCACGGAACGCAGACACCTTCTTTCACTACATGACGCTTGCCACGATGCGGGATGGTTGGGGTTTGCCTGTACTGCTTTCTATGGAAAAGCACTTATCAAAATGGTTCAAGAATGACACTGTTAGGCGCTTTTTAGCCTACCAAACCCTCTTTCTTGGAAATGCACCAAAGGAGACACCAGGTGTCTTTTCGGCGATGAACTATGTAGACTTCGCCATGGGGGTTCACTACCCGGATGGTGGTATTGGAGCGATAGTAACGGCGATGACAACTATCATCACCATAGCCGGAGGCAGAATTACAACAGGCGCCCATGTCCAATCTGTCAATGTTGATGGTCGAACCGCAAAGTCGGTAGCCTTGGCTGACGGCAGTGTTCTAGAAGCCGATGTCATTGTGGCCAATGCTGATTACCATCATGTCGAAACGATGTTATTGCCAAAGAACTCGCAGAGCCTGGATGAGAATTACTGGAAAAACAAGCGACCAGCTCCCAGTGCGGCGATTCTATACCTGGGAATCACTGGCGATGCCCCCAAGCTGGAACATCATACATTGCTCTTCCCCACCGACTGGGACCTGAGCTTTTCAGAGCTGTTTAATGGCACATCCCTTCCTACGGATCCCAGCATATACATCTCCTGTCCAAGCAAATCCGATTCCACCGTCGCTCCCTCAGGACATACAAACCTCTTCATCCTGATGCCTTGTCCCACCGGACTTGAGTGGACAACTGAGAGAAAGGCCGAATGTACAGCACGGTTGTTTGATCTGTTAGAAACCAAGTTTGGCATCGACGGAATCAAGGGTCGTGTCGTTGTCCAGCGCTTTTTTTGTGGTGAGGACTTTACCAATGATTACTGTGCCTGGCTTGGCAATGCGCTGGGTGGACAGGCACATACGTTGAGTCAATCTAGTTTTATGCGACCGCCAGCACGAAGCCGTAAGGTTAGTAACCTGTACTTTGTAGGAGCCGGTACTAACCCGGGAATTGGTATGCCGATGTGCTTGCTGTCAGCAGAAATGCTTGTAAAGCGTCTGTTTCGAACTGGTGGGGCTGGCCTCTTACAGCGGTTACCCCGGATATGACGCAAAAATAAATCCCCGCATCAACGAAATGTTGATCGGGGATTTCATGCGTATAAACAGGGAAGTTGGCTAGTCTTCGAGAAGTTCCTGCTCTTTGGACTTCGCTAGCGTATCCAACTCGCCCATAAACTTGTCCAGAATTTTCTGGATGTCCTTCTCTACGCGCTTTACATCGTCCTCGGTAAGCTCATCGTCCTTCTTGGCAGCATCGATACCGTCGCGGCGGATATTGCGCAACGCCACACGAGCTGCCTCGGTCTTTTGACTAAGTTGTTTAACGAAGTCTTTACGGCGTTCCTGTGTGAGCGCCGGGATGTTCAAGCGGATCGTTGATCCATCATTGTTAGGATTCAGCCCTAGGCTGGAATTTATGATGGCCTTTTCAATCAGTGGAAGCGCGCTGGAATCCCATGGAGTGATTAAGAGCACTCTTGGTTCAGGCGAGACAATCGTTCCTAGCTGGTTTACCGGCATTGGCTGGCCGAAGTAGTCAACACGAAGTCCATCAAGCATCGCAGGGCTGGCACGACCTGCGCGAAGTGTATTGAAATCAGCCTGTGCAGATTCAATTGACTTACGCATACGCGCATCTGAGTCATTTAGAAT